>CAYJNX010000021.1:0-20829 GCA_964371525.1 uncultured Akkermansia sp. | reverse complement strand
TAACAGGAATGGGGCGACGCTGGTGGCGCATATCAAAGACATGGCTACCAAATGCAGGCATGGGAAACGAGTGGCTCAGAGACCAAGGGGTAATCTCCGTGCACAGCTACTTTAATCACGTATAGGAAACCGCCGTATGCCATAAATGGCACATACGGTGGTGTGAGAGGGGACGAAAGCCCCCTACTCGATTGTTCGCCAGACATGGCGTAGTCGCTGGGGTGACAATACCCAATGAGCCGCAAAGATGCATAATCTACGACTAAGTAGATTGAGACGACGCAAGTGAAGGATAGCCCAGAGTGATCCTGCGAAGCGGGATGATGTTAATAGGAAAGACACGGGCATAAGTTTTTCCACTACGCAGATACTGTATGATATTCGTGAAAACGAAGGCTGCATCCACGCGCGTATTAGCATAGCTCGTACGCCCATTCTAAGCGAACTATCGGGAAGTTCTAACCGTTTGTTAGTGTAACACAAAGTAACTTCTCGTTTTTTGAGATAAAATCAAATAAATTAATTAATCTATAAACATAGGATACAATTACTCCTATTATAAGATGAACGTTATCTTTAAGTTTTTTCACCTCTATCAAGGAGAATGTCTAGATATAAAATAATTTCGTCTTAATAAACAATAAAAATAAATAAGAAATCTCATGTACTTAAATCGAATAATTCATCCTGTAGGTCAAGGTGCATTTTTTACGGAAGAAATCATTCTAGATGATTTCACTTACACAATGGTTTATGACTGTGGCTCTTCATCTCATAAAAAATTATTGAAAAATGAAATAAAAAGAAGGTTTAAAAAGAATCAAGTGATTAATGTTCTTTTCATTTCTCATTTTCACCACGATCATATTAATGGTCTAGCTTTATTACTAGATTACTGTAAAGTGGAAAATGTTTACATCCCTCAAGTTTCAGACACGGTAATTCAGATAATGTCACAAATTGCTCATCATG
Organism: uncultured Akkermansia sp.; assembly: GCA_964371525.1. Classification (GTDB taxonomy): domain Bacteria; phylum Verrucomicrobiota; class Verrucomicrobiia; order Verrucomicrobiales; family Akkermansiaceae; genus Akkermansia. Next base: position 19,857 of record CAYJNX010000021.1, on the reverse strand, counting down.
ATGGAGAGGTAGAATTTGAAGAGTTCTTGAGCTCACCACAAAGATTTGTAAGGAGTCGATCCCAGGCATCGAATCTTATTATAGTAGATCCTATGGATTTGCCCTATGATGATGAAGATTTTTACAATGAGAACCAATGGAATGACAGAAGAGAGCAAGAAATTCAATTCTCACGAGAAAAGATTGATGTAACGGTGCCTGATACAGGTGATCAGCCATCAGGTGCGGCGCGCGATACATCAGCTTATACAAATAAGACCATATGGAACTATATGCCCATCAACATAGAAAACAAAGTGTTGAAAAATACCATTACTAAGTTTCTAGAAGAAAAAAACATCAATCTGAATAATATAAATTATAAAGAATTATTAATATTAAAAGAGGCGTTTAATCAGTCAGTCTCTAATACATACTCTTTAGTCGTATACTCAGGTTCTGATGATTATGCTGAGTATGGAGCTTGGAGAACGTCAGAAGACAACGAGCTCCTCTCTTTACTCAAAAATAACTTGCGCTATCTTCGTCGCGACTGTTGCCTGTTTTACTGTCTTACAAGTAAAGAGTTAGCGCGTATTCATGATTTCACCACTACATGTAATCCTTCATGCTTATATTTAGGAGACGCGAACCTCAATTATAAACCACTTCGCAAACATTTATTAGCATGTCGAGTTATACATGATTTATTTTCACTACAAGTGCCGCATCATGGATCCAACGATAGTTTTAATGGAAAAATTATAAATTTTCTAAAGAATCTGAGAGTTTGTTTTGTTTCATATGGTACCAATAACAACTATGGACATCCATCATATCAAGTAGAATCATTACTAAGCAGACAAGACATCATGTTGCATCACATTAATGAAAGCAGTTCATCGGGCTTATTTCTTAGGTATAAAAGAATACGCTGATATTAAGGGTATATAATTTGGCGAGCTATGTAAGCCCAAAAAGCTGTAAAATCTCGCAAAAATGCGGCAAAGGCGTGCTGTTTCGAACATTTTCTAGATTTCAATTCTGCTCGGACTAATTTTGCAAGTTCCCTAAAGCCTGCGCTCTCATCACCGTAGTCATGAATGATTAATCAGTGATCACGGTGCTTGGTATTGTGAAATACCTTAATCTCGGTATTCATGATCGTGCTGCAGCGCGTAGAAGAAGCCCCAGCAGGCACACTTCGCAATCGAAAGCTCTCTTCTATGGCATGCAGTATGAAAACGACCTGCTTCCCTTTGAGCCCGTCTACGGTCACTTCAGTAACGAAGGAAAGGACAACGCGCTAAAAGTCCAGCTGAGTCGCTAGATTAAGTTAAATCAAGCCTTTACAGGAAGAGGAAATACACAGATCTAGAGTTATTAACAGATAAGAATCTGCATAGAGAGGTTTTTACCTATCAGTAAAATATTAATATTGTGACATCAATTGCAAGCAGTCATCGCTCAGCCAGCCTTCGGGGATGGCTGAGTTTTTTTGTAGACAGTCGCGCAGCTGCGATGAGGAGGCTGGGTGGTCACCAGCAATAAAGATAGCGGATGCACCTTCGCGCTCCACGGGGGCTTTCTGCCTATGGTGGACGATGAAGGTGAGCTGCTCTTGCAGGTAGTCAAAGCGTGCCCAGTGATGGAGTAGCTCCCACTGGTCGACACCCATGAGCCAGTAGAGCTGAGCGTCGGGGTGCTGCTTGCGCATGAGCTCGACGACGCGCCATGACCAGCTAGGTGGGGGGAGTCGTAGATCGAGCTCTGAGACCTCAGCCCATGCGAGATGGGCTGTCATGCAGCGTAGCAGCTCTAGTCTCTGCTCATCGGTGAAGTAGCACTGCTGTTCGCGCTTGAAGGGGGAGCGTGCAGCTGGGAGGAAGAGTAAGGTATCAAGACCTGCCACCTCATGGGCGCGCTCGGCGAGATGCAGATGCCCCGCATGAACAGGGTCGAAGCTTCCGCCGAAGAGGCAGATCTTTTTACCAGATGTGGTCATGCTGGGGGCATGGTGGGGACAATGGGAAATTTTTAGAGCCCCACGGTGTTCTTGTAGGGGAGGAAGCCGCCTATGGGTACTTTCACCCACTTGTTCTCATTGGGCAGCTTGCGGTACTTCTTGATGAAGTTCGTCAGGTGTCCGTAGTTCTTAGGGGTCTTAGGCACGCCCTGCTGGCCGCAGTTGATGAGCACATTGTAATGGAGCTCCGCATGGAGGTGAGCCGGGTACATTCCATTGTTTGTCCCTATTGTGCCGACTTGATCTCCTCGCATCACGATCTGCCCGAGCTGCACGTCTATTCTGTCGAGGTGGCTGTAGAGGGTTTGCACGCAGATGACGCGGTTAAGACTTGGCTCACGGTAGGCGTGACGCACGATGACGACCTTTCCCCAGCGGCCTTTTGCGTCCGCTGCATAGGTGACGAGCCCGTGACCGATGGTGTAGACAGGATCACCGAGATCGGTGTTCCCGCCGCCTATACCATTCCAGTCTTCGCCGAGGTGACGAGGTGTCTTAAAGCGTATGCCACGAGCCTTGTAATAGTTCTTCGCGTCTGGCTTCCCTACAGGGTAATCAAATCCGTCTGCGAGTGGCACAAATGCCCACTTTCCGTCCTCAGTTCTCTTCGCCATGGTCACTCCACAGCAAGAAGCTGTGCTTAGAATTAGGGTAAAGAGGAAGAGTGCAAGATATCTGTGGGATTTCGGCATGAAGGTAGTCTAGCAGATTTTTTCTCCTAAATCAAGCTTGAAATACTGTAATCCCTTCTCATCTGTCATGCATTATATATCAATATCGCTCATTATAGCGTAGCGTTTCTACTGCTTGTTAATGTCGATAGGTATGTATAAAAAACACCGCATACGCCCTAGGGTGCATGCGGTGTTTTTTGAAATTGATGCTCACTTCTTACTTGAGGATCATCTTGAAGTCGACGACCACGGCTCTGTCCTTTGTGACGAGGACAGGGTTACCGTCGATGGAAGTGATTTCTGGGATCTCAAGGACGAGTTTCTGCACCTTGCCGAGCGTGCCAGCGAGTGCGCCGACGGCTTTTGGCTCTTGTCCACGTACACCATTGAGGATAGTGCCGATCTTTGTCTCCGCGATCATGTCGGTGAAGTCGTTAGCAGGGAGGATGCGCATGGATGTGTCGCGCATAACTTCTGTGTAGACACCACCTGTGCCGAAGACGAGGACGCGTCCGAAGTTGTCATCGGAGTTCACACCGACGATGGTTTCGGAAGCCCCTGTGATCATCTCTTGAATGAGCACGGATGCGCCCTTTAGCTCGAACTTGCTGATGGATTCCCATAGCTGTGCCCATGCCTTGTTGAAGCTGAGCTCGTCATTAATGTTAAGGAAGATACCTTTCATCTCTGTCTTGTGAAGTGCGTCAGGAGCAGAGAGCTTCAAGACGACAGGGCGGGGGAAGAGGTTACGGCAGAAGTCGAGCGCAGTATCCTTGTCGATGAAGTTACCTGACTTCGGATAGTCGATGCCGTAGTGATCCATGATCTTCGTGACTGTGTCCTGTGGAAGAGAGGAGAGACCAGCGTCGCAAGCTGACTTCACGGCTTCCTTGATCTCGGCTGGTACTTCTTCCGTTTCGACTGTGACTGCTTCGACACCACGGTAGCTCATCTGAGCCTTGAGAAGCCCGAGGAGACGGATGCCGTCGACTGGGTATTCGTAGTTGATGATCTTCGCGTCAGAGAGTGCCTTGCGTGCTTCTGTAACGGATGCGTCACCGAGGAAGGAGCAGAAGATGTTCACCTTCGGGAACTCCTTCGACAGCTTGATGACGGCCTGAGCTGTGCCCATGCTGTCTGTCACGCGCTGAGGGGTGAGCAGGACGAGGATGTTCTTGTACTCGCCGCATTCGCAGAGGATGCGCAGTGCGTGCTCGTAGCGGTCTGCGCCTGCATCACCGACGACGTCGATGGGGTTACCGAGTGCCGCTTCTGCTGTGAGTACAGCGCGGAGCTTAGAAATGGTCATTTCGCTAGGACGTGCGAGGTCGATGTCGGCTTCTTCGCAAAGGTCAGAGGTGAGTACGCCTACGCCACCAGCATTTGTCAAGACGGCGAGTTGTCCGTCGAACTCATTGTGGCTGGAGTACTGGAGGATTTCCAAGAGGCCAAAGAGATCGCGGTCATTGTAAGCCTGAATAGCACCAGAGGATTTCAGCGCGATTTCGAGCACGCGGTAGTTCGGTGCGAGTGAGCCTGTGTGGGAAAGGGAGGCTGCCTGTGCCTTCTGGCTGCGGCCTGGTTCCATGATGACGCAGGGCTTTGTCTTCGTGACTTCCTTCAGCGTGGAGAGGAACTTCTTACCGTTCTTGAGGGATTCGAGGTAGAAGACGAAGGCGTTCGTGTTTGGATCATCCTTCAGAGCTTCGAGGAGTCCGTCTTCACCGAGAGCGGCCTTATTACCGATGGAGATGAAGTGGGAGAAGCCTATGCCCTTTCCTCCTGCCCAGTCCATCATAGCGGAGCAGTAGGCTCCCGACTGTGAGACGAACGCGACATTACCCAGCAGAGGGAAGCGGTCAGCGAAGGTCGCGTTCAGCTTGTCGAAGGTGGAGATGTGACCCATGCAGTTAGGTCCGAGAAGATTGATCCCATTGTCCATGCACTTCGTGGCGATTGCCGCTTCAAGTGCCGTCTCACCGACTTCAGAGAAGCCAGCGGTGATGATAGAAATGTTCTTGATACCCTTAGCGATGCACTGGTCGATGACAGGCTCTGTGAAGCGCGCAGGGACGAGGATGACGACGAGGTCAACGGAAGTGGGGAGCGCGTCGATGCTTTCAAAACACGGCATCCCGTAAACCGTTTCTCCAGCAAGTTTCGGGTTTACCCCGTAGAGTACGCCAGCGAAGCCAGCTTCTATGATGTTGTTAAATACGACGGCACCGAGCTTGTTGGGGTTATTAGATACGCCAACGACGGCGATGCTCTTTGGGCTGAAGAACGATTGGAGGGACATGTGTGTGTTCTGTAAAAACTAAAAAAAGTCCATTTCGCGGACTGAACTAAGTTTAGCAGCTGCGTTATGATCTGGCAAGCAACTTTCTTAGCCTAGACGCACTTTTTTACAGATATTTTTTACCACACTCCATCGTGGTCGGGGTAGCCCTCAAAGGGATTTTGCGAATCAAGCCAAGTATTGAGGATTTCCACTGCTGCTGCTTGGTCGATAATGGGTTTGAATTGCTTCGCTTTTTTCCCCGCAGCATGGAGTTTTTCTTGTGCTCGGTGCGTGGTGAGGAACTCATCGACGTAGACGAGGGGCAGCTGGGGTATTCTCTCCGCGAGCTGTTGCCCAAAGGCTCGCACTTTTTTGCAGGCGCTCCCCTCTGTGCCATCAAGGCGCAGGGGGAGACCTAGAACGAGTGTCTGGATGCCGCGCTGCTCCACCAGCTCCGCGATGCGGTCGAGTGGTGGAGTCGTCGCGACAGCGATGCTCTCGACGGGATGAGCGAGGATGCCTACTGGATCAGTCGCGGCTATTCCTATACGCGCCATCCCGAAGTCTATGCCCAGCGCGGGGTGCATACAGAGTTTAGGTGTATTCTTCTGGAAGCTGATCGACGATCTTCTTGATGTCGTCTGCTCTGTCCTTGCGTGCGACGAGGATGGAGTCACCTGTGTCCACAACGATGAGGTCGTCGACACCGAGGAGGGCGATGCGTCTGTTTTCCGTAGAGAAGATGATGTTCCCCCCTGCGTCTATGCTGCTGAGATGTGTGTTCGCGGCATTCTTCGCCTCATCTTGAGGGAGGTACTTCGCTAGGGAAATCCAAGATCCCACATCATCCCAGTCGAAGTTCGCTTCAAAATTCAGCACGCGGGGTGCTTTCTCCATCAGGGCGAAGTCGATAGAAATGGGGGTGAGGGTGGGGAACTTTTCTGTGATGAAACTGCTGGTATCATCCGTGGCGGTGAAGTCATTAATGAAACTCGCGAGCTCGGGTGTGTGTGTCGCGAGCTGCTCACGTGCGTGGGCGATGTTCCAGATGAAGATGCCGGCATTCCATGTGAAGTTCCCCTGCTCAAGGTACTCTTGAGCCTTTTCTGGGCTGGGCTTTTCGCAGAAGCGATGCACTTCGTTGCAGTTGAACTGGAGGCTACTGTCTTCAAGCTTCGCAGCACGTTCGATGTAGCCATAGCTAGGGCAGGGCCATGTGGGCTTAATGCCGATGGTGATGAGTGCTTCTTCTCTATCAGCTAGGTTCAGGGCTTCATCAGCGAGGCTCTGGAAGGCTGTATCATTAAGAATGAGTGAGTCACTGGGGACGATAATCATGCTAGCCTTTGGGTCGCGGCGGGCGACAAGGGCGATGCCGAGGGCTACAGCTGGAGCTGTATCACGGCGTGCTGGCTCTGCGACGATGTTTTCGGCTGGGATGCAGGAGGCCTGCTGGCGAACTTCATCGAGCTGCACGGCATTCGTTAAGATGAGTATACGCTCTGGTGGTATGATGCCGCTGAGGCGCGTAATGGCCTGCGTGAGCATGCTTCCCTTACCGTCAAAGTCGAGGAGCTGCTTGGGCTTGTTGTTACGAGACAATGGCCAGAAGCGTGTGCCACTGCCACCTGCGAGTATGAGTGCGTAATGGTTATCCATGTGATGATTGTGTGTGTTGAAGTAAAAGAAAGACCTGCTGTAGGCAGGTCTTTTAGAAAAATATAGGCTTATCTTAGTACTGGCGTGGTGCAGGGTTGCGGTGCCAGTGTAGTACACCCTTCGCTACAGCGTAGAGATAAGCGATGAAGAGTACGCCGAGGAAGATCATCATGGTGATGAAGGCATCGGCATTGAGCATGACGACGTCCTTGAACTGTACTGCCCATGGGTAGAGGAAGACCACTTCTAAGTCGAAAATAAGGAAAAGGATGGCGACAAGGTAGAACTTGATCGAGAAGTAAGCTGGTGAGCCATCACCTTCGGGGATGACACCGCATTCGTAAGGTATCTGAGCCGCAGCGCGGGAGCGCACTCGGCGACCGAAGACCATACTCAGGATGATGATCATGCCTGCAAAGCCGAAACCTGCGACGAACTGGATGAGAGCTGAAAAGTATTCTTGGAGCATAACGTGAAGATGGGCATTTTATAGCAAGTGCGGGCGGACTTGTCAAGGTTAAATCATCAGGCTAGAATCATCTTCCTCATCGGGCTCTGCCCACTGACCTAGGTCAATCATGAAATTCTCCCATAAGCGCGTCATCTGCTCGAAGCAGCGTGGGTTTACCTGAAAGTTCATCAGTGTGTGGTCGATGCGCTCGCCTAGGTAATGGACAGCTCGATTACCTCGTTTTTCCCATTCAGCGCAGAACCATGTGCTCGCATGTACATCCTGTAAGGGATCTCGGTCGCCATGAGCGCAGAAGAGTGGGGGAAGTTGCTTGCGGAGTCTCTTCGCGGGATTAAAGCGTTCAGGCTGACGTGTCTCATAGGATATATTCAGCATCTGAGCTTCGATAGCCTCAGAGTCGACGATGCCTCGGAAGATGGCTATGGACGCCGGAGTGACAGGCGGGGGCATTTTCTTCTGCCAGGGCAGCCAGCAGCGAGGTGGTAGCGCGGGCATGCCTATATGAAGCGCCATGAGTGCTCCCGCATCAGCTCCAGCCATGGTGATCTGGTCTTCATTTATGCCTAGCTCCTCTGCGTGTTCGCGTACCCACACCCAGAAGTCTTCAGCATCCTTTAAGATATCTTCACCTAGTATTTCAAAGTGCTCGCGTGTGCGATACTCTGGAATAAGGAAGGTGATGCCGCGCTGTGCAAAATGCAGTGCCCAGGGTTCGATTTCCTCCAGATTGCGCTTCATCCACATGCCACCATGGAAGAACACGATGCTGGGCTGCGGTCTCTGTGTATCCCTCTTGCTGGGTCGGTAAATGTGAACGCGGAGGAGAACTCCGTCAGAGAAGCGTTTCCAGACGATGACCTCACTGGCTTGCAGTGACGTGTGATCGGGCGCTAAAGGAGAGGAGAGAAGTTTACTCATAGAAGACGGAGGTGCATAGTATGCAATCTTATTGACAAAATTGCAAGCCTCATATATATTATATCTATAATGAATGCACAAATACTTACTGCGAATCGGGCTTTTTTACTGACATTATTCTCCCTGATGATTCCTTCCGTAGGAGCGCAGAGTGCCACAGCCTCCCCCCCCCCTGCGCAGGCACAGACGGCAGCAGATACTCTTAGTTATCCCCACCAAGAGCGCGCCCGCGAGCTAGGTGAGACTCTTTACAATACATGGAGGCTTGCGATGCAACGACGCGATGAGCAAGCGTGGCAGAAGGTGACACCTCGATCAAGACAGCAGAAGGTGAGAAACCTCGTACGCTCGATGAAGGGAAAGATGTCTGAGGACTTCTTCAGCGAAGAGGCTAAGTCACTGCCCATGCTGGAGAACTTTCGCTTCATCGGAGCTATCGCAGGAGCGCAACGCCGCACGATGAACCTCGTCTACCTAGGCCGCCTGCTCGTCGGAGAGGATGAGACACAGACGGTCGCCTATGTGTTGTATTTTATCGATGAGACAGGGAAGGGAGCATGGACATTCGACCAGAGCCGCTTTGTCTCCTTGGAGCACCTGCCTGACTACGCGACTCGTCTGAGTAAGAAAGACGTGGAAGTCCTGCGCGACGTGGAGCTCTTCCACCCTTACGCCACCGTGCCAGCAGTGCCTACGCTCGTAGGCGATCCTCAACTCGTGGGGAAGGTCTTTCTCGATATACCTGGGCGTGCTGTGACGATGAAGATTAATGGAGTATCGACGCATGAGTTTCATGATGAGCGACGCGCTGACGTGATTCTCGGTGGGCTACGCCGTGGTGAGAACACGATTAACTACACGATTAATGATGCCGATGGTGCACCGCGTGATAGCTTCGCCATAGGACTATTCGTCATGCCTGAGAAGGAGGGGAATCAACCTGCCGTCGTTTTCGAGCATATTCTCGATGCGAAAGACAAAGCAAAGGGAGGAAGCTTCACCTTCTATATAGGGAATTCGCATCTCGCTTCCATGGATCCGAACTATAAGGGACCGCGCAGCGCTCCCTTCCGTCCAGTGCCTCTGAAAGAGAAGAAGTGATTTTACAATAAAAAAGCCTGAGCAGATGAACTACTCAGGCTTTTTTTATTAATTTTTTTTAATTGAAGACGAACTCATCTCCGTCACCGAAGCAGATGCCCACTTCCTTCGCCGCTGCGACGAGCTGGCTGCCGCTTTCGACGAGCTGGAGTGACTTCACCGCGTCTTCGATGGGCATGGAGACCATGCTCGTGCGGTTCAGCGCGACCGTGTAACCGAAACGCTTGCGTTCAATGAGATTAATAGCCTTCGTACCACAGCGTACACCGAGAAGCCGGTCGAATGGGATAGGTGAGCCACCGCGCTGGGTGTGACCGAGCACGCAGAAGCGTGTCTCTATGCCTGTGATGGTTTCAAGCTTCTTCGAGACGAAGGAGCCTATGCCGCCGAGGCGTACTTCCCCCTTTGTCTCTTCATCGAGCGTGACGAGCTTTCCGCCTATGCGTGCGCCCTCACTGATGACGACGATGATTTCGCGCTGACCGAGTGCCTTTAAGAGCTCTATCTTGCGGACGACTTCTTCGAGCTTGAACTCGATTTCTGGAAGCAGGATGACATCAGCACCACCAGCCATACCGCCGTAGAGAGCGATCCAGCCTGCGTGACGCCCCATGACTTCGACGACCATCATGCGCTGATGCGCCTGAGCTGTCGTGCGGAGGCGGTCGAGGTTGCGACTCACGATGTCGACTGCCGTCATGAAGCCGAAGGTGTAGTCCGTCGAGCTGAGGTCATTGTCAATTGTCTTCGGTACACCGACGATGGGGAGACCTATCTGCTTGAGCTCGAGTCCGATGGTCTGTGAGCCGTCTCCGCCGATGACGATGAGGGCAGAGAGATTCAGACGTTCTACCGTGGCTTTTGTCGCGTCAAGCACCTCTTTCGCGATTTCCATGCGACCACCGACACCGCTCTTCACGGTGAAGTTTCCCTTGTTCACCGTGCCGAGAATCGTACCGCCAGCGGAGCGGATGTTCAGGCAGTTTTCGCGGGTAAGTATGGTGTATCGTTCATCATCTTCTGTAGATAGAAGACCTTCGAATCCATCGTAAAAACCATAGACAGTCCAGCCCTTAGCTGTAGCTGCGCCGACAGCGCCTTCGATGACGGCATTGAGCCCGGGGCAGTCGCCACCGGCATTAAGTATTCCTATATTCATGATTTATTTTGGAAGTTGTAAGAAGCGTGTTGGGTCGTATGTGCCTTGGTTTTCGATCCATGACTGCCATTCGCCCCATCCATCGCGCAAGAACTTGTTAATAGCATCGTAGCGTCCCGCTGGGGTGCTACCGAGGAGGATAACGCTCATGCGGCGTGGGTAGGTGACCATGCTGCCTTCTGCGCCGTTTGGAAGCTTGAGTGAGGGGATGCGTGAGGTGATCATCGCGCAGGCACCCGCCTTTTGTGATAGCGCGACCTTGATGCCGTCCACATCGCTACGCTGAGTGAGCAGCTTATTGGAGTTCACAGCCTCGACCTGACGGCTCGTGCCTCCACTGAAGATGGTGCAGATATTTGACTTCTGCGATGAGATGAGCTGGAATGCTGGCTTCTGGTGCGCGTACATGGCTAAGATCGCGAGATCGCGAGCCGTAGAGTAGGAGCTAGCCGCACCGTGGGCATCGAGGAAGTTCGTATCTTTCATGGCTAGGCTTTTTGCGAGCTGATTCATCTGAGCGACGAATGCCGTTTTGGGTTGTCTCGTGCTGAGTTGGCTACCGCAAGCATAGGCGAGAGTGAGCGCACTAGCTGAGTCTTCCCAGAGTAGGGCCGAATACAGGGCATCGCGTATGCTGAGTCTGTCGCCTGGCTTCAGTCCCAGAAGGTTCGTATGAGGCCATTTTTGTACTTCGTTCGGTACTGTGATCAGTTCGCTAGGCGAGATATTACGACTTTCTATCCAGTCTATAGCGACGATGGCAGTAGCGACATTCGTAAGCATGCCAATAGGGCGGCGTGCTGTCGAGTTCGCGGAGTAAATGATGCGTCCCGAGTTGTTCTCGACGGCGACGTAGCTTACTGTGTTCGGTGCAGATGGGGGGAAGTAGGCATCCATGTTCTTACAGCTGCTGAGGAGAACTGAGCCGAGTAGGGCTGTTCCGAGTAGGGCTGTGCGAGTAGTCATGGATGATTTGATAGTTGGAATGTTGCTCATGTTGCGCTTGCGTTTTCTTCGGGTACTGGTAGTTCAGCGAGGTGTAAATCTTCTGGGGCGCGGTCACCGAAAATGATGCCGAGGTCGCGCGCGGTGCGTACGATATGACTATCAGGGCGCACGTGTCGACGCTCTGCGATGGCTTCATCGAGGCTGACCGCTGCTACTTCAAGTCCTTTGAGGATAAGTGATGTGCCAAAGTTCTTTTGCTCGATGAGCTTCACAGCTTCTACACCGAAGCGCAGTCCGAGGATGCGGTCGAAGGCGCAGGGTGAGCCACCACGTTGGGTGTGCCCGAGGATGCAGTAGCGCGTCTCGATACCAGTCATCTCTTCGAGGCGGCGTGAGAGCACATTACCTATACCGCCGAGGCGTTCTTCCCCGTGGTCGGTGGCAGGGATGGTCGTGTATTTCCCATCGAGACGAGCGCCTTCTGCGACCACGACGATGATTTCACGCTGACCGCGTGCCTTACGCTCGCGAATGCCTGCGATGACCTTTTCTAGGTCAAAATCTATTTCAGGAATGAGTACGACATCAGCTGAGCTAGAGATGCCGCTGTGCAGCGCGATCCAGCCAGACAGGTCACCCATGACTTCAATGACCATCATGCGCTGATGCGCATTCGCTGTCGTGCGGATTTCATCGAGGGATTCACTGACGACTTCGACGGCACTCTGGAAGCCGAATGTGTAGTCGGAGGGTGCGCAGAGGTCGTTGTTAATCGTCTTAGGTATCGTGATGATGGGGAGACCTTCGTCGACGAGGAGACGGGCTGTGATAGCAGAGCCGTCTCCACCGATGACGATGAGTGCCTGTAAGCCGAGAGCTGTGATGGTCTTTTTCGCCTTCGCGACAGATTCTGGATTCAGAGTGCGCGAGCCGAGCTTATTCACCGTAGACTTGAAGCTTCCAGAGTTGGTCGTTCCGAGTATCGTGCCCCCCATGGAGCGGATCTTGTGAACCTTTGTGGGGTTGAGCACTTCGTAGCGTCGTCCCCCTTCGCTAGGCAGGAGACCTTCGAAACCATCATGGAAGCCGATGACGCGCCATGCGCGCTTGTAGGCCGCCATGACGAAGCCTTCGATGACTGCGTTGATACCTGGGCAGTCGCCACCTGAATTAAGAATACCGATAATCATGTTTAAAAAATCTTATTGAGCCGATGTGTCCTGCGGGATTGCACCGAGGATCTGGGCGCAGAGGAAAAGTGCGCGTGGGTGGTGGAAGAAGGACTTCCAGAGGCTACCCTTTAGCGTGTTGGCGGGGCTGCCATCGCGATTGCAATAGCCGTACCATTCGCCATTCTTCTTGTCTTGGAGGTTCTTGAATGACCAGTCGCGTATGTGCTGATGCCACAGCTTGTACTTGTCCGCACCTGTGAGCTTCCATGCGAGAGCTGTGCCGATAAGAGCCTCGTCATGAGGCCACCAGAACTTCATGTTGTGCCAGTATTCCTGTACAGGCTTGCCGTACACATCGGTGAAGTATAGGAGTCCGCCGAACTCAGTATCCCAGCCTCTGTCCAGAGACCAATCTATCATATCGCAGCCCATCTTGATGAGTTCTGGATCGTTGTTGCGGTGCTCTGCTTCGGCAAGGATGAACCATCCGCCTTCGATGGCGTGACCGGGGTTCAGTGTGCGTTCGTCGAAGTGGTCGATGATGCTGCCATCAGGCGCGACGCATTCCATGACGACGCGGAGCTCGGGCTTGATGAAGTACTTCTTGATATCAGCGATGCAGCGATCAATCCATCCCGTGAAGTAACCGTCCTCGTCGCCGAGGTAGCGGCGCAGCTCCTGAGCTGTCACGATGGTGATCATGCGCGGGGCGAGTCCTACGGAGGGACGCTTGCCTGTGCTCTTCGGAGCCATCTTGCCCTCGGTGAAGTTCAGATCGACGAAGATGTCGTAGTAGTGGCGTGCGAGTTCTGCGCTTTTCGCATCCTTCGTCGCGCCGTAGTGTGCTGCCCAAGCGATGGAGGCGAAGCTCTCACTGTAGGCGTAGCGACGCTTGCGCAGCGGAGTACCGTCTGCTTCCACGTGGAAGTACATGCGTCCGTCCTCGCGGTCGACGCAGTGGTCTTCTAGGAACTTCAGAGCACTTTCTGCGCTGGCGAGCCACTCGGGACGCTGCTCAATGCTGTTGTAGCAGGTGAGCAGCATCCAGGCCATGCGACCCTGCGCCCATACTGATTTATCACTATCGACGAGTGTGCCATCCGCATCAAAGCAGTGGAAGAGTCCACCGTTTTTCTCATCATTGGCTCGTGGGAACCAGAAGGGGATAACGTCGTTGAGTAGTTTATCGAGATAGAATTCTCCGCTAATTGGGGTGTTCATGTTAAAGATAGATAAAATCAGTTAGGGGTCAGGGTGATGTTGTATAGGATTACTTGCTGGTTGCCCAGTCGAAGAAGCCGATCGCGCTGAGTTCAGCACGGAGGGCGTCTGCGCTTGCCTTGTCAGGGTTACCCATAGGAAGGCGAGCTGGTCCGAGATCGACACCGTGCCAGCCCATGATGAGCTTCGCGCAGCCCATGTAGCCACGAGCAGCGATGATGTTGATCATCTTGACAGAGAGCGTCTGGAGCTCACGTGCCTTAGCGATGTCGCCTTCGTTGAATGCGGCGATGAGATCCCAGTAAAGCTTAGGAGCGAAGTTGAAGGATGAGCCTACGCCACCCTTTGCACCTGTTGCGAGTGCGCCAAGCATCCATTCGTCGACACCCCATGGGCAGTCGTACTTGCCACCATCATAGTTCAGCGCGTCAAGGTAGAGAGCGAGGTCAGGGTTCGTGAACTTCAGACCAGCGAAGTTAGGAATCTTAGCGGCTGCGGCAGCCATGACCTGAGTGGGGTTGAATGTCACACCAGTGAGGACAGGGATGTCGTAGTAGTAGTAAGGGATCTCAGGTGCACCAGATGCTGCGACTGCGCAGCAGTCTACGAGAGAGTTGATGCTGCCGGGCTTGAAGTAGTTAGGAGCGTTGCTGGATGTAGCGACTGCACCGTTTGCAGCACCGCATGCAGCGAGGTCGCGTGCGTCGTAGACGCTGTTGCTACCTGTGTGTACGATGACGCCGATGTCATGCTTCTTGCTAGCTTCGCCCCATGCGGCGATGTTTTCCATGCGCTCGGTGAGCTGCATGTGTGCACTTTCGCCTGTAGAACCTGTGATGAATACAAGCTTGATTCCCTGTGATGCAAGGAAGGCGGCTTGGTTATCAACAAGGGAGGAATTGCATGTGCCGTCAGCATTCATGGGTGTATGAGTCGCTGCGACGAGTCCGTGTAATAGGAGGGATGTATTCATAGTCTTATATTATGATGGTTTGCGTTGTGTAGTATACCGATTCTGTAGGGAGTTGACAAGATAATCTTACATTATTCAGTAAGTAGTTAGATTTTAGCTCTTTCTGAATGTGCTATTTTCTGTGTATTGACTTTTTTTTGTGATCTGTCAGAATAGAGGCGATGAGCCGCCTTGGATACTATCGCCTAGCTACCGCTGTACCGCGCCTGCGCGTGGCAGATGTCTCGTATAATCTATCTGTGATGGAAGAGATGATGAATGAACTTGTTGAAAATCAGCAAGCAGATATCGTCCTCTTCCCCGAGCTTTGCCTCACAAGCTATAGCTGTGGTGACCTGTTTTACCAGTCGCAGCTCCTGCAATCCGCGCGCGACGGCCTGCTGCGATGGGTAGAGATGACCACCGACACGAAGACCATCTCCGTCGTGGGTCTCCCTCTCATGGTGCAGGATGGGCTGTATAATGTCGCAGCCCTTGTGCAGTGTGGTAAGATCGTCGGCATCGTCCCGAAGAGCATCCTGCCGAACTATGCTGAGTTCTACGAGAAACGCCAATTCCGCCCTGCAAAGGATCTCGCGGTGAACAGCATCATGCTTGGCAATCAGCAAATCCCTATCGGCACAGACATACTCTTCTCCGATGGAGGAGACCTCAGTATAGGTATAGAGCTCTGCGAAGACCTGTGGAGTCTCGTGCCCCCCAGCTCCTATCTCGCGAGGCAGGGCGCGCGCCTCATCCTCAACCCCAGTGCGAGTAACGATTACGTCGGGAAGGCCGCGTACCGCCGCAGCCTCGTGTCGCAGCAGAGCGCGCGATGCCTCGCTGCCTACGCTTACGCCTCGGCAGGCGTGCATGAAAGCACACAGGATGTCGTCTATAGCGGGCATGCACTCATCGCTGATAACGGGCGCATCGTCGCAGAAGGCCAGCGATACCAGCGACACTCCTCCTATATCTGTGCGGACGTAGACCTCGCGCGCCTCGCCACTGTGCGTCAGCGCGAGAGCTCCTTCCATGATACAGAGATACCACAGGGCATCGCGCGCGTACGTGTGCTTCCCTTGGAAAAGCTGCCTGATAGCTGTGATCGTCGCTTTGCGCAGATCGCCCCTTATCCCTTCCTCCCATCGACGAAGGACCGCGAAGAACGCTGTGAAGAAATCCTCGACATCCAGTCCCACGGTCTTGCTAAGCGCATCGAGTGCTCGGGCGCGAAGTCACTCGTTATCGGCATATCCGGTGGTCTTGACAGCACGCTTGCCCTGCTCGTCTGCCTGAGAGCCTGCCAGCATCTCGGCATGAAGCCCGAGCAGATCAAGGCGGTGACCATGCCCGGCTTCGGCACGACAGGGCGCACGTACCAAAACGCCATTTCTCTCATCCGAGAAGTAGGCGCGAGCTTCGAGGAAATCCCCATCCGCGAAGCCTGTCTTCTGCACTTCAAGGATCTGGACTTCGACCCTAGTCTTCGTACGAACACCTACGAAAACGTGCAGGCACGCGAGCGCACGAAGATACTCATGAATCTCGCAAACAAGCTCCACGGCATCGTCGTCGGTACAGGAGACCTCTCCGAGATCGCCCTCGGCTGGTCGACTTACAATGCCGACCACATGAGCATGTATGCGGTGAACTGCTCCATCCCGAAGACACTCATCCGCTGCCTCATCGAGCATGTCGCGCGCACATCGAGTCCTGAGCTGGCAGCCATCTTACAAGATATCAATGACACCCCTGTGAGCCCAGAGCTCCTACCCCCTGCCGAAGACGGCAGTATCGAGCAGAAAACAGAAGACATCATCGGACCTTACGACCTGCATGACTTCTACCTCTACCACATGATCAAGTACGGCTCGACACCTGAGAAATTACTCGCCCTCGCAGCTCAGGCATTCGATGGTCAGTATGAGACCGCCTTGCAGGAGAAAACCTTAGCCACCTTCCTACGCCGCTTCTTCACGCAGCAGTTCAAGCGCAGCTGCATCCCTGATGGCCCGAAGGTAGGCTCTATCTCGCTATCGCCTCGTGGGGACTGGCGTATGCCTTCTGATGCTTCTTTTGCAACATGGATGAGCTAATAGCTTGATTCCGTAGGAAAAATAATATAGTATAGATTCCATATGATGAAAGAACAGCTAGATGAATTATTCGAAGAGACCCTCAGAGCTCGTCAGCGCGTGTATGAAGTAGGCAGTCAGACTCCGCTTCAACGCGTAGAGATTAAAGACATCGACGCAGATATTTTCGTCAAACGTGAAGACCTCGGTCCTATTAAAGCCTACAAGTGGCGCGGCGCGTACAACTGCATGGCCTCACTTAGCGAAGAGCAGCGCGCGCGCGGAGTCGTCGCCGCCAGTGCGGGGAATCACGCGCAGGGTGTCGCTCTAGCCGCGCGTAAACTCGGCTGCCACGCGCATATCTACATGCCACGCTCCACCCCCGAAGTGAAGCAGCGCGCCGTGTACAAGCATGGTGGCGAGAACGTGAGTATCTATCTGGTAGGTGACTCCTACGATGCTGCGTCTATTGCAGCGAAGGAATACGCAAAATCGGAAAATTTACAATTCGTCCACCCCTATGATGACATCACCACCATAGCTGGGCAGGGCACGCTCGCCGATGAAGTCGTCATGAGTGGGCAGGGTTCCTTCGACCATATCTACCTCCAGATTGGCGGTGGTGGTCTAGCTGCTGGCGCGGCGTGCTGGTTCCGTCACTTCTGGCCAGAAGCTCGCATCGTCGGTGTGGAAGAGGAAGATCAGGCGAGCATGAAGACAGCCCTCGTCGCAGGCGAGCGCGTGGCACTCCCCTATGTAGACGTTTTCTGTGATGGCACAGCTGTACGCTTGGCTGGCGAGGTCACCTATCCACTCTGTGCCGAGCTCCTCGACGGCATCGTCTGCGTTAGCAATGGTGAAGTATGTGAAGCCATGCGCACCCTCTGGGAGAGCATACGCGTCGTGCCCGAGCCATCAGGTGCGCTAGGCATGGCCGCCCTCCTTCAAGACTGGGATAAGGGCGTGATCAAGTCTGGCGACAAGTGCCTCTTCATCATCTCTGGAGCGAACATGGACTTCTCCCAGCTCATCTCCGTCGCGAGCCGCGCAGGAGGACGAGATCAGAATTACACCCTGCGTTATCTGCGCATTCCCATGGAAACAAAACGCGGTCAGGTACTACGCTACCTCCGCCAGATCCCGCAGGGGGTGCAGCTGCGCGATGTGCAGTATGGGCGCATTGACGGTGATATCCAGTATCCTGTCTTTGGAGTGTACGGCACGCAAGAAGACTTCGCCGAGATTAATAAAAGACTCTCAGAAAAAGGACTGAAGGCCGAAGATGTCACGCAGGATGATGACGTGCGCTTCCGCATGATCTCCTACGACAGAGCACGCCTCACGCACCCTGTGTTCTTCGTTATCGACTTCCCCGAGCGTCCTGGTGCTTTCTATGAGTTCATGTCTGCGATGGGCGAGTACGCCTCCCTCTGCTATTTCAACTACCAGTATACAGGTGAGCATGTAGGGCGCGCCTTTGTGGGCTTCGAGTTCGACTCACGCGAAGACAGAGACCTCTGCCGCATGCGTGCAGAGCAACTACGTGGTACGACTATTCAGGAGATATACGAACTCAGCGACAGCGTGCGCCGCCGCGTGCTCGGCAACATGTCACCAGAAGAAGAATCCTGCTCATGAGTCACATCATACTCGCCTCCCAATCCCCGCGCCGCCGAGACCTCCTCACGCGAGAGGGCGTGAGCTTTGAGGTCATCACCAGTGATGTCGAAGAGCTGCATGACGCGAGCATGCTCCCCGAAGAGCTCTGTGCGCACAATGCTGCTCTGAAAGCGATGGACATCGCTGCTCAGTATCCCAACAGGCTCATCATCGGAGCAGACACCCTCGTCTTCATCGACGATGAGCCACTGGGGAAACCTCGCGATGTAGAAGATGCCCTCCAGATGCTCACGCGCCTACAAGGGCGCGTGCACTGCGTCTGCACGGCGGTAGCCGTCTGCATGCCTGATGGAGAGAGACGCGACTTCACGGAGAAGAGCATGGTACGCTTCCTCCCGCGCACGCGCGAGCAGCTGGAGCACTATATGCGCGAAGTCTACGTCATGGATAAGGCGGGCTCTTACGCGCTCCAAGACAAGGAGCATCTGCTGATAGACTCTGTCATAGGCGACAGGGATAATGTCATCGGCCTGCCCGTGAAGAAGCTGCTGGCTGTCATCCACGATTATCTTGCATGATCTTTTCGATGCTTGACATGATATAGGTGACTTGATAGGGTAGAAAGACTGGTGAAGCAAAGCCAGTCATCTCAAGTCATGAAAAAAATATTCTCTATTCTCAGCGCGCTTACCGTGCTCAGTACCGCCACAGTTGCTCCCCATGTCTATGCGAAGAGCAAGGCATCTGAAGAGCAGGTCGAAGTGAAAGCCGTTCACGCTGCTCTGGAAAATCTCGAACCACTCGCAGGGAAGTTTAATAAAAAGGCAGATTACTATATCTACTTGAACTCCGCTAGCTGGTGTGGTGCCTGTGTGGTACTCATGCCTGAAGTTGTAAAAATTCACAAAAAATTAAAGAGTAAGAAAATAGAGCTTATTCTTGTTAGCTTCGATAAAAGTGATGCCGAAGCTATTGCCTATGTCGAGAAGTATAAGGCAAAGTTTCCCATGGTGATGAGCAGCGCAGCTAGCCAGCTCCCAGGCTACACGGGAGGTGATGGAAGCCTAACTCATGCCTGCTTCGTCGATGCTGACGGTAATCTTTTTAAGAATGGATCTGGTCGAATCATTCTCGACTGGAAAGATATCATCGCTGATTACAAGAAAGAGCAAGTAAAAGCGAAGCGCGCTGCTGAGCGTGAAGCGAGAAATGCCGCTAAGTCCTAATGGATATCTTTAATAAAAATCTCGTTTCCTTGCTCACGGCTCGTCAAGCATATCGGAAGATATGCTTGACTCTTGGGTAGCTAGTGCGCTTGTTTTCATGCCTTCTCTGCATGACGCTTTCGCGTTTGCCACGAAAAAAAAGAGCCGCGCTATCGCGCGCGGTGGTCGGAGCGTCAGTTTCGGGTGTGGAGATGATGCTGGGTTTGCATGGCGGGCGCGTGTGACTTCAAGCTATAAGAAACTGACGCTGCTGTGCTCTGTGAGCACAGCTTTTCCGCGAGGGCAGTGACCCTTAAAAATCCATTTAGGTGTCGCTTATGGGGATCTTGCAAAATTAGCAGCTTCGGATTTTGCACGCAGTTTGGATGATA
>CAYJNX010000020.1:0-22135 GCA_964371525.1 uncultured Akkermansia sp. | reverse complement strand
CGGCTATCAGGGCGACAAGCACCATGAGAATCATCGTGGATATGATGGCGAAGCCTGCTGGCTTCGTGGGATGAGGGTGTCGAGTTTTCATTTTATTCTGTGAAAGATGGTGATAGGGGAGTGCACGCAGAAGGTGGCATTCATGATAGAATTTACACAAAATGCCTCAGAAATCAAGACAAATTTATCCCAGATCATGAACTCATTTTTATTATGAGTTTGTTATGTTTCCATATTGGAGAAATCAGAGAGGTGTGCATGTTATATATCCCAGTGATCGAGCCAGCGGAAGGAGACGACTTCTAGCTTGCGCCCCATGACTTGGTTCACCTCGGAAAGTGGGCTATTGCTAGAGCCATCAGGGTTATTCGTACTTTCTGAGGGGCTGTTCGTCGGGTCTACGTAGTGAATACGTCGCTGGACGACAGCTTCGCACCATGCCTGTGCTAAGATGGCATCATTCACGTTACGCACACAGCCATAGGAGCGGACGATGAAGGTGTCATCACGTAGGGTGAGGATATTACTCAGTGACATGAGCACGTCACTCTGGATGAGGTAGCCGGGTGCTGCCGTGTGGATAGAGCCGAGTGCCGCCTCTGGGAACTTGTAGAACTTACCGTCCCCTGTGTGAGTGATCATAGACTCTTGGAACTCATCGTTTATGCTGGTGCGGTCGATGGCTGCTTGGAGCGCACCTGTGAGTGCCTTCTCCTTATCGTTCGCGTCGAGGCGACGGTTAATGAAATCAGACATGTTCAGGAAGGGCCCTCGCTCACGTACCTGCTCGACGATGCGCTCCGCGAGTTCTTGGATCTTATTATTATCCAGCTTGCGAACTTCGCTCCATGCGGTGGCTAATCCTATATTGTCGCGGAAGTCACTAGAGCCACGCATCATGCTGTAGCCGTTCAGCGAATCCACGCTCTTGTCCGTCGTCGAGACCATGAAGCGCGAGAAGATGACATCACTTTCATTCTTGCCCTCTTCGACGAGGCTGAGTTTACCTGAGACATTCGTGACGAGTTTGCGCTTAGATAGTCCGCGTAGTGTGGCTGCCCATGCCTCTACGGAGGTAGAGTTGATGTTAAAGCCGCCATTGATCTGAATGAACTGCGCGACATACTTCCAACCGTCTTCTGCCATGAGGCGCTCTATGACGGCCTCATCGGGGTAGGCGTTTGAGGCTTTTACATAGCGAGAAACGGGAAGGGGCTTCTCTCCGCTCAGAAAGGCAGTGAGTGTATCTTGAGCTTCGACGGTACTTGTGGCGCTAGGCATGTCAGAGATAGAGGAGGTGAAGAATCTATCCCAGAGTGCATCGTTGATGATGAGTCCATGGTCGAAGTAGTCATCAAAGATCACTTCCTGACCGTAGATGAGCGGGTAGTCATGATTATAGGAGCGGTGGATGTCATCTGCTGGCAGTGCAGGGTCGGCGAAGGAGTTCCCTATGCCTACGCTGGGTACACCTGACTGGTATTGCTGACGTATGAGGTTCGAGCTACCACCTTCGAAGATGGTGCGCTGAGTGCCTTCAAACCACCCTGGGCTGAGGCGCATACCACTATAACCTGCCAGAGAAAAGGGCGGGTGTAGTGGGAGCTCTAGCGATGAGATGAAGGAGACCTGCTCTCCATCACCGGTGCCGCCATAGAAGCCATTACGACCTATGCTTTCAACGGGGGCTGCGGTGAGACCTCCGCCTACTTCGATGTTAATGAGCTGATAGGGGTGGTAGGCGCGCAGCTGCTCGAATGTGTCTTTATCTGCTCCCGATTCGGCGATACGAGAACCGAAGAAGGCGGGGCTGGAGTACTGCCATGATTTGTTACGATAGTCTCCCGTCGAGAAGCGGGTTCGCATCGTCTCGTTGGCAGACTTTGGTGTGATGCCGAGGGCTGCCACGTAATAGGGCAGGTTAGCGTCATTCATTGAGTTCGTATTCCATGCCGTAATCTCCATGATTTCTAAGTTGTCCTTCGTCGTATCGGGGTCATACCATCCCAGTGTGTAGCGGTGGGGTGAGCCTAGGTGCTGGCCGACATTGCCACCTGTTGAGTGTGAAACGCCGTTGAAGCCGCCACGATAGGTGAGCATCTCAGGTGATCCTGCGAACCAGACCCCCATGTTTGAATAGAGTGGAATTTTTGCCTCTGTGACAGGGTCATAGAATGCCCCTAAGCGCAGTCTGAGTTTAAAGTGCCCGCTGTCCACTATAGACTTCGGTGTATTTTGACCAGCGGAGTAGCCAACCTTGCTGCCGTAGAAATGAGCCTTAATCCCCGAGGTTGTCTTTGGATCATACTCATTCGCAAAGGGGTTATCGAAGGCCTCACCAATGGTCGTAATCGCATCACCTGTCGAGGGCGAGAATATGAGGATTTCCCCAGGGGCAAAGACGATATCAGAGGATTTATCGTTATGCGCTGCGATGAAGTATTCACCATAGTTATCACCAAAGGTTTGATCATTATTATAAACCATGCCCAGCTGTGCGTCGGATGTCCATCGCTGTACCATCCCATAGTTAGACCAGCGATAGCCCAGACCATCCTGTTTATCATAGAAGCTCTGTAGCCACACGGTTTTGTAAGGAAGGGTGTATGACCAGAGTTTTTTGCTAGAGACTCGCATGGGGACGTTGTAGGGATTCCACCAGAGGACGACTGCCGTATAGCCTACGCTCAGATCGTACTTAGGATCTGTACCGCCTGTGCCAACTGTTGTGCCTGTGCCCCCGCTTGTCTGACCGTTGGGCTCGCAGTGCATGAAAAAGCTCTTAATATAGGAGAGCATGATGGGGACACGTGCATAGCCTGCCGTATCAGAGCCTTCTTCCAAGAGGGTTTTAATGTCATAGTCGCCGTCGTAGGCACTATTGGTATCGGTAAGGTACTCTTTGTCTTTGTAAGCACTGCCACTCATGCGAGTGTGGGCATTATTAAGATTACCCACAATTCTTGCGACGAAGGCTCGAGTGCCACCGCTTTGGCCATTCGGCCATGTGTTGTGGTAGGCATGCATGTTCTGCCAGCTACCTATGGGCATGTCGCGCGTCTGCCCCACTGGTATCTGATTGCCCTGCTCGGCTATAGGTGCATCCTGCGTCGTACGACGCGCAAACTCCGTATCGCCGAGGTGATCCTTATTAAAAAGCAGGGAGAGATCTTGCTTGAAGCCACCCATGCTGATGTTCACAGGCAGGCTGTAGGAATGTGTCGTGATGTCGAAGAAGTAGGGAGCTCCCGCGCTCTGCGCGCTTGAGCCTGCGAGCTGAAGGGTATTCAGGGTGAGTACCTTCGCATTATTGTCTATAGGCACTGCGAGATGAGCGTAGAGCTGGCTTCCTTCAAAGGAGGCAGGCGGCGTATCCCATGTGCGGTGCAGTGCCTCTACGGGATCAGTCGTCTCTTCGAGTTCTTCGATATTGATCTTCGCCTTCTGGTTCTCTCCACCTACCCACCATGCGTACTGCGTGATGTTCTGACCGCGTGAAGGCATGCTGATGAGGTCAGCGTAGATGTACTGGTCGCGTGGTGCACCATCGCCGAGAGTTCCCGATCCGATAAGGCAGATGCGCTTACCCGGTTCGCTGCTGCTGAGCTGCTTGTAGCTGTTAATCTGGCGTGTCGACTCCTTGTCAGTCGAGGAGATGAGCCAGCGTCGGAACATGGCAGAGCGACCCTTGTCATAGGTTTCTTGGATGCTACCTGCTTTACCAGACTTGCTCTTTCCGTAGATAGGACCATCCCAGCTGTTCCATACGCCGAGCAGGTAGGGGCTCGCCCCTTGGTCGCTGCTGTTCATGATGCCTGAGTTTGCTGTGACACGCTGGTCGGGTCCGACTTCTACTTGCAGCTCTGCGATAGCCGCGTTCAGACCGATGCGTGCCTGCTGGCGGGCTTCTTCGTAGAGGAGTTTCTGCGCGGCGATGCGGTTGCGGCTAGCCACGAGTGCCATGAGTCCTACGGCTATCAGGGCGACAAGCACCATGAGAATCATCGTGGATATGATGGCGAAGCCAGCAGGCTTCGTAGGGTGAGAGATGCGTGTTTTCATGCTAATTGATGATAAAGAAGAGCGTGTAATGTTTAAAAAAACTATATGGTAAAACCTACACTATTAGTCAAGAAAATCAAGCTATTTTTCTCTGTCAAATCATCTAACATGAGCTCTACCCGCTACCTGTCCATCTAAAAATCTTGCAAGCCACGCCCACTGTGGTAAGATGCAAGTGCATGTCGGACAAATCACTCTATATCCTCGATGGGATGGCGCTCATCTACCGCGCCTTCTACGCCTTTATCAATGCACCCATGCGACGCGCTGATGGGCTGAATACCTCCGCGATCTTTGGCTTGGCGAACACCGTGCTCTCACTCATAGACCGAGTGCAGCCTACGCATCTCGTCGCCTGCCTCGATGCGTCAGGACCCACCTTCCGACATGAGCAGTACGCGGAGTACAAGGCGAACCGTCAGGCCATGCCACAAGAGCTGCGCGACTCCATCCCCTATGCCGTCGAGCTCTTCGAGAAGATGAATATCCCTGTCCTGCGCATGCAGGGCTACGAAGCCGATGACCTCATCGGCACGCTGACACGCCACGCGGACGAAGCGGGCATGCCCTCCTACATGGTGTCGCTGGACAAGGACCTCGGTCAGCTGCTCTCCCCCCTCTGCTCCTTCTGGAAGCCGGGGAAGAAAGGCGCGGACTTCGAGCTCGTACGCGAAGCCGACTTCCTCGCTGAGTGGGGGATAGATACCCCTGCGCAGATCATCGACATCCTCGCTCTCATGGGGGATGCCTCCGATAACATCCCCGGTGTCGCAGGCGTGGGGGCAGTCACAGCGAAGAAGCTCATCACCCAGTTCGGCAGCGTGGATGAAATCCTCGCACGCAGCAGCGAGATCAAAGGCAAGCTGCGCGAGAAAATCGAACTAGGCGCGGACAATCTACGCCTCTCCTACCAGCTTGCCACCATACGCCGTGACATCGAGCTCGGACTCACCGTGGACGAATGTGCATGGAAGGGCTACGACGAAGCCGCGCTGAAGACCTGCTTCGAGGAGTTCGAGTTCAAGGGACTCATCAAGCGTGTCGGAGGGAAGGCAGCCCCCGCAAGCGCAGCCCCCGCAGAATCACCTCCTGCCGCCAGCGCGCAAATGTCCCTCTTCGACGAGCCCTCTCTGAAAGACATCAACAGCATGCCGACGAAGTACCGCCTCATCCGCAAGCCAGCGGATAGGAAAAAACTCGCCTCCCTCCTGCTGAAATCTGACCGCTGGGCATTCGACACAGAAACCACAGGGCTCAACCCTCTCGAAGACAGACTGCTGGGCATCTCCTTCTCCGCGAAGGAGCATGACGCGTACTACGTCCCCATTGAAAATGTGAGTGACCTTTTCGACTTCGCCGAGCTCTTCCTCTCCTCCGCAGAAAAATGTGGGGTGAACCTCAAGTTTGATTACCAAGTCTTGCGAAACGCTGGCTTAGAGCTCCGAGGCCCCTTCTTCGACGCGATGCTCGCCCACAGTGCCCTCTACCCCGACCAGCGACATGGCATGGACGAGATGGCGCAGACTCTTCTTTCTTATAAAACCATCCCCCTCGAAGAAATCGCAGGGAAGGAAATGGACACCGCCTCCGTCCCTGTCGAGACCATGGCAAGCTACGCCGCCGAAGATGCCGACATCAGCCTCCAGCTCTCGCTGCTGCTGCGTGGTCAGCTGGAAGAAGCAGGGCTGCTCCCCCTCATGGAAAGCGTGGAGTTCCCCCTCATCCCTGTGCTTGCCGAGCTAGAAATGGAAGGCATGCGCGTCGACCCCCAGCAGCTAGCCGCGAGCTCAGAAGAGCTGGCCAAGCAGATAGAGACGATCAAGCAACGCCTCGATGCCGAGATAGGACGCGA
This sequence comes from uncultured Akkermansia sp., assembly GCA_964371525.1. Taxonomy (GTDB): domain Bacteria; phylum Verrucomicrobiota; class Verrucomicrobiia; order Verrucomicrobiales; family Akkermansiaceae; genus Akkermansia. The sequence continues at coordinate 16,221 of CAYJNX010000020.1, read as the reverse complement.
GATTAATCTGAACTCCCCCAAGCAGCTCGGAGAACTCCTCTTCGGAGAGCTAAAACTCGTCGACAAGCCGAAGAAAACACGCACAGGCCAGTACGTCACCGACGAAGAAACCCTGCGCAAGCTCGTCCCCATCTCCCCCCTCGTCGGTGATATTCTGAATTATCGCGAGCTTAATAAACTCAAGGGCACCTACCTCGATGCCCTCCCACGCTTCATCTCTGAAAAAGACGGCCGCATCCATGCGAACCTCATGCAGATGGTGACGACGACGGGTCGCCTCGCCTGCCAGAATCCGAACCTGCAGAACATCCCTGTACGCTCCGAGGAAGGGAAGCTTATACGCCGCGCCTTCGTCGCCCGCGATGCTGACCATCTCATCCTCTCCGCTGACTACTCGCAGGTAGAGCTGCGCCTCATGGCGGCTCTCTCTGAAGCCCCCTCCATGATAGCCGCGTTCTGCGAAGGGCGCGACATCCACACGGAGACGGCTGCACGCATCTTCGGCTGCACGTCCGATCAGGTCGGTAGCGACATGCGCCGCGCGGCGAAGACCGTGAACTTCGGCATCATCTACGGCATCTCCGCCTTCGGGCTCAGCCAGAGGCTGGATTGCTCCCGAGCGGAGGCTGCCTCACTCATAGATAACTACTTCGCCCAGTTCCCTGGTGTGAAGCAGTACATGGACAGGCTCGTCGATGACGCACGCCAGCGTGGCTACGCCGAGACCCTCTGCGGTCGCCGCCGTCAGCTGCCCGACCTCCAGAGCGCGAACTTCAACCTCCGCGCCGCCGCGGAGCGCAATGCCATCAACACCCCCATCCAAGGCAGTGCTGCCGACATGATCAAGCTCGCCATGCTGCGCGTCGCCGACGTCCTCGAAGGCCGCCGCACACGCCTCATCATGCAGGTACACGATGAACTGCTCTTCGACCTCCACCGCGAAGAAGAAGCGGAACTCACCCCCCTCATCGTCCGCGCCATGCAGGACGCGATGCCTCTCCCCCATGGCGTGCCCCTCCTCGTCGAAGCGCAAGCTGCTAAAAATTGGCTCGACGCTCATTAAAAAACCGACTCGACGCACATTAATATTTTTTAATCATAGAAAAAACACTCATCATGATACAGACAATCACAGTCTCAGGACTAGGCTACGATATACACCGCTTCTCTGAAGCCCCCCGTCCGCTCATCCTCGGCGGAGTCGAAGTACACCCCGACCTCGGACTCGACGGACACAGCGACGCGGACGTGCTCTGCCACGCCCTAGCCGACGCGATACTAGGAGCGATAGGCGAGCCAGACATAGGCTACTGGTATCCCCCCGGTGACGAAAGCTGTAAGAATATCTGCTCACTGCGCATCGTGGAAAAAGCCGTCTCCCTCGTACACGAACAGGGAGGCGTGATTAATAATGCCGACTGCGCCCTCATCGCCGAAGCCCCGCGCATCCTCCCCTTCCTCGTCCAGATGAAGGAAACACTCGCCCCCATACTCGGCATCGCCCCGAAGCGCGTCGGCATCAAGGCGACGACAAACGAACGACTTGGCGCACTCGGTCGCGGCGAAGGCATGGCCGCCTTTGCCACCGTCTCCATCCAGCTACCAGCCTAATATCCTTTTATGCACCCCGATCTCCTCATCCGTGCCCACATGATCAAGGACAAGCTGACGCACTTTAACCAGCGCATCACCCTCGCCGAGAGCTGCACTGGTGGCATGATAGCCGCCTGCCTCACCAGCGTCGATGGCAGCTCTGCCATCTTCCGCGATGGCTGGGTCTGCTACAGTGCCGAGGCGAAGCAGCGTGACCTCGGTGTCTCACCCCAGCTCATAGCACAGGAAGGCATCGTCAGCGAACCTGTCGCGCTCGCCATGGCGCAGGGTGCGCTGTCACGCTCTAGCGCCGACTACGCGCTGGGCATCACGGGGAATGCAGGACCTAGCGCCGAAGAAGGAGCAGCCCCTGTCGGGCAGGTCTGCATCGCGCTCGTATCGCGCAAGGGCGACTTCGAGACGAAGACTGCGCTCTACACAGGCATGGAGCGCCTGCGCTGGCGCGACCGCGTCGTCGCGCTCGCGCTTGATATGCTGCTGGTCAAGTAAGCACCCTTCTCCTTGAGGGGACCTTGACTTCTCCTCATCTATCTGATATTCTCCCCGCCATGGAACAGCTCAACTCACTGTCACACTTTGAAGTGAAGACCAAGTTCTGGTCATTCATCCACAGATACTACCGCGTCTACAATGATGCTGGCGAACTCATCGCGATCACGAAGGCGAAGGGCTTCAAGCTGAAGGAAGACATGCGCATCTACAGCGATGAGGCGATGACGCAGGAGGTCCTGAACATCACCACGCCAAACATCATCGACTTCTCCGCCGTGTATCAGGTACGCGACAGCGTCACTGGAGAGCTGCTGGGTAACATCAAGCGCGAAGGCATGACCTCGCTCATGCGTGACTCGTGGACGATATTTGACGGTAACGATCAGGCACTATACAAGGTGAAAGAAGACAGCATGCTCTTCGCCCTGCTGCGCCGCTTCCTCACAAACCTCATCCCTGCGAAGTACCATCTGGAGCGCAATGGGGAGAAGACGAATAACCTCTTCAAGCAGAACTTTAACCCCTTCCTCATCCACTACAAGTGCGATATCAGCGACTGGGCACCTGAGCTCGACAAGCGACTCGCGCTTGCTATGGTCATCCTTCTGCTCGCCATCGAGGGCAAGCAGAACTAAACGCGACCTTTTTCAGAATTTTAAAAAGAGCCTGGTCTCCCTGCTCGGAGACTAGGCTTTCTTGCTTGCTGGCTTCCTCATTGTGCCACCCGTGGACTCATTCCCGAATATGCGTCCTTGACCCGAGAGAGTTTATCTTTTATAATGGGCGCGGATATGGATGCGGCTTTTGTACCACAGGATTTTTTTGCCAGTCACACGGCTAACGACATCGTCGGTGTGGCAGATGCTTCGGAAAAGTTATTCGAAGTGGATTTAGGATGCGGCGATGGCGGCTTCTTATTGCAAATGGCTGCTCATTACAGCGATCGCTACTTCCTGGGTGTCGAGCGTCTTCTCGGACGTGTGCGCAAGGTATGCCGCGATAGCGAGAAGGCAGGGCTGAGCAATGTACGCGCTCTGCGCCTTGAGAGTCGTTACTTCCTTGAGTACTTCGTCGCCCCTGCGAGTATCCATCGCTTGCACTACCTCTTCCCCGACCCGTGGCCGAAGGAGAAGCACCACAAGAATCGCCTTGTGCAGGAGAGCTTCATTCCTGTGCTGCATCGCGCCCTCGCTGAGAAGGGGGAAATCCTTTTTAAGACAGACCATGAGGAATACTACATCTGGGTCTGCGAACTCCTAGATGCCTCACCTCTCTTCCAGCGCGTAGAATGGGATGAGCCCTTTTACCCGAAGACCGATTTCCAGCAGCAGTGGGAAGCGCAGGGGAAGGAGATTTACTCCGCTAAGTATTTAAAACAATCATGAGTTTCACCCTCCACAAAACCGACCCATCAGGCGCACGCCTCGGCACATTAAAGCTCCCTCATGGCGAGGTGCAGACTCCCATCTTCATGCCTGTGGGTACACAGGGCAGTGTGAAGACCCTGCACCCCGAGGAGTTGGAACTGCTCGGCTCGCAGATCATCCTAGGGAATACCTATCACCTCTGCTTACGCCCTGGTGATGAGAGTATTCGCGATATGGGCGGGCTGCACAAGCTCATGGGCTGGGATAAGCCCATCCTCACCGACTCAGGCGGATTCCAAGTCTGGAGTCTCGCGAAGCTGCGCAAGATCACGGAGGAAGGTGTGCGCTTTTGTAATCACATCGACGGCTCTTACATGATGCTCAGTCCCGAGCGTAGCATGGAGATACAGGCGAATCTCGGTAGCGATATCGCGATGCTCTTCGACGAGTGTCCTCCCTATCCCTGCGAGCGTAAGTATGCAGAGAAGTCGAATGGTCTCACCCTGCGCTGGGCACAGCGATGCAAGCAGTGGATAGACGAGAACAAGCCCATGACGAACGGTCAGCGTCAGCTGCACTTCGGCATCGTGCAGGGCTCTGTCTACGCCGACCTGCGCCGCGAATGCGCCGAAAAGCTCGCGGAGATGGACTTCGACGGCTACGCTATCGGTGGTGTCTCCGTCGGTGAGCCCGAGGAAGAGATGCTTCGCGCCATTGAGCATGCCGCGCCTTACCTTCCCGTTGACAAGCCACGCTACGCCATGGGGCTCGGTACACCGCCGCAGCTGCTGGAGATGATAGAGCGCGGGGTAGATATGTTCGACTGCGTGATGCCGACCCGCCTCGCGCGTCACGGCATCGCCCTGACTCCTGATGGTCCGATGCATATCAAGAACAAGCGTTACGAGCATGACTTGCAGCCCATGGATGCCGAGGGGCATCCGCATGTGAACCGCTTCTCACGCGCGGCGGTACGACACTTTTTCCGTGCTGGAGAGATGCTGGCTCTACGCCTGCTCTCCTTCCAGAACCTTCATTTTTACCTACGACTCATGGCACAGGCGAGAAGTGCCATCGCAGCCGGTGAATTCGCTGCCTTCAAGAGCAGCTTTATCTCTCGCTACAAAGCCAATAATATATCATGAGCATCATTATCGCCCAAGCCACCCCCGCCGCTCCAGCAGCCGCGCCCGCCCCTGCCACAGCAGCCCCTGCTGCTCCAGAAGTGAAGACAGGAACAGTACAGAGCACAGAATCCGCACCTGCCCAGAAGGAAGAAGAATCTGGCGGTCAGTGGAACATGATCATCAGCCTCCTGCTCATCGGCGTGATCTTCTACTTCATCGTCATCCGTCCTCAGACCAAGCAGCAGAAGGAACTCAAGCAGCGTCAGGAAGGCCTCAAGACTGGTGACAAGGTCATCACGAATGCAGGTCTCCATGGCATCGTTCGAGAAATCCAAGATCGCACCGTGAAGCTCGAACTCGCTCCAAATATGGTCGTGAAGATCGAAAAGAGCTGCATCGTCTCTCAGGTCGATAAGAACGGTAACACCGAAGCTGCGAAGAAGTAATTTTTTTCTGCACATCATTTTTAAAGAAGGAGATACTCCATAGTATCTCCTTCTTCGCACATGGAATCATTGGAATCATGGACACCCAGCCCGTCTACACGCTAGATAGCCTCCCCGAAGGCTGCCGCCTCGCCGTCATCGGAAATCCTATCTCGCATTCGAAGTCCCCCTTCATGCACGAGGCAGCCTTACTTGAAGCATGCGCCTACCATGAAGGGATCGCAGACTACGTGGAGAGCGTGCCCGCAGGTGAGCGTTATGTGCGACTCGTCTGTGACACCGATGGGCAGAAATTCGAGAACCTGATACGCTCTCTCCAAGAGCGAGGCTTCATCGGGGTGAACATCACCATCCCCTTTAAAAAGCGCGCCTACGAGCTCGCTGACGTGCAGGATGTGAGTGCTACTCAGGCGAAGGCGGCGAATACGCTGCTCTTCTCCAGCGATGGGCGCATCCATGCGTATAACACGGACAACGAGGGCTTCATCGCGGCACTCACCGAGTTCATGGGGAAGGCGACGCGATCTTTTAGCCAGCATGATCTCATGATACTGGGAGCTTGTGGTGGAGCAGGAAGTGCCATCGCGCTGCGCTGCGCGGAGTATGAGTTCCGCTCCATCACACTGGTGAATCGCCCGCGCCCTGAGCTCGCCGAGCTCGCGGCAGCCCTGCGTCAGATCGCCCCCGGCTGCCGCGTCAGCACCCTGCATTTTGACAGCCCTGACCTCGAAGCTGCCGTTGCAGAATGCGACATTGTCGTGAACGCCTCCTCACTGGGGCTGAAAAAAAGTGATCTGCTACCTGTCCCCCCTCAGTACCTCCGAAAAGGCTGTTACTACTATGACATCATCACGCATGAGACGGCTCTGTCCCGCGCGGCACGTGAGCTTGGCTGCCATGTCAGCACGGGGGAGGGCATGCTGCTGTGGCAGGGGGTGCTGGCATTCCGCCTGTGGTTTGAAGCAGGGAAGCAAGTCACCCTCGCTCCGTGGTATCAGGGGCTGATGCTGCCGAATGCCCGCGTGATGCGCGATGCACTCGCTGTAGGGTCGCCTGTATGCAATGCGTGATATTTTCTGTGATATTTTCTAGCTTGAATTGTGAATAAGAATGAGGTAGACTGAGTGCATTCTATGAAAGTCATTGCCATCGCAAACCAAAAAGGAGGGGTCGGGAAGACCACAACAGCGGTCAGCCTCGCCGCCGGTCTCAGCGCGAAGAAGCGCCGTATCCTTCTGATTGACCTTGATCCTCAAGGGAACGCGACAAGTGGACTCGGCATTGAAGCGGAAGGCTATGAGACCATTTACCCCGCCTTGCTCGGCAAGACTAGCCTCAGCTCCCAGATCCGCCCCACGGGTAGAAAGAACCTCTCCATTGTCCCCGCTCATATGGATCTCGCAGGGGTGGAGATAGAGCTTACTCTCTCAGGCTCTCACATGACCAGCCTACGCGATGCCCTCGAGCCCATACGCGAGGCGGATGAGTATGATTATGTAATACTTGATACACCGCCTTCGCTTGGAGTACTCATGACAGCGTCTCTCAGTGCCTGTGATGAGATCATCACCCCCTTGCAGTGCGAGTACCTGAGCCTCGATGGCTTGGCTAAGATTCTTTTCGTTATGGAGCAGATCCGTGAGAGCGGTGTGAATCCAGATCTCAAGCATGAAGGCATCATCATGACCATGTTTGCGAACACGAACCTCGCGCGACAGGTCGTCGAGCAGGTGCGAGAGAATATGGGCTCTATCATGTATGAGACCATCGTCCCTCGCTCCGTACGCGTCGGCGAAGCCCCGAGCTTCGGGCGCAGTATCTTCGAGCATGACTCCTATGGACTCGCTACAGTCGCGTACCAGAAGATTGTGAAAGAGTTCCTAAAGCGTCACGAGGGGAAATAAAGGAAGGCTCACGTTTCCGCGTTTCCGCGTTCTCCTAGCCCTTTCTACTCTCATGCTCCGCTGGCTCTTCCCTCATACCTGTGAGCTCTGCGGTGAGAGAAGCGACATCGCGTGCTCCCTCTGCTCGCGCTGCTGCGAGGAGCGCGTCCCACGCGTGCCCAAGCCCGCCTGCCTGTACTGTGGCAGTCCCATCTACATGACGCTGGATGATCCATGGGCATGCCCGCAGTGTGCGAAGCAGCGTCGCCCATTCGACTTCGCGAGATCGGGATTCTATGGCGTACCCGAGATGCGCAAGCTCATGCACCGCTACAAATACGGGCGCGAGACACACTTCGCGCGCAGCTTCGCCTACCTCATGGCGGAGCTCTGGGAGCATCACCCTATACTATCAGCTAGTGATGACTGGACACTCATACCTGTCCCCATCACGCCAGCGCGCTACTGGCATCGACGTTTTAATCAATCAGAACTCCTCGCGCAGGAGCTTATCCGCCTCTTCCCTAGCTTCTCGCTAGCTCAGCCTCTGACGCGACGCGAGTCTGAGATCAGCAGCCAGACCCAGCTCACCGCCCAGCAGCGCAGCACGCATGCGAATAGCCTATATTCGCTGCTTCCTGCGTTTAAGAGAGGGGGAAAAGGGAAACTCCCGAGCAACAATGTGGTCATCATAGACGACGTGTACACGACAGGATCTACCTTACGCGCCTGTGCGCGGCAAGTGCTGAAGATTCGAGACGTAGAGCAGCTCGCCGTCGTGACGGCGATGCGCGCGGAGAGATGACTTAAGATGGGTGCCGCAATACCCCAAAGCGACACCTAAATGGATTCTTAAGGCATTTTGCATGCCAAAATGAGACACAAATCGCACTGCGATTTGAGACGAAGATAAGGCGAGATACCTCTCCCCTGTCCTTCGCGTTCGCGAAGGTGATGAGGAAAAAGTCCAAGACACCTCATGGACGGTTCTCGCGTAGCGAGAACTCTGAGGAAAGACCTTAAGCAGGATGCAAGGACGGCGTCCTTGCCGGGGCTGGGCAGATCCCAGAAGGAAAAGCCATGCACGTAGAGCATGGCAGCGTCAGTTTCATCATAGCGTGAAGTCGCACGCGCCCGTGAGGCAAACCCAGCATCAGCTCCGCGCCAGAAACTGACGCCCCCCTTACTGCAAATCTCGTAGCAAGTCACCACGCCCCGCCGGCAGGTGCTCAAAGTGGTTCAGCATGGCATTATAGGCAGAGCGTCCCTTCAGGTAGAGCCCGTGCAGCTCTGCGAGTCTCTTCTCAAAGTGTATCAGTATAGCCGCGCTCGGTGGCTTCTCATCGAGATAGTCCAGTCCACCCGAAAGCAATTTATGCCAGCTTTCATCATGGTCGAGTGTTTCCACCGTGGCTTCAAAGAGTCGCGTCATGTAGCTAGCCAGTCGCAGCTTGAGCAGATTCTTCCTCAGCTGTAGTCGTGGCTGTAGCAGGGTCACGGCTTTCATATTGAGTAAATCGCTCTTCGCCGCGCTTGCGCAGAATATCTCGCATTCGTAAAATAAATCCAAGCGTCCATAGAAGTCGCTTCCCGCCTTCCTCGCTTGTCTGGCTGCTGCTCGCACGACTCCATGCTTTTTTGTGCAGAGTACAGCGATGACTCCATGCTCTCCCAGCGGAAGCAGTCGTAGTACTGTAGCTTGATCAGATAGCATGGAAGCAAACAATCAACGCGCTCATTTTTGAAAAGAGCGCGTTGGTAAATATCTTTTATTCTTCGTTATTTATAAACTTCGGGATCGCTCCCGATAGCACGAGCCCCTTGTGGTAGGCGCGCAGGAGCGGGTAGTTCGAGAAGATGCGGTCAGCCGAGTCTAACTCGCGCTTCGCATTCAGTCGGTCTCCTGTGGTCAGGTACAGTGTGCCTTGTGAGAAGTAGTAGAGGGGGGTCTCATCCATGGGGCGTGTGTGCTTGACGAGTTCACGTGCTTCTGAGTCCTTCCCCAGCATGAGTAAGCAAAGGAACTTGCGGTAGAGCAAGATGTTATAAATGTCGCTCTGTGAATTCTTGTTCACTGTGAGTAGCACTTCATCAAGCATGTCTATGCACTGCTGGTACTGCTTCGTGCCTAGGTAGATGGAGGAAAGGTTCAGCTGCACGACGGTGTCGTTCGGTGTCGCTTTCAGCGATTTCAGGGATACTTCCAGCGCATTTTCGAAGTCGCCTTGCTCGATGTAGCATCCAGCTAAGAGTGTGTCTACATTCGGATTCTTATCGTAGATGAGCTCGCAGCCGTTAAGTAAGGCGATGCATTCCAGCCAGCGTGATTCCTTGTAGGCTTCCTTTGCTTTGGTGAAATTAGCGATATAGGCTTCACGCGCATCTTTTGGGAGGTTCGAGAGCTCGACAACCCATGAGGGCAGATTTCTGATGTCGTCTAGTTTATTCTCGTCCTGCCCTTCGAGCTCTGTTGGAGCTGTTTGCGCGTGAAGATAATTCAGAGCGAGGCTGCTAGAAATGGCTAGAAAATAGAATATTGATTTCATTGAGGAAGTTTTTCCAGTATTGTGTTATAAAGATTAGACACGGAGAATCCGTATTTGTTGCGTAAAATTTCTAAGGTGCCGTGCTCGACAAACTGGTCAGGCCACGCGACGATATGCTGAGCTGTGCTCACTTGCTGTGCTGAGAGCAGTTCGGATACCGCAGAACCGAAGCCACCACAGCAGCTGTGGTCTTCTAGGGTGACGATGAGGCGACACTGTGATGCCATCTTCAGGATGCATTCTTCATCGAGGGGCTTGATGAAGCGCGCGTTCACGTGAGCGACACTTAAGCCGCTATTTTCTTCGAGTTCTTTGCGTAGTTCACGCGCGATGCGATTCATATTCCCGAGCGCGATGAGGGCGATGTCGCTGCCATCCGCGATGATCTCTGACTTAGCTATAGCTAGGATTTCTGGCTTTTCAGGCATGGGGACACCTTCTCCTTCACCACGTGGGTAGCGTATAGCACTAGGTCTATCGTCTATCGTATTCATCGTGGCGAGCATGTGGCATAGCTCTGCTTCATCCTTCGGCTGCATCATGACGAGATTCGGGATGCAGCGCAGCATGGCTATGTCATAGAGTCCATGGTGTGTAGGTCCGTCATCGGGGGATAGACCTGCTCTATCCATGCAGAAGCGTACTGGTAGATTCTGTAGTGCTGCGTCATGCTGTATCATGTCGACGCATCGCTGCATGAAGCTGGAGTAGATCGCGAGGTAGGGCTTGAATCCTTCTGTTGCTAGCCCGCTGGCAAAGATAGCCGCATGTTCCTCAGCTATGCCCACGTCATAAAAACGCTTAGGAAATCGCTCGCGGAAGATATTCAGCTTCGTGCCGCTTGGCATAGCTGCGGTGATGGCTAGAATATTCGGGTCTTCCTCTGCCATATTCGTCACGCTCTGCGCGAAGGCCTCCGAGTAGGTGAGTCCTGTGCTTGCTGTCGCTCCATCTTCGATGTTGTATACACCGACTCCGTGGAACTTCGCTAGATTCTGTGTCGCGGGCTCATAGCCTCGTCCTTTTTCGGTGATGACGTGAATGATGGCAGGTTTTTCTAATTTCTGGGCGACGCGTAAGACGCGCTCCAAGCGCGGCATGTCGTGCCCATCTAAGGGTCCAAAATAGGTGAGACCGAGCTGCTGAAAGAAGCTGAGCGGTGTGATGAGGCTGCGCGCCGCGTTCATGAGTTTTGATGCTTGGTCGCGCGCTTCTGAGCCTGCTAATTTTTCTATAAAGCCGCGCGAGTGCTTGCGCAGCCATGTGTAGGTTTCCGTCTCTTGTAGGGAGGAGAAGTACTTGGAGAGCGAACCTACATTCTTATCAATGCTCCATTCGTTGTCATTGAGAATCAAGATGAATTTCTTCGTCGTTGTCGCGATGTTGTTCAGTGCTTCCAGTGTAGGTCCGCAGGAGAATGCACCGTCACCGACGAGGGAGACGACACTGAAGTCTTCCCCCTTTAAGTCGCGTGCTGCGGCGATGCCGAGTGCAGCCGAGACTGCCGTGCCAGCATGCCCTGCACCGAACGCATCATGCTCCGATTCTGCACGTTTTGTGAAGCCAGATAAGCCCCCATGCTGGCGGATAGTGTGCATTCTGTCAGCGCGTCCTGTGAGCATCTTATGCACATAGGCTTGGTGCGAGACATCGAAGAGGAACTTATCACGAGGCGTGTTAAACACGCGGTGCATCGCGATAGAGAGCTCTACCACGCCTAAGTTCGGCGCAAGATGCCCGCCTGTGAGCGAGAGCGTATTGATGAGCGAATGTCGTATTTCTGCCGCTAGCTTCACTAGTTCACTCGGACTAAAACTCTTGAGCACGCTAGTGGAACTCAGGCGTGAGAGCAAGGAGGTACTATCAGAGGAGGGTGAAGTCATGATCTTGTGATTGAGTGCTGCTTGCTGTCGCTGCTTGCTGCGTAGGTGTAGAGGCTCGCGATGGGGCTGGCGTAGCGACAGCTGTTGGGGCTTCAAGCTGCTGTATGCGCAGCTCAGCTTGTTGCAGAATGGTGACGCAGGCTTTTTTCAGCTTGGTACCTTCTTCAACGAGCGCGATCATGTCTTCGAGACTCGTGTCGGGATCATCCATTAAACGGATGATCTCTTCGAGTCGCTGTGTCGCTGTATCAAAGCTGATAGAGCTGGCTTTAGTCTGTGGGGCGGAATGAACTTCACTCATGAAACGTATGTTTTTTTGGGGGGAAATAGATACAGAATCGTGAAGTGGCTTATTTACGCGTGATCTCCTTGTTAGCGTAGTAGAGCATGTGGTAGCCTAAGATGGGGTATCTGAACCAGAGGTCACCCTGTGAGGACACGACTGAGGCTACGCTGTTTGACGCATCAGAGCCCGCGAAGACATCAGCGTACCAGACGTTCATCTTCGGTGTCTTGCTGCACAGTACACCTTCGACGACGACAGGGAAGAAGTCACCGCTCTTTTGCTCAATGGCATTGAGTCCACCTTGCTCGCCTGAGCCCATGTCAGCCATGCGGTAGGACTGGGGGGTGACGAGTAGACCTTGTACGTCGATGCCCGCTTTGTCGATAATAGGTTTAATCTCCTCACGGTAATCAGTCACGCGCAGTGGTGTCCACATGCTCTTACGGTCAGCGTACCATGCGACTGCCCATGGCTGGTCGGACATGATGATATCCTTTTCATTCGTGATGTCCGAGAGTGTGCTGCTCAGGGCAGCTGGATAGTAGGGCGGGAAGTGCGGCGCACCACCGAGCCAGATACCACGGTAGAGATCCATGGGGAGCTTCGCGATGAAGGGTGCTGCCGAGAGCAAGATCATACCAATGACTGTCGTATTACGAGCAAGATCAAATGTGTGCTGTAGCTGCATGCGTGCCAGAGCCATGAATACGAGTGAGAGACCGAAGGCGATAAATAGTGGTGCTAGCAGGATGTAGAGCTGTCCTATGCTCACGTTTTCTTTTGTTCCAAAAAGGGTCATGCCGACACTCACGCAGATCCAAAGGATGAAGACAAACCATTTCATCTGGTTCGTTGATTCTTTCTTATACTTGGTAAAGAGAGTCAGGAAGAACAGGGGCACGACGATGATGGAGCCCATCATAGTGTAGAGATTGCTCAGCTGTCCGAAGGTTTCGCCGAAGAGACGCAGCCAGAAGCTGGAGCTGTTCAGAGGAAGATTTCCGACATCTGCTAAGCGCATGACCATTTCAGAGCCACCGCCTTCAAAGTTATAGAACTCATAGTACATATTACCCAAGAGAGCCCCCGTCGATGAAGCATTCAGCAAGAGCGTAGGCATGATGAACAGGAGTAAAATAGCAAAGCCAGGAATGGAATAAATGCCGTGTGGTCGGAAGAAGACCATCACATAAATGAATGCCGCCAGCGCTACCCATATAGCCATCCATGAGGTTAGAACAAGCAGAGCGATGAACACAAAAGCACAGACCATGTTAATCATCATCTTTTTTGCCTGATGACGTGGTGTCTCAGAAGCTCTCACGAAGAATATAAGCGCAGCCAAGAAGAGGCAGAGCATCATCATCTGCGGTAGACCACTGATTGCGTAATCGAGGAAGAGATTACTCATCGTCATGAAGCCTACTACCGAATAGCCTAGGTATTCATCAAAGAGCTTTCTGGTTAATATGAATGCCAGTACGAGAGATATAATAAAGAACAGGGTGCTCACACCCGCAACGAGACGGTCGGGCGCGTATACATCAGGCGAGACCTCCAGAAGTCGAGTCGCCTCCACATCATCCATCCCTGTGATGAGCATCGCGAGTGAGAGCGTGTAGGGATAGAGTGGCGCGTAGTTCGTGTCGCGGAAGTTGTCGAGATCTATCAGCTCAATATCGCGGGCTGCCTGAGCTTTCGCGTGATCGACGAGCTCTACTGGGCGAATAAATTGGGTTGTGAAGCCGTCGCCATGAGCGATGTTGCGCGCGATCTGTGCCTGATCCATCGCTTCTGCGTGGAATAAACCACGGAAGGTGAGAACAAGCTGTGTCGTAACAAGACCTAGAACGAGGAGGATGAGGATCACTCGGATGGAGGTGTATCCTCTGTCTTCTGTGGTGGCAGGAGTTGACATGTTTGATTGTTTTGTTGTTAAGAGAATTGTTTAGTTGAAATACTGCCCGTAATATTCAGGGCTCGCGCTTAGTTTTCTTTGAAGAGTACGTCGACTGAGCCCCAGTAGTTGAGCGGCCAATGTCTTATTTCCTTCTGTATACTTGAGTGCCTTGAGTATTGTAGACTTCTCCAGCCATTCTAAATTAAATGAGGGTGCTTGATCAAGCTTATTATCAGGAAAAGATCGACTTATCACCTCGGAAGCCTCGGAAACTGCTTCGCGAGTCAGGTATTCAGGGAGGTCTTGGGGGCTTACCTCCTGATTATTACTCATGACCACAGCATATTCAATAGCTGTGCGCAGTTGTCGGACATTCCCCGGCCAGCTGTAGGATCTGAGAATGTCTAGTGACTCACGAGACAGGCTTTTTTCCTCCTTTTTATTATCTGCGCATAATTCAGAAAGAAACGCATGCGCCATCAGTACGATGTCATCCTGACGCTCACGCAGAGCAGGTAGCTGAATCTCGATGACATGCAGTCGCTGGTAGAGGTCGAGGCGGAATGTCCCTTCCTCCACCATGTCGGCTAGGCGACGATTCGTCGCTGCGATGATACGCACATCCACCGCGATGGATTTATTGCTACCGACGCGCTCGATGGTGCGCTCGGAGAGTACGCGTAGGAGCTTGATCTGGGTGGGGGTGTCTATCTCCCCTATTTCATCGAGAAAAATAGTGCCGCCGTGCGCTTCTTCGAAGCGACCGATGCGGCGTTGGTTCGCACCAGTGAATGCCCCTCGCTCGTGACCGAAGAGCTCGCTCTCCATGAGCTGGGGGGATAGGGCGGCGCAGTTCACAGCGACCCACTTTTTCTCAGGGCGGCCCGAGAGCTTATGGAGGGCGCGCGCGACGAGTTCTTTACCTGTCCCACTCTCTCCTTCAATGAGCACGCTGGCTGTCGTCGGGGCTACCTGACGGATGCGCTGGAAGATGTCCTTCATCGCGGGGCTATCGCCCAGCATGCGATCGAGCTTCGCGTTCGGCTCTAGCTGGGTAGCTAGTTGCTTGTTTTCCTGCTCCAGCTGGCGTGTGTGGGCGGCACGCTTCAGCAGGAGCTCCACCTCATCGAGATTGAGTGGCTTGTTGAGGAAATAGTACGCGCCGTGACGCTTCGCCTCCGAGGCTATATCATCGCTCCCATAAGCCGTCATCATGATGGCACAGGGAGGGGAGGGGAGACCCTGCGCGTAGTCGATGAGCTCCATCCCACTCTCCCCACCTAGTCTTAGGTCGGTGAGTAGGATATCAATAGGCTCGCTGTCCATGATGGCGCGTGCAGCCGCACCATGGCTCACCGCGAACACCTCATACTCATCGCCGAGCGCGAGTGCGAGGGCATCGCGCGTGGACTTCTCGTCATCGACAATGAGTAAGAGGGGAAGTATCATAGAAGATACGAGATTAGATCAGCCACAGGCCTTCTGTCTCATCGAAGCCGAACATGATGTTAAAGGCATGCACGCCCTGTCCGCCTGCGCCCTTCACGACATTATCTTCTGTGCTCATGAGCACGATGCGATTGGTGCGTGGGTCTATAGACCAGCCTATGTCGAGGAAGTTCGTGCGGGTGACATTCTTCGTGTCCGCGGGCTTGTTCTGCCCGAGCACGCGGACGAAGGGGGACTCTGCGTAGGTGGACTTCAGGCATGCGTCGATCGCTGCCGCATCTGCTCCCTCGGCGAGCTTCGCCACGGTCGTCGTGATGATGCCTGTGTTCACAGGGATGAGGTGCGGGGTGAAGGTGATGACGACGGGCGCATTCGCGGCGAGTCCTAGCTCCTGCTCTATCTCGGAGAGGTGGCGGTGACGTGGCACGCCATAAGCGCGCACGCTTTCGTTGCACTCACAGTAGAGGAGGCTAACGTCGGCGCGGCGACCTGCGCCAGAGACACCGCTGGAGCTGTTCACCACGATGTCTTCTGTCTTGACAAGTCCTGCCTTCAGGAGGGGGGCGAGGGGAAGGATGATGCTTGTTGGGTAGCAACCGGGTGAGCCCACGATACGCGCCTTCGCGATCTCGTCGGCATGCAGTTCGGGCATACCATAGACGGCTTCTTCCATCAAGGGGATGTTCGGATGCTCGCTGCCATAGAATTCTTCGTAGACCGCTGGGTCATTCAAGCGGAAGTCTGCCGAGAGGTCGATGACGCGCACGCCAGCTTCGACGAGTCCACCCGCGTAGGAGGCGGATACGCCATGAGGGAGGGCGAGGAAGGCGACTTCTGCCCCTGACGCGACGATGGCCGCGACATCAGAGTCGGTGAAGCAGAGGTCAGCACCGGGGAGATTCCCAAAGCGTGGGAATACATCAGAGAGCTGCTGCCCTGCGTACTGGCGCGACGTGGCGCATACCATTTCTACACCCCTATGCAAGAGAAGAATACGGAGCAATTCCTGACCTGTATACCCACTGGCACCTACTACGGCTGTCTTTACTGTTCTCATAGATGGAAGCAGCATAGCATAAGATGACTGATGCCTCAAGTCTTAATACACCTAACTACTCGATCATAAAATTAGTAAAAGCACTAAGAAAAGCCTTGCTAAATCGTGCTTCCACGGCTATAATCCGCGAGCACTTCTCCGACCAGTAGCTGCAGGTGCCCCATATGCTAC
>CAYJNX010000019.1:0-22263 GCA_964371525.1 uncultured Akkermansia sp. | reverse complement strand
CTAAAGCACAGAATATTTTATTATCTTGTCTTTATGGCGCAGCTGTAAAAATCCCGGACTGGAATATTTCGTTTGTAGGCTATATCTGGTTTTTACCCACCTTATTTATTTCTATTAGCATAGCCTCAATATTTATAAGAAGTCGTCTTTTGTTAGCTCTTCCCTCTCTAATATTTATTAATGTTGCGACATATTTCGTATTTGAGTATTTTAATTTCGAAAAAGCTCCATTTTTCGTGTTTCAAGGAATGTATTGTGCTCTATTCGTCTACCTTGGATTCCTTTCAAAAAAAACAGACATACTCAACAAGAAGTATACGTGGATCCTACTGATAATAGCTATTATCGCATTTTGCATGTCTCTAGACACCAAGAACATAAAATATATACACCGATTACAAATACACAATGAGTTGAGCGACTCGATCGCGGCGATTACTGGCAGCTTCATATTAGCCTCGGTCGCAGCGATTACTGGCAGCTTCATATTAGTATATCTGAGTAAATTACTAGATCACGTCAAAATACTACGCAATATACTTATTTATGTGGGATCATACTCCCTAATTATACTATGCGTCCACCAAATTTCCGCAAAATACGTACCCAGTGAAACCGTACTATTCTACACAGGCATTGATTTTAATAGCTGTCCATTCCTACACTTTATGCGTGATCTTATCAGTGGTTCCATTGTGGCTTTGGTACTTACTAAGATTCTCACTATATACAGACTTAAAAGACGCTCCCGTAATTAGTTTTGGAATATTATCTACGCCACTGCGTCTGTGATGCTTGACATTTACCTAGAGAGGGCATATAGTCGATGTGTCCATGAGTTCTTTTTCAGATCCCCCATTTTCTTCCCGTGATCGCGATGGCCGCGATGATCGTTCTGACCGCGGTTCTTTTCGTGAGCGTTCCTCCTTCCCCCGTCGCGATAGCGAGCAAGGGAGAGGCGACTTCCAGCCCCGCGCCCAGTTCGGACGCGAAGAACGAGGCGGCTTCCGCGAACGCCGAGAAGGCGGTTTCCAAGAGCGTCGTGAAGGAGGCTTCCGTGAACGCCGAGAAGGTGGTTTTCAAGAACGTCGAGAAGGCGGTTTCCGCGAACGCCGCGACGGTGGCTTCCAAGAGCGTCGTGAAGGCGGCTTCCGTGAACGCCGAGAAGGTGGTTTCCAAGAGCGTCGTGAAGGCGGTTTCCGCGAACGCCGCGACGGTGGTTTTCGTCCCCGCCATGATCGCGACGATGTGAAGCGCGATGGCAATGGTAATTTCCAAGTACGTGGGAATTTCTCCCCACGCGGTCGCTTCGACAAGAACTCTTCTCGCCCGCAGCCCCGCCGCGCCTTTGTCGGCGGCGAAGCTCCCGAGGGTAGTGATCAGTGGCTTAGCCCATGGGTTCAGTTAAAGTATTTCACATACAATCCCGCGGTCTTCCCCCGTATGCTGGGAGCAGTCAGCCGCGATGCAAAGGACGGTGAGCTCATCCACGTCTATGATAAAAATGGCGAACTCTTCGGTGGTGGCTTCTGGAATGCGAAGAGCCGCACCCCGCTGCGCATGCTCACCCACAGCCGCGACCCCATCTCAGAGAACGACCTCGTCGAGGCACTGAAAAAGGCGGTGCGCTGGCGTCGTGACGAGCTAAAGCTCGACGAGAAGACCTCCGCTTACCGCATCCTACACGGTGACTCCGACGGCATAGGCGGTCTCATCATCGACCGCTACGCCGACGTGCTCAGCCTCGATGTGACGACACTAGGTGTCTGGAATCGCCTCGAAAAGTGGCTTCCTATGCTTCACGAGCTCTGCGGGACGAAGCGTCATGTCATCCACGTCGATGAGAGCATCGCGCGCATGGAAGAGATAGACACAGAAAAAGGACCTGTCAGCGACTCCGTACGCCTCGTGCGCGTGCAGGAGCATGGTGTTTCCTACGAAGTCGACTTCGCACAGGGGCACAAGACGGGCTTCTTCTGCGATCAGCGCGACAACAGGGTGAAACTCGCCCAGTACGTCGAGGGGAAGTCCATGCTCGATCTCTGCTGCTACTCAGGCGGTTTCTCCATCCAAGCAAAGCTCCATGGCGGAGCGAGCGAAGTGACGGCTGTCGACCTCGATGAGAAGGCGATCGCCATGGCGACGCGTAATGCGAATATCAATCATCCACAGCATCGTATTAATTTCGTCCACGCGGATGCCTTCGTCTATGCGCGCCAGATGGTGCGCAATGGCACACTCTTCGATGTCGTCCTACTCGATCCTCCGAAGTTTGTCCTCGGTCGCGATGAAGAGAAGGATGAGGGTATTAAGAAATACTATGATCTCAACATGCTAGGCATGCAGTGCGTCCGCCCTGGTGGACTCTTCGTGACCTGCTCCTGCTCGGGGCTACTCTCGGCTTACGAGTTTGAAAAGACTGTCATCAAGGCCGCACAGCGACTCGGTCGCCGTCTCCAGATCATCGAGATGTCAGGTCCAGGCTGGGATCACCCCTACCTTTCTACTTACCCAGAGGGGCGTTACCTTAAGGTACTCTGGGCTCGCATGATGTCATGATAGCCACCCTATCCATCGGTCTCACACTCGCACTCGTCCTAGGCATCATCGCCCAGCGACTGCGTCTCTCCCCACTCGTAGGCTACCTGCTCGCAGGGATGCTCGCGTCGGGGAAACTGTGGGGTATGCAGGTGGATAGTCATCTGGTAGCAGAGTTCTCCCATGTGGGGGTGATTCTGCTGCTCTTCGGGGTGGGCTTACAGTTCCATTTTAAAGATCTCCTCTCTGTCAGACGAGTCGCGGTACGCGGAGCGCTCAGCTGCATCACGGCCAGCGTGGCACTGGGGGCGCTCGTTTATCACCTCTTCGGGACGGACACGCCCTACGGCTTCAGCCCCTTCATGTATGGGCTCTGCATCTGCGTGTCCTCCACCGTGGTGCTCACGCGTGTGCTCAGCGATAATCGCGTGCTGCAAACCCCCGTCGGACATACGGCACTCGGATGGCTCGTGGTGGAAGACATCTTCACCATCATGCTGCTGGTACTGCTCCCTGTCATTGTGGACATCATCAGCGGTCAGCAGGGTGCAGGTGTCGGAGCTATCGCCTCGGCTCTGGGCTGGATGATTTTAAAACTTTCCCTGCTTATTCTCGGGGTAGCCCTACTGGGGCGACGTGTCATCCCTTACATTCTTAGCCATGTGGCAAGGAGCAGCTCCAGCGACCTCTTCACACTAGCCGTCCTCGTCCTTGCGCTGGGCGTGGCAGTCATTTCCTCCTACGTCTTTAACGCCTCCATGGAGCTGGGTGCCTTCCTGTCGGGCATGGTCGTAGGGCAGAGCCGATTCTCGGCACGCGCTGCGAGCGAAGCTCTTCCCATGCGCGATGCCTTCGCGGTGCTCTTCTTTGTCTCCATCGGCATGGGCTTCAGCTGGACAGGGCTCATCGACCACTGGCAGCTAGCACTGGCAACGCTCGTTCTTAGCCTCCTTGTGAAGCCCACCGTCGCGCTCATCGTCATCCTCATGCTAGGGAAGACGAGTCGCATGGCAGTAGGTGTCGCCGCTTCGCTTTCCCAGATAGGGGAGTTCTCCTTCATCCTCGCCTCCTTAGCCGCAGGCACATATCTCCTGCTCCCCCCTGCCGCGTCGAATGTCATCACTGGGGTGGCCATCATCACCATCACGCTGAACTCCATCCTCTACCGCTACACAGCTCGCATGATTCAGTGCTTAGAAAAGCGAAATATAGGACTACTCGGACAAAAAGGCGCAGAAGCCCCCGATCCCCCCGATGAGGACAGGCATCGCATCATCGTCGTAGGCTACGGTCCTTGTGGCCAGATTATGTCACGAATCCTGCGCAGCTTCGATATGGACGTGCTGATACTGGAAATGAACATAGATACGGTGAACAAACTCGCCGCAGAAAAACACCCAGTCATCCTCGGTGACGCGCGTCACCGCAGCATCCTCGAACTCGCAGGCATACGCGATGCACGCGCCATCATCATCACGGCCGCCGCAGCCCCCAGCCGCGAAATCGCCCAAGCCGCCCAATCTCTGAACTCGAACATCCGCGTCATGGCACACACAAGCTACCTCAGTGATGCCGAAAAGCTCCGTGAAGAAGGAGCGCAGCTCGTCTTCTCAGGCGAGGAAGAAGTGGCACTGAGCATGACCAGCCAGCTCTTACGCGGACTAGGAGCGACAGAAGAACAAATATCTCAGGAAAGAAGACGCGCACGCCACGAGCTCAAGCAGGCTGAAAACGAAGATTAATTCCCGCTAGGGGATCTGTGAAAGAAGAGCGCGCCTAGCACAGATAAAACTTGAACCCGCGTGGACTTTTTCTTAGAATAAGCACCACCGCACCCGCCACCTTCGCTTTCCACACACACTTCCATGCTGTTTGAACAAATCAAGCTCACGGCTGAAAAATGCCACGCCATCATCTACCGCGTCTTCGTGAAGGCGGCAGTAAAACCCGATACCATCCCCGCAAACAGCGTCCCCATCCCCATCCTCGAAGAACACGGTTCTCTCGATCGCCGCATCCGCTACCTCTGCGAAGCGCGCACGCAGCAGCACAAGTTCAACCGCGAGCGCATGAAAGCCATACGCACAGTCGAGCGCACGTTAGATTTACTCCCCAGCCTCATCATGGAGGGGCTGAAAAAAACGGCGAGTGAAGACTGGCTCACCGTCTACAAAAGCCTCATCCAGCTTCACGAAGACATCCTCACCGCACGCCTCTGCGTCGAGGTGGAAGAGTACGAAGCCCTCGTGCAGCAGATTGTCCTCCTCGCAGACGAGATTTCTAAAGCCTCCTGCGTGGAGATGAGCCCCTCCTCCATGTTTGCCCTCCTCCTGATGCAGGTACACATCAAGAATGACATGACGAAAAAGCTACCGAAGCCCAAGCGCACCCCGCGTAAACGCAGAAAGAGCAACACCGCAAAGCAAAAGACTTAATCCACCCCTCCACCCCCCTCTTCACCATCACATGAAAAAAGAAGCCGTCAAAACAGCACAGAGCCTCCTCACGAAGAACATCAAAGCGACAGGTCACCCCTCGGAACGCTCGTTCTGGACACTGCGCAACAGCGTGATGGTCATCATCGCGCTCATCTACATCATCTCCCCCTTCGATGCCCTCCCCGACTGGCTCATCTTCATCGGCTGGCTCGACGACCTCGGCATCGCCACAGCAGTACTCCTCTGGTGGAAGAGCAGGCGCAAGGCGCTGAAAGCCACCCCTCCCAGCGAAGCGAATGAGACGGCTGATGCTGACGAAAAATAATCTGTGACACAGATAATTGTTGTATTTCCTCAAGGATCATGTTATTAGGAGGATAACATAATCCTTAGCTATGAATTTACTCCCTTCCATCTCTCTTAGTGTACTACTAGCATGCGCGTCAGCTACACCCCACGCCTATTCTTACACCATCTATGATGCTGACATCTTCGGCTATGAAGGCGGGAAAGAGATCCAAGCAGGCTATTACTATGTCACGAAAGACACCGTCTACTTTAAGATGAGAGATTATAGACAAACGAATCGATCTAATAGGAGGAGGCATGTTGTATGCGAGTCTGGTCTTGAATATGAGGATTACGATCATAAGGCAATCAAGGAAGGACAGCGAGTCTACCTAGTATCTGCTGATTTCGCCCTAGTTGCACAGATACGCTCCAAAAGTGGAAAAAAATTATATATTCAGTTAAAAGATGTCGTTCCTGAGAAGGAATACGAAGCACTGCTGAAAGAGAAGCAAGAAGCTGAACTTGTTCTGGAGAAATGGAATGAAGTTAAAACAACACTTGCGCCCTGCCCTCAGCAAGGCAACGCATGCGCGATAGAAAATACACCAGCCTTCAAACACCGAAGTGATATCATCAACTTCCTCTCCATCAAGGACAATGATAACATGCGTCAAGCATTCGCAAAGAATCAAATCGAAAAAGAGACGGCAATCATGCTCGCCCCTGCGCAGGTCATTAATATTATCCTCTGGGAGAGCTCAGATGATCACGAATTCGTCAAGATCGTCTCTGAGTCGGGCGACGTGCTTTATGCCGCCCCCACTCACCTGCGCGCCCTCCCGAAGAAAGAAACAGAGAAATAGAGAAATAGCACAATGAAGAAAATCCTCCTTACAATGCTAGGCGTGCTTCTTACGCAGGCCCAAGCAGATCAGCCGTATAATACGATCTGCAAAGAGCCCGCGAATAGTGCAGCACTTTCCTTTGTATCAGGAGATAAGAAATGGGATGAGATCATCAAGCTGACCCGCCCCCTCGCTGAGGAAGGATTTTTTTATTTTAGCATCCAATATAAGGATCAGTCATTCACCATATCCGTGAGCTCAAGAGAAGTTACCTACGTTGTCGCTGGGGAAAAGAGCTTAGAAAAGCCTGCTACGCGCAGCTCTATTTATCATGGAGAAGATGGCTTTCTTTATATTACTGCTCCCGCGAACCCAGATGACAAGGCATTCCTTTCTGATTTACAGAAAATAACTCCGGGCAGCTACCATATCGTCATTTCCTTTCATGCGAATATGAGACTAGAGCAGATCTTCCAAGTCATGGACCACCTGAGCAGTCATATCAGCATCGGCTCCATTTTAGTAACGCGTACCTTAACACAAGAAGAAATAGATCGCCCTACACGAGTCGAACTCCCTCCAGACATAGAATCGCCTAGTTTTGGCATCGGCAGCCCCCAGAATGAGCGAGAAGCGAAAGCTGGGAAATAAGCTCGTGAGAATCACATGAGGATTCATGATCCAGCTGGAATACTCAAATTTACTATAAGGACATTTTGCAAAATTAGCAGCACCGAATTCGGTGCTGCTAATTTTGCAAGAGGTGCCCTTAAGCTTATCTATATTTAGGACTTATTCTTTCTTGACCTTGATTTATCAATTGTTCTAACAATTTTTCTTTCTCTTCCAAGCAGTTTTTTTGTTTTTCTAAAGATTTATACAGCTGATGGATAAACTGATCTTTCTTTTCTTTTTCATTAACATCAGATAGCTCATTTCGTTCTCGTTTTACAGTGAGTATAACCGAGTTTATCGTATCTATTGTTTTCTGATACATAGCAATTTTAAAAGTCACAGACATGTCATTATATTCTTCAATGTTTTGCTTTGGATGGGGGGGGCCATCCATATCATGTTGTAAGCTTATTAAAATTCCTTGTGCGTACTGTGTGTATTGATGCGTTTCGCCAAGTGTATTTTTAAATTCCTGATGTGCTCGTGTAATATACTGATGAGCTTTATCGAATTCGCATAGCTGTTGGTAAGCTAAACCAATACAAACCGTAGTATCTAATGTGCTGACGTGTTGTCCTCCCAATTCTTTTTCTTTAATGTATAATGACTTATAGAAACAACCAAGTGCTTTATCATATCTCCATTCGAATGTGTAAGCGGTGGCTAAACTATCATAATATGTAGCAGTTAAATGATGCTCTGCACCATAGACTTTAATTGAACTATCCAGTGCTTTTTGGTAATAGTATACAGCCATTTTATAATCGCCTTGCAAGCTGTAAACTCTGCCGATATTGCTGTAGGATGCGGCGGTGTCAGGATGCTGCAAACCTAGCACTTTTTCATCAATCGCCAGAGCTTTTAAGGAGAACTCCAGTGCTTTAGCATAATCACCGTGGGCGCAGTAAACATCTCCTACATTACTGTAAGAAGTGGCGGTGCTAGGATGCTCCAGGCCAAGCATTTTTTCTAGAATCAAGAGAGCCTTGGAATAGTACTCCAGCGCGTTGGAATAATCGCCTTGTGTGTGATAGACTGAGCCAATATTATTATAAGAAGCAGCGGTGTCAGGATGCTGCAAGCCAAGCACTTTTTCGCGAATCATCAGAGCTTTAGAATGATACTCTAGAGCCTTGGAGTAATCGCCTTGAGAAGAGTAGACTCCGCCAATATTGTTGTAGAAAGTTGCGGTGTCAGGATGCTGCAAACCAAGCACTTTTTCTTTAATAACCAGAGCTTTAAAGTGATACTCCAGAGCTTTAGAATAATCGCCTTGAGAGAAGTAGGCATTGCCTATATTATTGTAGGAGGTGGCTGTTTCAGGATGTTGCAAGCCGAACACTTTTTCGCGAATTTTCAAAGCTTTGGAGTAGTACTCAAGTGCCTTGGGGTAATCGCCTAAGGAGGAGTAGACCACGCCTATGCTATTGTAGGAGAAAGCGGTGGCTAGATGCTGCAAGCCAAGCACTTTTTCTTGAATAGCCAAAGCTTTGGTGTAGAACTCTAGTGCCTTGGGGTAGTCGCCTTGGCAGTAGTAGATCCAGGCAATATTATTGTAGACGGTGGCGGTGTCAGGATGCTGCAAGCCTAGTACTTTCTCCTTAATAACCAGAGCTTTGGAGTTGTACTCCAGAGCCTTGGGGTAATTGCCTTGGGAGGAGTAGACAGCGCCAATATTGTTGTAGGATGTGGCTGTGTCGGAGTGCTGCAAGCCAAGCACTTTTTCGCGAATAGCAAGAGCGTAGGAGTAGAATTCAAGTGCCTTGGGGTAATTAGCTTGGGAGTCGTAGGCCCCGCCAATATTGTTGTAGAAGGTGGCGGTGGCTGGATGCTGCAAGCCAAGCACTTTTTCTTGAATAGCCAGAGCTTTGGTGTAGAACTCTAGTGCCTTGGGGTAGTCGCCTTGGGCGTGATAGACACCTCCAATATTGTTGTACGAGGTGGCTACTTGCACACTGTTCTCACCAAACTGTTTTTTAGCGAAAGCTAGGCATTTTTCATACGCGTTGAGACTCTCTTCATATGCTGCTAAATAGGTGTCAATATATCGCGCATAATCCATCAGGTGCTGATAATTATCAGGGTCAAGCTCTGTTCGCAGCTTCAGGTATTTGGCGGCTTCTTCATGCTGATTAAGCTGCCCATAGTCGTCAGCCAGTTCTTTGTATTCCTTGGCTCGCTGGGTGATTTTTTCCACCGCTTCTTGCAAGCGCAATTGGGCATCGGCAGCTTGCTCTTGTACCTTTTTCTGCTCTGCGGCAAGTTGCCTAGCTTCTGCCTCGGGGTCTTCTGCTAGCCCTGCGAGGATGAGCTCTATGGCTTCCTCCAGCTTGCCCGCTTTGCGAAGTTCCACGCGCTGGATTTCTTCCTCGGAGAGCTGAAGATAATCCTTGCTAGCGAGCTCACGGGCATGTTTTTCGATGTTAGCATGGATTTTATCATAATCATTGTAGAGCCAGCCGAGCTCCGCTCTGAGTTTTTTCTTTTTCTCTGGGGATTGCTCCGTCTGAATCTCCTGTCTCAGTTGCTCGACTCTTGCTTTGTAGTATGATTTGCCATGCTTAATAAATTTATCCACATCATCCTCATAGTCAATCTTATCGGAGAGAATGATATCAAACTCCGCATGTTGGTTGTGGGCAAAATCCTTCAAGTTTTCAATATCCTCTGGACGCGGGTGAATGAGTTGATAGCCCGATTTTTTCACCGCTTTGATGCGGTAGGTCTTTTTCTCATTAGGGGTGATACTCAGCCTCAGCTTGCCTTGGTCATCGCTTTCTTCCTCATTCTCTACCTCCACCCGCACGCCAGCTATGGGGACAATTTTCTTGTCGGCAGAGGTACATTGCAAGCGTGTGCGCGCTGGCTGCGTGATGCGCTCTTGCGCGAGGGCGGAGCATGCAATGGCAGGAATCAGGGCGTAAAGAAGATTGTTTTTCATAGGCTCTTAGGGAAGATAGTATTTAATGATAAAGTTTTCGTCGTTTTTTGTAGGGTATGTTTTATCTTTGAAGCTGTGTACTTTTCCCTCGTGGGTGAGGGTGATTTCGTAGACTTCCTCTTGGAGCTCTAGGGGGAGGCTGAGTTCAAAACGCCCCTCTGCATCTGTGGTGGTCTGCTTGCCTTTGATGCTAACTTGGACACCTGCGAGCTTAGTATTGCTTGCGTCATCGCGTACCCAGCCTTTGACTTTTGCGTAAGTCTCATCACGCGTGAGGGAGATACTGGTACTTGCAGAGGCTTCTATTTGAGGTCTGGTGAGCGTAAAGCCGTAGCTCTTGAGACGGGCGGGGAGTTGCTGCCCTTTGTACTTGGCGGCGATGTCGAGAAAGACGAGGGGGGTACTCAAGCTTGAAAAATCTTTTCTCACCCACTCTTTCCCAAACTGAATTTCAACATAACTACCTTTCACCAAGGGCAGCCGCGCATTATGGGGGCTGATCTCGTGCAAATGTACTGTCATGTCAAAGGCTTGGTTGCTTGCCCAGATGTAGCCACAGCTGCCTACGAAGGTGAGGGCGAGCCCCGTATTAATACAAAGCTGCTGTACCATGCGACAGCGTTGCCGTTGCCAGAGGGTGTCGAAGCGCACATTGAGCATGCGTGAGATGACTTGGATGAGAGCGCGCTCTTTACGCACGAAGGAGAAGCCGTGCATGTTCTCGTGTACGTTGACTCCGAGCATGGTGGGCAGTTTTTCTCGCAAGATGGGGTGGAAGCACTCGGTTGCCTCATTACCGCTGTAGGGCTCGCCTTCCACGATGAAGAGGATAATATCTTTCCCCCTCCCCATTTCAATGAAGGCGTTAATCTCAAAGCCCACCCAATGGGATTTTGCTGAGCGCGGCGAGCAGATGACAACGAGGTAGTGAGCGCGGCGCAGGTTGACGCGTATTTCTTCTTCTAGCGGGTTGGGCTGAATGTCGGTGGTGTCTTTAAAATTAGGGAAAATCTTTTTGGGTAGCTGCGGGTTATCTCTCTGAATGGCGGTGGGCAGTCGGTAGCCTTCTAGCCGCCTTTGCAGCCATCGAGCCCATTTGTCATCCTCGCGCTTGTAGCTGATAAAAGCGTAGTAGTCGTATTGTTCTTGGCTCATGGTGTTTCGGGGATAAGGGGCAGGAAGCCCGTGAGGACTTCGGTGGGAAACAGCGTGGTTTGTATTGTCTGTAGCTTGCCTGATTCATCAAGGCGTAGCAGGGTGATGTCGTCTGCTCCCGCACTCTTAGCCTGCGCGGCGTATTCATCGACGTTTTTCACTGTTTGCCCTTTGCGCTGGGTGATGATGTCGCCTATCTTGTAGAGGGGGTGGGGCTCATCATCCTTTGTGCCGATGACGATGATGCCGCAGGGCTCGACCTGCCCTGCGGCGAGCTGGCGGTAGTAGACCTGTGCGGCTTGGGCGTAGGCTTTGCTCTCGGGGCAGATGCGCATGTGCTCTGAGAGCCAGTGATCAAGGTGGGCGTACATGGGGACTTTGTCACTTGCGTTTTGGGTGAGCTCCACGACTTTGAGTATTTTTCCCCATTGCATGTACTGGTCGTCCTCGGGGAGAAGGTTGAATTTTTTGAGGGCTCGCGCGTAGGCCGCGGCGAGCTCATCTTGCTTGGTGGCGAGGGCGGCTTTTTTTTCTGCCACTTGCCCCACTTTTTCAATGAATTGCCCTGCGCGCTGGGTGGCGGCTTCTTCGATGGGGATTTGTTGTTCGTTTTTGATGATGGCATGTTCTAACTGTGTGAGGAGGCGCTCGTGGCGGTTTTTGTAGAATTGGCTTTCTTTGTCGATTTCTATGGGGGCAAAGTTGAAGAGCTTCGTGAGGAGTTCTTGCTTGATGGGGGCGGTCGCTTCGGGATCTAAATAGCTCATCACATAGAGGTAGTAGAGGTAGCAGGATTCCGCACCTAGCCGCGTGCTCAGTAAATTGAGCTCTATGTTGCCCTCGATGAGAGCTTCGCTGAGGTGAATATTTTCTGCTGAGCTGTAGTGTAGTAGCTGCTTGAGCAGGTTTTGCATTTCTTGATAAAATGCACCAACGGCGAGGCTGTGGTATTGCTCGATGTCGGTGAGGCTGACTCCCTGCGTGCGTAGAATATTTTTCTCCTCTTCGCTCAGCTGAATGGCGGTCGGCGTGTACTTGTATTTTTGCTCGATGTGCTGGAGTAGCTGCTTGTAGTTGCGCTCCAGCTGGGCGAGTTTAGCTGTGTTGTTAGCGGCAGCTTTCACATCGTCCGTGTACTGCTTCCATGCTTGCTCCAGCGCGGTGACATCTCCCAGCATACCGTTGATGGCGACGATGGGTAAGGCCATTTCATTAGCTAGGTCCGCAGAGATGGCACTAAATTGCTTGTGCTCATGCCATGTGTAGCCTCCATAGATCCCCCCACCCAGCAAGAGGACGGCGATGACTCCCAAGATATAGCCCTTGTGCCTGCGCCATGAGATGCCGCGTTTTGAGATGAGGTATTCTTCAATCTTTATGTAGGCGGCATCCATGTAATTGATATCAGAAGCGGCGACTCCTTGATACTTGCTGATTTCTTGAATGTCTGCGGGCAGATCATCTGGAAAGTGAAAATCTTTCAGCAGCACAGGGATGAGGCGTTTTTCATGCTTGATGGCGTGCGCCAGCTCTTGTCGCACCCAGTCGTCTTCATTAACGCACCTATCAAGCCCATTTTCAGGCAAGACGAGAATAAAGTCTTGGCAGTGCTCGATGATATCAAGCAGTTGCGTATTAAAATTACCACCGCGCAGGTTTTCTATATCAAAGAATACCCTGTAACCTTTTCCTTTGAGATAGAGCGAGATACTATGAGCTGTTTCGTAGCCACCTTCGCGACGGTAGCTGATGAAGATGTCGTAATTCATGATGTTGACGATTCAGATGGAGCTTTATACTTTTTGTGTACAGCGAGCAGGCGTTTCCTGTTGCGCAGCACTTCGCGGTCTTTCTTTTTCTCGCCTTCTGGCAGGTCGTGGTAGGGGATGATGAGTTTATGCAGCTGGTAGTCGTTGTCCTTGAGATTGTAGCTGCTGGTATCACGGTAGCCTATGATGCTACGCTCGGCACACCAGCGTAGGTGCTCCATCTGGGCGAGTTCGGGGGCGCTTTCGTAGCGTTGGTAGTTGTCGTAGTTGTCCACTTGATAGCGGTTGGAGAAGCGGTGATCTTCGCTAGTGAGCTGCCAGAACTCTTCTGCGATAATCTTCATGAATGCATGATGAGGGTCGTCTAAGAGCCAGTCGAGAAAATCTCGCCCTGCGTAGCTCGCATCCTGCTCGATGAGCTCTTGCGTGTAAGCTCTGTATTTACCCTTAATATGCTCTTTCTCCCCTGATGCCCATTGGACATCATAGTAGGCGTTGACATACATGGGAAGAGTATCGTCTAGCAATGCTGCATCCGCGCCTTGGTTAAGCATACCAAATACACGCAGGTTCTCGTATCGGAACTTAGCTTTTTCGAGCAGGTGGCTGAGCCCCTTTTGCAGCTCTTGGCGTATGAGTACGCGCGTCTCTGAGCCTTTAGGCTTATTATCCTCAATACCGTAGTAAACATCATATGGAAGGCTCAGTGCGGTAGAGATACTGAGATCAGGATCTCCGAAGCAGATAGCGATGGTGGTGAGTGCATGAGGGTTTTTACTCGCGGCAGTAATACGCTCGCGTGGTTCTGCACACGAGATGCAGCCCTGAAGGTAGTGAATGTCCACATCCATAATCTGCCTTAAGTAGGGGTACTCGGCTTCGAAGTCAGCCTGAAGCTCATGGGCTCTCCTGTCGATGATGGTGATTTTCGTTTTGATAGGCGTAACGGAGTGCTCATCAAAGTTGGGGTAATGGCAGAGTCGTAGTGCCTCAAAGAGCAGAGCGCGTCCCATGCGATTGAATCCTATAATGAAGAGATGCACGAACTTCTCACCTTCGACAGGCTCATAGTCGAGCTTGTCATATTCTCCGCCTACCCCTGGGGTGAATCCCCAGAGGAGCCGTGCCCAGTTTTCATAGAAATTAAAAGGGCGGAATTTTAACTTACCAGCTTGCGCTTGGCCTTGCGTCGGCTGGCAGGTATATTCTGAAGGGAGGGTGAGCTTCTGGATGATGGAGTAGGATGCAATGCGGTCAAACTGCACATAGACAGGAAGGGGGGGGCTGGAGGCACTATTACCCCTCTCACTAGAAAGGCAGAGTAGTGATGCGAGGTTCTTGGAATCTCGTCCTAGTTCTGCTTCATCTCCTAGGACGTAGACGCTTCGTGCGGTGGATATATTGAGTTTTTTCAGATGTTCGTTCGACTCGATATCGCCTGAGTAGAAGAGGATTTTTCTTTCATGCTCACAGGAGAAATGTGCGGCGACCTTTTCGCGCACGCGTAAGATATCTTGATTACTAAAGATGATGATGTAAGGAAGTTTCTCTGAGTTCTGCTTGAATATATCATCAATAATGGCATGAGTTAAATCCCCGTAACCGATGATGATATAATGATTTTTGAGATGAGTGTAGCTTATACGACCATGCTGCACCTCACTGACGCGGCGTTCTATCATATTACAGATGGTAGAGATGAGCAGCCCGCCTAGTAGTACCATGCCTGAGAGGCAGCAGAGTGCTGCTATAATCTGCACATACCAAGGCTGATTGTGAGAATTCAAAAGCCCCTCTGGGTCAAGAAAGTGAAAGATGACACCGCGCAGATTTTTCGCATCCCCCTCCATACCTGGGTAAATAGTATCATTAGGGACTGAGGCCGCAGCATAAAGTAAAGCTAAGACGATAAAGGCTAAAAATGCGAACCAAAGCAACTGCGAAAAATGACCGTGCGAAAGCGAGCGGTCCATGTAGGAGGAGAGGCGGGAGATGAAGTTTTTCATACACAGGAGTTAGGAGTGGGTGAAATTTGAAAACCGTTTTCGAGTAAGAAAGAGATGGTTTCAAGAGCTGTAGCGCGGTCATAATGCTTCTCTGCGTCACTGAGCTGCTCGTAGGGAATTAAAGACGGATGCGTTTTCAACGTATCATCGCGTGATTCGCCATAACTCCAGCCCTCACTGAGGCGGTTTTTCATCCATTTCAGATGGACACGCTCCGCTAATTGCTCAATAAGAGGAGCAAGCCTTTCCTGTAATTCTGGCGAAAAATCTTCAAGTAAAATATCGGTAGTAACTATCATAATCGTTTACATTTATCCTCATATTAGATGAATATGACTCATTTTGCAATAAAGAAATAAGATGAATGAGAGAAAAAAAATAACAAATATAAACAAAAATTAATACTGCCGTATATTAGAACTAATAAGCAGCCTCATGCCTTGGATGCTGCTTGAGAATAGCTGCTGCTGTGAGGCATAGACTGAGCAGTCTGCATGCAAAATCCGAAGCTGCTAATTTTGCAAGATCCCCTTGATCAGCGATAGTACATCCTTGCGCATATATTTCTCTGGACTGTCGTACTCATCGCTCCACTGGTAGCCGATAGCATACTCTGGGGCATCTACAAGAAAGAGTATGGTTTCTCCCTGAGCATCTAATATACTGACGCAGACATCGTGCCTTAGGTGCGATGCGCTGAATTGTCCGTCTATCTTTGTTCTATACCACTTATCTACGCCTAGCCATTTCTGAATCACGGGAGTCCATTCTTCCGTGCGGGGCACGACATAGGTCATTACTCGACGCTTGGTTGTCGCCGTGGCTGGGATGATTTCTACGACTTTCATGCTGCGAGCTTCCTTATCTATGCGCTGTAGGAGCTCTGCTTGCAGCTGAGGCTCTATTTCAGGGTAGCTGAAGCCAGATGACATAGAAGAGCACCTGCTTGAGCAGGAATTAAGACCTAGCGCGAGGGCGAAGGCAGCTAATGACACGAGTAAAGATCGATTGATACGTGCGCTTTTCATCATCTATTACATAGTAAACGAGAAAGTCATCATCCGACAATCCGTATATGTGTCATAATCAAGCAATCGCACGCTGCTTCTCTTCTATGAAACGCGCCATGTTTCCAAGTACGCCTTCACCCAGCGTAGCTAAAAAGGGCTTCACTCACTGGGAGTGAAGCCCTTTCTAGTACTTTTATGATTTAAGCGATTCTACGCCTTTGTCTTGCGGCGACGACGTGCCAGCAGTCCTGCGAGGGCTAGTAAGCTCAGTGTTGCCGTGCTAGGCTCAGGAATGTAAAGCGCGATGTTACCATTTACTAGGGTATAGCCTAAGGCTTTACCTGCAA
Source organism: uncultured Akkermansia sp. (assembly GCA_964371525.1). Classification (GTDB taxonomy): domain Bacteria; phylum Verrucomicrobiota; class Verrucomicrobiia; order Verrucomicrobiales; family Akkermansiaceae; genus Akkermansia. The sequence continues at coordinate 6,248 of CAYJNX010000019.1, read as the reverse complement.
AGAGCGAGGTTCCACCGAGGGCATCCTTATAGATGTTAAGCGTTACATTGCCATAGCCCGTCTTAAACTCACTCTCCGAAACTCCCAATAGCTCAAAGGCGACCATATTATCGAGCCCGCCATAGTGGCTTTCAAAGAATGCTAAGTCATCCCCTGTAAGCACGATATCGAGTGTGAGAGCGTCCGTGATCTCAATATTAGCGACATTAAGCGAGGTGAGGCTGTAGACGAGCATTTCTTGTGTACCACCTTCCAAGGTATCGAGATCACCGACAAGACGTCGATTCTCCAGTCCTGATCCTGTCTGAACTTGGATGATGTTATCACCGTTCATCTTCAGCGTCGCGATGTTGTTGTTGATACTTGAACCAAGACCAATAGTCACGCCTTGCAGGGTGAGCTCAGAATTATCACCTAGCTCCACACGAGTAGCTGTAAGGGTGGAGTTTGTGATGCTGGCAGAGCCATTATCCGCAAGCGTGAGCTTTACATCTGAGATGTTAGCGTTGCTCACGCTAGCTGAGCTGCCATCTATGTGCGTCACCTTCACACCTTCACTTGCTTGCATATCGCCTAGGTTACCTCCACTTGCGCCTGTAGCTGTGACCGTGAGAACACCTGCGTTGAGAACGGCACTCTGCCCTAGTGCTGTTTCATTAGTCAGGCTTACACCAGCTGCCAGATTAATGGTGGCACCCGCCCCTGCGCTAAGATCACTTTCACCTAAGGCACTGTCGCCAGCGATGTTCAGAGTTGCACTCGCGCCTACTTGGGTTGCACCAGTGAAGGCAGTGCTTGCCTCGCTCAGGGTGGCAGTCTGGTTATCAGCAATACCGATAACACCTTCTCCTTCGAATATCAAACCATTCTGCACAAAACCATCTGCCAAGCGAGCGACACCGAGGTCTGCACCCCCTGTGGTATCGAAGATAACCGTCCCTGTAGTACCTGATGAGATCGACTGTTCTGAATCCATAGGAATGTGAATGTCACCCGAAGTGATGCTGTAGCTGAGTACGCCATTGCTGTAACTGAAGCTCTTACCCGTTGTATCAACTCCAAGGAGGTGAGAGCTGAGATCAGCAGAGTTAGCTGTCAGCCAAGAGTCAATGTTCGCACTACCAGCTCCTGTGAAGAGGGTGAAGTTATTCCCTGCATCAAAGCTATAGTCCGTGAGGTCGAGGATGAGGCTGTCTGTAAAGCTAAGCGTACCTTCGTTCACCATGGCTTCGCTGAAATCCCAAACGCCTGAGAGCGTGAGGTTGCCTGTATCAGCGATGCTGATGTTACCTGTGATGTTATCAGCCACTGAGACATTACCCGTCACACTGAGCGCGCCTGCGTAGGCGGAGAAGCCAGCGAGGCTACCACTTGCTGCTGTCACATCGTTAGTAACGGCCAGCCCCGCGAGGTTGAGTGTGCCACTGTTTACCGTGACGCTACCAAAGCCGAGTGCGGAAACATGCCCCACGGTGAGGGTGGCTGAACTGAGGCTTGTGCCATTGGTGTACGTATTAGCACCGTTGAGCGTGGTGTCTGCACTTACTTGGACAGAACCATCACCGCTGATAGCCCCCGCTCCTGCGGCGCGTGTTGTCGCATTTCCACTAAAATGGAGTACAGAGGAGCTAGTCGTGAGCTGGATACCGCCATTCCACACAGCATTATTTGTCATCTCGACGGTGGCGTTGCCGACGACGAGGTTCAGCATGGTGCTACTCGTGTCATTGGTAATCATGCCCGCACCTGAGAAAGTGAAGGTATAGTGCTCTGCTTGATTAGATCCGATGATGAAGTTACCCATGCGAGCACCGCCACCATAATAGAAAGAGCCTGAGAAGTTTTGATCACCTGTCATTTCAAGGTTGATGTTTCGTGACTGTAGAGAGGCGTTATTCCAATCGAATCGGATAAGCCCCCCACCGCTGAGTCCATCAAGATAGAGCGTGGCCGCGGCATCAGCTGTGATGACGAGCTCCGACGAGTCGCCGAGGATAAGCGCAGAACGATAATCAGCAGAAGAATGATCAATATCCATGATGGCATCTCCATTTTCCACCAATTCTAGTGTACCAGAGAATAGATTCGCGGCATTGAATTGTGTGCAGAAGCTTCTGTTAGGGTCGGTATGACCTACAAGGATTTTACCCCCACCCGATATGGTTTTATATGTGGCGACGTTGGCATTTGTCTCATTAAAGTGAACTGTCGCCCCCTCTCCGACGTATACCGAGCTCACCTTCGCCCATTTATCGTGTATGAATGTACCATTACCCGTGACATTGAGCGCATGGCTGTTAAGGCTGTCTGCGCTGCTAAGCGTTACGTTCGTAGCATCCTCAAGCGCAATGTTCAGGTCCGCGGCATTAAGCACAATATTCTGCCCGTCGATGGCGACATTGCTGCCACCATAGAAAGCCAGTGTACCTGCATTAATTTCGAGCGCACCTGTCCCCAGCGCATTCATGCTCTGAAGACGCAGTGTGCCAGCATTCAGCGTCGTTCCGCCAGTATAGCTGTTGTCCATGGTGATGGTGAGTGTACCCGAGCCATCTTTAATGAGCTTAGTCGCGTCTGTGAAGCTGCCGCTTCCAGCGAAGCTGTAGTTTTGCTCACTATTCACCGTAATTTGCGAGGGCGCGAGCTCTCCGTCGAGCGTAATGCTGTTCTCCTGACTACTTGAGGCTTCGAAAATCACAATATCACCTGATGCATAAGAATTCACGCCACTACCATCATTCCATGGGGTATTAGATGCGTCAGCATTCCATGTCCCATCGCCGCCAGTCCACGTAAGCGTGTTGGCAAGAGTGGTGTAGCTGAGTACTCCGTTAGCGTAGCTAAAGTCACGCCTATTCGTGATGATACCCGTGAGCTTCGTGGTATCAACTGCGCCTTCTGCTGTAAGCCAGCTGTTGGCATCCAAGCTACCGCCCCCCGTCATGAGGTTAAGACTGTATACGCCTGAAGCCTCGGCGAATGTAGCATGGGTAAGGTCGAGAGTCAGCGTGTCTGCAAAGCTAAGGCTACCTTCGTTCATCATGGCAGAGCTATACAGCCAAGTACCATCAAGTGTGAGGCTACCTGTATCAGCGATACTCACACTGCCTCCCATGCCCGTAGCGGCAACTGCGCCTGTGATGCTGAGATCCCCAGTGTAGCCGCTCATGCCTTGTAGGCTGCCACCACTTGCACTTATCGAGTGACTCGCAGCAAGGTCATTGAGATTAAGCACACCACCTGATATGCTCACAGAGCTCGCGTTACGGAAGGCATGAGCCACGGAGAGGGACAGCGTGCCCGACTCCACGCTCACGCTACCACGATAACCGTCGTTGGTTCGTGCGATGGTGATAATCTTGTCATCTGCCTTTGTATCGACGACGATAGATCCATGGTTGTTTGTGGTATGGCCGATACCATCGGCGGTCGAGTACGATGCAGAAATAAACTCAGCTGTGTTCTCTGAGCCTGTACCGTAGTTGCTGACTGTTTGAGAATCACCTTCGAAACGCAGTTCCGAGTTTTCATCGGCAAAGAGGATATTCGCCTTCCACGATGCACCCTCAGTAAGGGCGACAGTGGCGTTACGTATCTCGAGCGCATTCCAGTCTTCTTGATTTGCAGTAGCGGACGTGATACCTTGGGTGATGGTGAGCTTGTGATTCTCACCAGCACTACTGCCTACGCGTAAGCCACCCGTTTGTGTATTACCAGCAGCCCATGTACCGCTCCAGATGTTATCCTGCGTCATTTCGAGCACGATGGTGTCGCGCTTGTAAGAGCCCGCGGTACTGCCACTGCTGATATTAATGTTACCAGAGAGATTAGTGAGATGGTGCTGATTAACGTCATAACCCGCCGTACCCGTACTAAAGAGGGCGACTGAGACAGCGGTACTGCCCGCATAGGTTAGTTCATAGCGATCACCGCTGGCCTGGTTTGCCAAGAGACGAAGGCCTGCAGCAGTATCTTGCAGCGCTATCTTACCAGTAAAGCCTGCAAGACTGAGAGCTGTGTTGCCAGTACTACCTGCAAACTCAAGCGTACCAGTACCGGTAATAGCCTTAAGATCATTGCTATCGCTACCAGTATTCACGCGCAGCGTGCTGCTGCCCTCTATACTCGTGCTGGAGCTACCTGCGAGCAATGCGCCCGCGAGGGTGACACGCCCTCCGCCAGTAATGCTCATGGACGTAGAGCCTGCGAGCTGCCCCGTGATGGTGGCGGCTTCAGCCGCATTTATGGCAAACTTCATCGTCGCATTATCTTTACTGCCAAAGGATGTCGCGGCTAGAGTAGCACCATCTTGAAGCATGAGTGTACCGCCGTTAAAATTAACGATAGAATCAGCATGCAAGGCAGCAGCATCCATCAGTTTTAAACTACCCGCGAGCTCGATGTCTGTGGATTTCAGAGAGCCCGCTCCATTATCAGAGCTCAAGGAAAGGGTGTTTGCCCCGTCTACGATCACTTGGCTGCTCTCTACCTCGCCAGACAGGCTCAGCTGAATTTCACCATTTGTAGCGTCGATGATGAGTGCGTCGCCATTAGTATAATCTTCTGTACCAATCGCACTCGTAGACCAAGTAGCTTCTCCTACTGTCGAGTAGATTAAGTTATCGACCGTGTAGCTGATACTGCCGTCAGCATTAAAAGTGATTCCCTGCCCAGTTTCACCTGTGTAGATGAGATTCTCGGCTGCCGTCAAGCTGTCAAAGCCTGACACTGTACCACCCGCTAAGTTGTTTACAAGCTTAAGAATGTAGGAATTACCGTCACGCTGCCACAGACTACTAGACGCGGAGTCAAGGTCAATGACCAGACTGGATGCAGCGTTTATAGTTCCCGCATTACTGATAGCGGAGTTAAAGTCCCAATTACCAGCTAAATCCAGTGTCCCTCCCGTAAGAGAGAGGCGTGCATCTGCGCTCGCAAACTCAAGGCCTGTGATAGAAACCGTACCAGCCTCGATAACATTCTGCCCTGAGGCGCGCATACCAGCGTTAAAACTCACGCTTCCTTCACCTCTAAAGGTAACGCCATTCACATTTGTGATTCCGCCAGCAAGTGTCATGTGATAGCCAGCAGCTTGGGAAATAACACCTGAGAGATTGAGCGCCATATTGGGCGTATAGCCGCCTCTGTTGACTTGACCGTTGTAGTTTGTCACACTCTTAATGCTAACGATACCAGGCTCACTACCGCCATTGAGAGAGAGGCTGCTTTCTACGTCTCCTGAGCTGGTGAGTGACTCGAAGGAGAAGGTACCGTTCCACGTGTGGCTGATGACGTTGTTCACGCCAGTCACACTTAGAGCACCAAACTGCACGCCCTGTGCTCCGTCAAGGTCAGCGCTTTTAAGAGTGCCGCTTTGTAGGTTGATGCTTGTGCCCGACACATCGTTGTTACTTTGGGTGACCTGGAAGGTAGCTCCAGCTTTCACGGTGATAGAGTTAGCGAGAAGCGCATCGACGTTATGCTGCCCCGTACCAAAAGAAGTAGTCCCACTCTCGATGACGATGTCACCTGTGAAGTTGACATCACCCGTGAAGCTGCTTGTTCCGTTAAGAATAAGAGTTCCTGTACCCGAGTTCTCGCCGATTGTCGCACCAGTATAGATACCTAATACACCACCATCTATACTCACACTGCCAGCGGTAAAATGAGACGCCCCTGAGATACTCAGGCTACTTGTGGCATCCCCCACCTCCAGCGCACCTACAGTCACAGCCTCAGTGATGGCCGCGTTTGTCACGCCAGTAAAGCTTACGTTATCACCAGAGGCAAAGGGAGTGAGTGTACCAGTACCGTCTTCAAAAATTTCAGCACCCGCGTTCCATTGAATATTGGAGGGAGCTTCTACTGTACCGCCCTCATATGAGAGCGATTGTTGTGCAGCAAGATTGTAGCTTACGCTTTGGCTTGCAATAAGGCTTACCGTAGCTACGCTGAGCGTGTAAGGGCTAACTGTAAGCAGAGCCGCACAGAGCGCGCGGCGCAGGGAACGATTAATTTTGAGTTTCATAGTAAATAAGCTAATTTTATTACCGTGTACGATATAAATAAATGTCAATAATTGACACTCGAAAATCATATAATATTCCTCAGCCTAAAGCAAGCAAGAAAATGACACTTATCATCATCGGGACACAAAAAAGCTCAAATCCTTGAGAACCTGAGCTTTCTTTTCAGAGCGGGTGATGGGATTCGAACCCACGACATCAACCTTGGCAAGGTTGCGCTCT
>CAYJNX010000018.1:0-22399 GCA_964371525.1 uncultured Akkermansia sp. | reverse complement strand
CACGCTGGTACACGAAGTCCCGCCAAGTACGCGGCTTCAAGGTGCGCCACATCCCCGGTGTGTAAGGCCATACGTCACTTGCCACTCGCCCCACACCCTACAATTTTTCTGCTGCTGGTGCAGCAGAGATACACAACACACATAGAAAATAACCTTAAAGATGAATGAATTGAACGAACTCAATCACGGCACTCAGCGTATAGACGCCATCATGACGACCTGGGAGCTGGACAATCACCAGCTGGTGGAAGTCTCCATAGAACAGCTCACCCACAAGCAAGTCCAGAAGGCACGCACAGGGCGACAGCTCACCCTCAAGATGATGCAGAAAGTCGCTCGCGCGCTCAACGTCGCCATCTGGATGAAGCTGCCAAAAGAGCTTAAAGACAGCTACTACGAATACATCCACCGCGACCTCTTCAGCTACGCAAAAGGCTACGATGAAAACTGGCAAGACCCGAATGCAGAGCTCTTCGCTAAAGTGGACCTTGCGAAATGAGCAGCTTCGAATTTTGCATGTATTTTGGATGATAATTTACAGCGTTTGGGCGCGCATAGCGAGCTATGTAAGCCTAAAAAGCTGTGAATCCTCGCCAAAATACGGCAAAAGGCGTGCTGTTTTGCTCATTTTCGAGATTCCCATTCTGGACGGACTAATTTTGCAAGGTTCCCTGTAGTCCAAGCCGCGAAAGAAGAAAATTAACACAACAACACGACACGCACATGCATCTCATCATGTGCGTGAACTGTCTAGACACAGCAAGCATCACACACATGTCCCAGAGCGTCACAGAACTCGTCGCGCGACTGAAATACAGCGTCGAACAAGGAGTAGGCGAGCAAGAAGTCACAGGAGAAATAGGCTCGTATAAAGTCGCCACCAGCGGGCACATCTATTTCACCTTGAAAGACGTGCGCAGCCAGCTTCAGTGCGTCCTCTACCGCCACGCCGCCGCCAGCCTTCGCACGCGATTGCGCGAAGGCATGCAAGTAGAACTCTACGGTCGCGCCACCGTCTGGGAAGGCCGAGGCTCACTGCAATTCGTCGTCACCCGCGCAAAAGAAGCAGGACAGGGCAGCCTCCAGCAGCAATTCGAAGCCCTGAAGAAAAAACTCAGCGACGAAGGACTCTTCTCACCCGCGAGGAAAAAAGCACTCCCGCGCTGGCCGCGCAGCGTCGCACTCATCACCTCCCCCACAGGAGCCGTCATCGAAGACATGAGACACCGACTAGCGAGCCGTGCTCCGTGGATGCACGCCTACCTCCACCCCGTCCAAGTCCAAGGAAAAGGCGCAGAAGACGGACTCGCTGAAGCCGTCCGCCAGTGGAGTAACCCCACGCGCTACGGACTCCCCGAAGTCGACTACATCATCCTCGCACGCGGAGGCGGCAGCCTAGAAGACCTGTGGTGCTTTAACGAAGAAATCCTCGCGCGCGCCATCGCCGACTGCCCCATACCCCTCATCTCGGCAGTGGGACATGAAACAGACTTTACCATAGCCGACTTCGTCGCAGACCTACGAGCACCCACACCCACGGCAGCCATCGAACTGAGCACCCCTGATGCCACCGCATTCAGAGAATGGCTAGAACAGAGCGAACGCACGATGAAACGACGCCTGAGACAAGCACTCGAACTCGCGCAGCTCAAGATGAGACACATCGCGCAGAGCAAGCTCTCACGCCCACAAGAAGCTCTCGCGAGCTACGCACAGCTACTCGATGAAATCGAAGCAGATTTCAAAATGAGCTACAAGGAAAAGCTCGCCAGACACGCACACCAGCTCGAACTACTCTCCAGCCGCATCAGCCCGAGAGAAACCCAGCTACGCATCCAGAGCATGGAACATCGACTGGAACAAGGAGTAGAGCGCATGCGTGCGAGACTACGCCAGCGTTACACCGAATCGCAGGGCTACTTGAATGCCCTAGAAGCGCAACTGAAAGCCGCGAGCCCACAGAACGCGCTCGACAGAGGATTCGCGCTCGTGACGGGAGCAGGAGGAAGCCTGCTGCGAGATGCGAGCGAAGCGAAAGAAGGCGAGAGAATCACCGTGACACTGAAGAGCGGCGCACTGAGTGCGCAGGTGACAGGCGAAGCCGCGAGACTGCTCACTGAAAGTGCGAACTAAAGCCGAAAGCACCACATAGACGCGACACCTAAAAAGATTCTTAAGGGCGCGCCCTTAAGAATCCATTTAGGCAAAGCAGAATAGGCTGCAAGGTGTGCTACGCTGCCTTACTCCCCAAATGTCTTGCGCACTTCTTTCCAGCACGCCGCAAATGATCCCGCAAAGTCCTCTGGACTGCGTTCCAACCATGTGTCGATAAGCTCCATCGCAAAGGGTTTAACTCCCGAGATTTCCGCCGCTGGATAATGCACTTTCCCCGTGTAGGCCGCAAGGTACACTGTGACGAATTCCCAGCCCGATTCCTCACAGGGGGGGAGTGTCGTGATAGGGAGTAGTTTCGCTTCTTCTATGCCGAGTTCTTCTTGCAGTTCGCGCATCGCTGCGTCTTGCGCGCTTTCTCCCGCATCTATATGTCCCGCAGCCGAGCTGCCCCAGACACTAGGGTCGGTGTCTTTCCACGCCGAGCGTTTTTGTAGGTAGCAGTCGCGGTTCTTGTTGAAGACGAATACATGCACCGCGCGGTGTAGCTTCGCTCCCGCATGGATGTTCCCACGTGTGTCTTGTCCTATGACTTCGTTTTCTTCATTGACCACGTCGTAGACTTCGTCTTGCTTCTGCGCGATGCCGGCAAGCGGGTGCTGGTCATAGGCTGCTGTGAGTGCCGCCCATTGCTGGAGGCTGAGTTCTTCTGGGCGCGCGGTGAGGCTGAGTCCTAGTGCCGGTGCGACTGTCTTCCACTCGGGGGTGTCGGGCAGTTGCTTGTGCATCTGCTTGCGTCGCTGGCTGAAGCAGCGGCGCATGAGCTGGTCCATGAGGCTGTGGCTGTAGGGGGGGAGCTCTTTCTCGTCACGCGGAGTGAGCAGCATGACGGTGGAGTCGATGCGCGGGCGCGGGGAGAAGGCTTCAGGGGGAATGGTCTTCAGTGCCTGTGGTACCCAGTCCATCTGCATGCGCAGGGAGAGGAGTCCGTAGGCGTCGTCGCCCACCTTTGCCAAGATGCGGTCGATGAATTCCTTCTGTAGCATGACGACGGCTCGCGAGAAGGGGCAGGGGGAGGTGAGGAAGTTCGCGAGTATCGCGCCTCCTGCCGAGTAGGGCAGGTTGCCAATGAACTTGATGGGGCGCTCTGCAAAGAGGCTTCGCGGATCCCATGTCGCCCCATCTGCTTGATGCACGACGACGTGGGGGGACTCAGACCATCGCTGTCGCTGGTAGTCCGCGAGGCGTGAGTCAAACTCGATGAGGATGAGCTTGCGACACAGTGGCGCGATATGCTCCGTGAGCGCACCTGTGCCCGGACCTACCTCGACGACGCAGTCGTCTGGCTGGATATCGAGCTGCGCGACGATCCACTTCGCGACGTTCTCGTCTACGAGGAAGTTCTGCCCCATGGATTTCGAGGGCGTGACGGAGAAGTCGGTGAGTATGTCGCGTATGTCTGAGGCTTTCATCTGGGCTAAGTATAGGGTAGCTCAGATAATTGTCAAGGTGTTTAGGGGTACTATTTGATGAATCCTGCTTCTCGGAGTGCTTCTTTCGCCATATTGGCTATTCTTTCATTTTCTGATTCGGCTGCTTTTTCCAGCCAGTAGCGAGCCTTTTTGTCTGACTGCTCTATATACTTGCCGTCTAAGTAGAGGCAACCAAGTATGTGCTGCGCTTCTGCTAGACCTCGCTCGGCGGCGTTGATGCAGGGCTGGATGGCTAGATCCATCTGCCCATTTTTCCCATACGCGTAGAAGAGTTTCCAGTGGGTTATGGTTTTGTCCTCTATTTTTAGTGCGGCTTTAAAGAGTGGGATGGCAAGTGCTGGATTTTTCTCCACTCCTTGACCTTCGAGGTAGATGTCACCTAGTTGGATGAGGCTAGGTTCGTGCAGAGCTTGTGCTGCAAACTCGTAATAGGTGATGGCCTTTTCTGTCTCTTCCAGTGCATGGACGGGTAAATGGTGCAGGTCGCCTAAGAGGTGGCAGGCTTCAGCCCAGAGGGGGTCTTGCGGCTGGTTGAAGATGAGTTTTGCGTAGATGACTGCCATTTGGGTGCACATGTCATCGTGGGGGACTAGCATTGATTTAGCTTGGAGGAGTATGATTTTACTGGGAACTTGTCGTTGCTCAGCATGGTATCTTTTTACCGCCTTCTGGAGTATTTTCGCTGCTTTCGCAGGATTGGCTGTTGTGCCTATGCCTTCGAGGGTGAAGAGCGCGTAGTAGTATTCTCCTTCTGGATCTTCTCCTTCGGCGGCTTGCTGCGCGTATTCGTAGGCTTTTTTCTCATTCTTTCGCTCTCCCTCTGTGCCGCGGTAGTATATCTCAGCGAGGCTGGTGAATGAGCTGGCATCGCCTGAGTAGAGGTAGTACATGATCGCTTGGTTGATGTCCTTCTTGAGGTGTTTTCCTTCGCGGTATAGGTCAGCGAGTCTGCGCTTGGCATAGGCATCGCCTTTTGCGGCTGATTTTTCGTAAAGCTCGACTGCCTGTTCTGCTGTGTACTTCGCGCCTGTGTGCCCATCTAAAATGCTATCTGCGAGGATGGGCATGTACTCTGTATTACCCAGCGCGACTTCTTCTTCGAGCACGGAGATAGAGCTTTCCATGAATTGCAGGTAAATTAGCATCTCCTGGAGGGGCTCGATGGGGAGGGCGTAGTAGAACTTCGTGCTCTCTGCTTCCTGGGCTGTCGTGGCGGTGTTCACTCCGATGACTTCACCTGTTTTCAGGGATACGAGTGGACCGCCGCTGTTTCCTGAGGCGATTTTCGCGTCGTGGACGAGCCAGGTTCCTATTTTAGATATTGTGCCTTTTGTGAAATTAGGCTTGAAGTTTTCAGCCTCGCGCTTGCCGAGCAGTTCTGTCATGGGATCGTTTGCCAGCCGGGGGATCAGGACATCGAGTGCTACAGGGAAACCGATGGCGATCACATCGGTGAGAAGGCTTGCTTTCTTCTCTGATAGTTTAAGTGGTGAGGGTAAATCGACATTTGGCTCGCTGATCTGTATGATGGCGAGATCTAGCTCTTCATGCTCAAGACGCAGATGGCAGGGGTAGGCCTTCACGGAGACCTCACTTTCACCTAGCAGATAGACATAGATGCTCTGAGCATCCTCGATGACGTGCTGGCAGGTTCCTATGTGCCCATTTTTGCTGATGATGAATCCACTGCCCGATTGTATTCCCTCTGGGGTGAGCGCAAATAGGCGCACGGTCGTGCGCTGCTGATCGAGGATTTTTTCCAGTGCCTCCTCTGAAGCGAAGCAGAGGGTGCTGACGCAGCAAAACAAGAAAGCCAGAAGATAAGGCATAAAAATGAAAGCTAAAGCCAAGTTAGATTTTAACTTGGCTCATGTTCTATTTGATTAGTCTTCGTCGGATTCGAACTCTATCTTCACCTTGAGCTTTTTCGCCTTTTTAATGAAGTCCTTTTGCAGGTCTTCGAAGTCTTGCTTCGGTTCGAGGAGGAGCTCGAGTGCTTCTTCATTCGGTGTGCCTTCGTTCAGTGCTGTCATGTAGGCAACGAGTCGTTCTCGCCCATCCTTGCCATTGAGGTCGAGGAAGTAGGTGGCAGAGACTGCCGCGAGGAGGTAGGTATTCGTGCCTTTGCCCATGTGGCTGCTGAAGCTAGCCTGACTCATGGTGAAGAAGTCATGCAGGGAGAAGGGGTACTTCGTGCTGTCGGACGGTGCTTTTTTCCCTTCGTCTTGAATGCGCTTCGGTGAGGAGCTGAAGTTGAGGCTGTAGCTCTTTGTCGAGATGTAGCCGACGTACTCGGATAGGGCTTCGTTAATCCAGATGGGCATGGTATTGAGCACGGTACACTGGTGGGTGAGCTCATGGACGAGGACATGGGAGTCCACGGTGCGCTCTTCTACCTTCCCATCGGGGAGGATGCCCATGGAGGGGAGGGGGACAAGTACTTCATCCTGCTTCAGGCCTGATTCATCCTTCCTGTGCGTGTAGCTGTAGCGGTACACACCAGCACTGCTGGGAGGGGCGCCCGCGGCGTAGTAGTCCTCCATCGTCTTGAAGAGGATAGCCTTCATCTTCGGACGCTGGGAGACGAAGTTTTCATCGGCTTTTAAGGCTGCTGCTTCTTCTTCTATCGCCTCGCCGACGATGTGCATGCGGCGAATGGGGAGGAGGTCACTGAGGGCGAGATTCGCCGCGAGTCCGCATTCGAAGATTCGGGCGAGGCGTTCGCGCGCCTTTCTCTGGAGGTGAACTGGGGAGTAGAATATGAAGTTCTCTGTCTCGTAGATGAGCTGCTCGGACTTGTCATTACGCTTTGGTGCTGTTTCCAGATGGGAAGACATGGGGACGGTGAAGCGTATAGGCCATTTGATAGGCTTCTTGGGCTTTTTGGGCTGACCTTCAGATGTGTCTGACTTGGCACTGGTCTTACTACGAGAGGACTGGGCAAAACTGTCAAGAGGACTGGCGAGGACGACGATACTCGCGAGGACGAGGCTTAGGATTCGAGATGAAAAAGGTTTCATAAAAGGAAAAAATTGAAAAAACTTATTAGGTGAACATAACAGAACGCGTATGACAAAGCAAGGCGATTTTCCTGTCATAGGCTAACTAATCTTCTCGTTTCTCTGTCGTGGGCTCGCTTTTCTTATCGTACACAAAGAGGTAGAGCAGGCGGAACAGTCCCCAGACAGGCAGCTGTAACCATAGGTAATACCATGGAGCTTCGCCAAGATTATCCAGCATGCTACCCTGCACAGGGCTGTACTGAGTATAGCCGTAGTTCGTGTCGAGAAGTAGATTAATAGGGATGACGCATAGCAGGTACAGATCGGCGTAGAGTAGGGTCTTCAAGTCATCCCAGCCGCGCGCGCGCCAGCCGAGTATGCAGGGAATGCTTAGCCCCACGATGAGCAGCAGCCCATGCGAGATGAAGAAGATATAGAAGGCGACACTCGGGTAGCCATGCGCCATCGCAGGGGTGATGAGTGCCTGTATCGACCCTGCCATGATGCCGAAGTAGGCGAAGGCGCATGCCCAGTGCTTCCTCCACCACAGCGCGATGACGGAGATCACGCTCATGGCTGAGCAGAAGTGTAGCGGCAGGTTATTCGTCCAGTCTCCGTAGTCGTCGGAGAAGCTGCGCCAGATGAACTCGCTGATGAACTGCACGAGCACGACGATGGCGAGTATGCGGCCGATGAGGTAGCGTTTTTCCTGACTGAGGCGACGTGTGAAGAGGAGTAGAACCACGGCGACAACGAGGGTGATGATGACCGCCCAATAATGAGGCGGCGACCAGCGGACAAATGGAGTGGGGTCAGGCATGAACGAAAAAAAGGGCTAAAAAAACTAAAATTGCTCCCGCTCATGAGCCGTACGACTCCAGTAGCGCGAGAGGGAGGCGCAGACGAGGGTCTGTACCTGATGGTAGAGCATGAGCGGGAGGACGAGTGACTTGTCCAGCGTGCCGAAGATGGCGAGCATCATGGGTGCGCCGACGGCGAGGCTCTTCTTCGGACCACAGAAGACGATGGTGATGCGGTCAGCCATCTTGAAGCCCAGCCACGCAGAGGCGAGGTAGGCCGCTGTCTGCATGACAGTCACTGTGATGAGGCAGCCAGCGAGGATGCGCAGTAGCAGCAGGGCTTCGAAGTCATGCCAGAAGCCCGCAACTGTCGCCTCAGAGAAGGCGGTGTAGACGATGAGCCAGATGGGTGACTGGTCGAGCCAGCTGAGGATGCTCTTCCTGCGCAGCGACCACTCACGCAGCCATGGCTGCACGATCTGCCCGATGATGAAGGGGAGTAGCACGAAGAGGAATATCTTCACGACGGCATCGAGTCCGACGGCCGCGCCCACGCCCGTCTTGTTAAACAGCAGACTGACGAGAAGGGGAGAAAGGACGATGCTCAGGATGCTCGAAAGTGGTGCGGAGCAGATGGCGGCTGGGATGTTCCCCCCTGCGATGGAGGTGAAGACGACGCAGCCCTGCACAGTAGAAGGCAGGCAGGCGAGGTAGAGGAAGCCTGCAAAGAAGAGGGGTGTAACCAGAGGGATGAGCACAGGGCTCGCCGCGAGCATGAACAGAGGGAAGAGAACGAAGGTGAAGACGAAGATCGTCAGCTGGAGTCGCCAGTGCAGCAGCCCCGCGAGCATTTCCTTGCTCTTGATACGCAGTCCATAGAAGAAGAAGGGTATCATGATGGCGATCTGCGTCGCCCATTCAAAACCGACGGCCACCTGCCCCGAGCAGGGCAGGTAGAGTCCGATAATGACTGCTACGAGGATGCCCACCGTGAAGCGGTCGGCAAAGGAGTAGATGGCTCGGAGTAGGGCTATCATAGCTCGCGCTCAGGGAACTCGTAGCTGACCTTGCCCGTCGTGGGCTTGAAGCTGAGGAAGGCTTCGAACTTCTTGCCTGTCTTCGCGCTGACGAAGTCCTTGATGAGTTCTGTCTTCCCCTTGGCGAGCAGTCGCTGCACCATGGGGGCGGTGACGGTGACACCGCACATCTCCTTCGCGATGGCGAGAGGCTTCTTCGCCTTGCCATAGCTGAGGCTGGGCACATGCCATGCTTGTGCGCTTTCGAGGAGTTCGTGCTCGCCCTTGCCCTTCACTGCGATGCTGCCATGCTTCGTGGCTGTGCTGAGGTCGGCGGCGGCGGCATTCGACTTCGTGAAGCGTGAGTCGGCCTTCGCGTTCTTGCCACGTGGTTCGCGTGGGGGGAATTCGAAGCCTACTTGCCCTTTCTTCGCGTCGAGGACGAGGAAGGCATCGAAGGCGCGCTTCGTGCGCTGGGAGACGAACTCCTTGATGAGTTCGCTCTTGCCCTCGGTGAGGATTTTCGCGAGGATGTCGCGGTTGAGCTCACGTCCGAGCAGGACGCGTGAGAGGGATAGACCAGTGCGTGTCGAGCCTTCGCGCTTGAACTGCGGGACGCTCCATGCCTTCGGACTCTCGAAGACTTCGAGATCTCCCTGTCCGATGACAGGATAGATGCCTAGGCTTTCTTGCTGCGCTTCCGCGGCCTTCTCGGCAGGGGAGAGCTCGTCTTCAAAGTAGAACTCTGCCTTCCAGACGCGAGGTCCTTCGATGAGGCGCAGGCCTGCCTTGAAGGGCTTTCCAAAGCGGGAGCGGAAGCCTTCCATGAGGGGGAGTTCGCGTGTGGTGATGAGCTGGCTCAGCAGCTCGTCTGTCAGGGCGAGTCCCGAGTGGAGGCGGCGCAGGCGGAACTTGCAGTGCTTGCACGACACGGAGTCCATGCGGCTCGTCAGACCCACTTCCTTACAGGCTGGGCAGGCGATCTCGATGTCGGGGTTATGCCCGCTGTCCATGAAGTTACGCACGCTGGCGATGATGTCTTCCGTGTAGGCGGCGATCTCCTTCATGAAGGTGCCGCGCTGGAGCTTGCCCTGCTCCATCTGCTTGAGGCGGTATTCCCAGTCGCCTGTGAGCTCGGGGGAGGACAGTGTGCTCAGTCCGATGCGACCCAGCAGCTCGATGAGGTCCATGCCTCGACGCGTCGCGATGAGTTCCTTACCGTCACGCACGATGTATTCCTGTGTGATGAGTCCTTCGATGATGGAGGCGCGCGTCGCAGGTGTGCCGAGTCCGCGCTCCTTCATGGCGGAGGAGAGTTCTTCGTCTTCCACGAGCTTCCCCGCGCTTTCCATGGCGGAGAGCAGGGTGGCTTCGTTGTAGTTCGCGGGTGGCTTCGTCGTCTCGTCGCGCTTCTCTAGTTCCTTCGCTGTGACGCGTTCGCCAGCGGCGACGGCGCAGAGGTCTTCTTTCTTCTGACGTGCGGAGGAGGCATAGAGAGCTCTCCAGCCTGCGAGCTTCATGACGCGTCCATGGGAGTGGAAGTGGTCGGCTGTACCGTCGCTGTGCGTGATGATGCTCTTGCGGTCGGTGTCTTCGAACTCTGCGGAGGGCATGAAGATGCCGAGGAATCGCTGGACGACGAGGGTGTAGATCTTTTCTACGTCGCCGCTGAGGCTCGCGACATGCCCCGTGGGGATGATGGCGAAGTGATCGCTCACCTTGCTGCTATCGAAGACTCGCTTGCTAGGCTTGATGAGCTTCTTGTCAAGGATCTCGCCCGCGAAGTTTGCAAAGGCAGGCAGCTTGCGCTGGAGGTCGCCTACCGTGCGGTACGCGGTCTTCACGTAGTCGTTTGGCAGGAACTTCGAGTCCGTACGGGGGTAGGTGAGCACCTTGTGTCGCTCGTAGCATTCCTGTGCGAGCTGGAGGGTGCGGCGTGCGGAGAAGCCGAAGCGATTGCTGGCTTCCTTCTGGAGGGAGGTAAGGTCGAAGAGGAGGGGGGCTGCCTGCTTCACAGGCTTCTTCGTCTCGACGACTTCGGCCTGCTTGCCCGTGCAGCGTGCGGCGATGGCTTCGGCGAGTTCGCTAGCCCAGATTCTGTCGCGGGTGCGCTCGGGGTGGGCTTCGTTCTTCTTCCACTGCGTGTCTATCCACTTGCCCTCGTAAGTGCCGGCTTGGGCTTCGAACTGGGCGCGTACCTCATGGTAGCTCTGGGGGATGAAGGCGAGGATGTCCTGCTGGCGACCAGCGAGGAGGGCGAGCGTGGGGGTCTGGACGCGTCCCGTAGGCGTGACATGGAAACCACCGGGGGCGGACTGGAGGACGGTGAGGGCGCGTGTGCTGTTCAGGCCGACGAGCCAGTCGGACTCCGCGCGGCAAATGGCGGCATCGGAGAGGTTCTGCATGCTCGCGTCGTCGATGAGCTGATTCCATGACTCCATGATGGCGTCATCGGTCATGCTCTGCATCCAGAGGCGCTTCAGGGTCTTTTTAATCTTCCCGTAGCGGATGATGTTACGGAAAATAAGTTCACCTTCGCGCCCAGCATCGCAGGCATTCACGATGGTGTCCACTTCCTTGCTCTTCGCGAGGCGCAGCACCTTGCGGAGACGGTCGGCTGTCTTCGCGATGGGTTCGAGCTCCATCTCTTTCGGAATGACAGGGAGGTACTCCATCTTCCAAGGGAGACTCTTGCCAGCTTCTGTCTGAGGCTTCTTCTGTTCTAGCAGGTGACCGACGGCGGAAGTGATGAAATGCGTATCGTTGACGTAAGCTCCAGTCTTGTCGTCTCTTTTAAACTTACCGAGACTCTTGCCTAGGACGCGGGCTAAATCCGTCGCGACGCTGGGTTTCTCGGAAATGATGAGGGTTTTTGCCATGTTGAATTCTTTTTCTTCTGATGTTTCTTAGGGAGGGGGCGACGCAGGCTACTCGCTCAGACCTCTGATGCGCCTAGAATCTAGGATTCATCGCAGGTGCGAGTCCGCTGGTGTGCTTCGCTACTTTATTAGATGCGCGAAAAAACGCTTCGAGTCAAGTATATAATGCGTCAGTGTTAAGAAAGTCCTGAAATGCAGACGCAGTCTCGACTTGCCAGCCTTCCGGCACTATGCTATATAAAGGGCAGACATGAAGGATCTATTCGTACAAGGTAACGCTCCCTATCCCCCCTATATCGTCGGTTCTGTGAGTGAATGGCATGACTGGCTCGATCTCGCTCAGCCCATGAGCATGCCCGCATGCCATGCTCTGGAGCTGCGCCTCGACGCGCTCCCACTCGAACTGAGCGTCGATGAGATACTCAGCCACCCTGGTCGCAAGCCCACGCTGCTCACCTACCGCCACCGTGACGAGGGCGGCCTGAAGAGCATAGCCGAGGCGAAGCGTCGCGAGGTGATGCACTCCATGCTCTCCATGGCCGATGCCATCGACTGGGAGATACGCCACATGGATCAGGCGCAGGAGCTCTTCCAAGACGCGAAAAACGCGAGCGTGCTCACGGTCGCGTCCTACCATGACTTTGACAAGACCCCCTCACTCGACCTCCTACGCCAGCATGAGGCCTACGCCCGAGAGCGCGGAGCAGACATCGTGAAGTTCGCCTTCCGTCTCCACTCGGCAGAGGATATGATGGTCGGCACACAGCTGCTCGCCCAGCGCAGCGGACCTATGGCTGTCATGGGCATGGGTGAGCTCGGTCCTACGAGCCGCCTGCTGTACTCACAGCTGGGATCATGCCTCATCTACGGCTACGTAGGTGAGAAGGCTACCGCCCCAGGGCAGTGGTCGGTGAAGCTCTTTAATGAGGCTCTGGCGCAGCTGCGCCCTCTGTAGAGTCCTGAGCTGCTGTCACAAGCTCTTTTTTAGGAGAAGACTTCTTCGCGGGAGTCTTCTTTTTTGCCGCTGTTTTTTTCGCTGCTGCTTTCTTACGCGCGGGCTTTTTCGTCGACCAGCGTAGGCGTAGTCTCTTCCAGATGAAGTAAAGGGTAGGGATGAAAAGGAGGCAGCTGCCGAGTTTAATCGCGAAAGCACCCCAGAGGAAGTGATCATGGTGCTCGCGCACCCTGTGTGTTAGCTGCCCCTCGATCTCCTCGCTTAAGATGGCGAGGGGGACAAGCTGCCCTAGCTTGTAGTCGTAGGCACTGATATCAGGCAGCTCACGCACGAGTGGCGGGCAGTCCTGAGCTGTGAACTGGACGATGGGTACATAGTAGCTCTCGCCGCTAGTCGCTAGCTTCCCAGATGGCAGCATGGTCACGAAGTCCTCATGGGTGGACTGACGCACGTCGATGACGGCACCCTCGGCGAGGACTGCTTTATTTAGGAACTGTATCGTCTGCGTGAGATCGCGAGCGTAGCCGTAGATCTTGTAAGAAATGATGCTGAGCAAGATGAGCGCGATGGAATGCAGGATGACACGCTTTCGGCGCAAGAGGCGGTCTTTTTTACTCGGGCGTTTGCTCATAGGAATGCCCTATC
This sequence comes from uncultured Akkermansia sp., assembly GCA_964371525.1. Lineage (GTDB taxonomy): Bacteria > Verrucomicrobiota > Verrucomicrobiia > Verrucomicrobiales > Akkermansiaceae > Akkermansia. Next base: position 9,497 of record CAYJNX010000018.1, on the reverse strand, counting down.
CTAATGTTAGGATAGGGATTTGTCAAGATCGAGTCTGAAGGGAACCTTAATCTGAGACCGTGACGCGTATGGTACAGTTGTCATTGGGATCGATAGGGGGGAGCTCCCTTGGGCGAGAGTAGCGCAGCTCGATGACTTCTTCGCCTGCTTTTTTACCAGTGATGGTGATATACTCAACATAGGCCGAATCTATCCGCTCTCTATCTGTCGGGGGCGATGCCTTGATGTCTACTGAGCAATAAGACGGCTTCTTGTAGACATTCCAACAGTAGCCATTAGTTGGGTTAGCGGGGAGGGGGATTGTTATAGATTCCCCCACGCGCACGGTCTCGGTGAGCGTAGCTTCGTGCTCCGTCGTTTCGCTTTCAATCGTAGCACAGGAGCTTACTAGCGCGCTCATCGCGAGAAAAATAAGAGTGTTCATAAGGGGGTATAGTAGTACACACTGCCGTTGCATCATTCAACAAAAAAAGCGACGGTCACAGAAAACTATGACCGTCGCTTTTCAGATACGCACGAAAGGACTCGAACCTTCACGATGTTACTCACTAGAACCTGAAACTAGCGCGTCTACCAATTCCGCCACGTGCGCATAAAATGGTAATGTGCGCGAATTAAACCATATTTTACCGCCGTATGCAAGATAAATTTTGCTATAAGCGCAAATAATAATGCCGCAAGGCGATCGTTACACAGACTCAGGCATGCAGGATAGCTCATCTGTCAGACCATTCTTCCAGTCTAGCCAAGCCTGAGCGTAACGCTGCGACATAAGGATACACTGCTGCATATCAAGATAGCGATAAGTGGCAAGACGACCGATGAAGGATACATTTCTCGTCGAGAACTCCTCCTTGGCTCGTGCAAGGTATTTTTCGAAAATGATCATGTCATCAGGCGTACGCTTCGGATAGAACTTATGATCTTCACGTGTGGATTCATGGCTATACTCCTGTACGAGGATGCTCTTCTCATGCTGCTCCCATGGTGAGAAGTAGCGATGCTCATGCGAGCGTGTGTAGGGGACAGAGAGGTCGCTGTAGTTGATAACCGCATTGCCCTGCATGTCGCCCTCTCCTCGTATTTTCTTAAAAGTGACAGTCCTGTAGCTGAGATCGCCTTCGGCATAGTCAAAGTATTCATCCAAAGGTCCTGAGTAGAATATGTGATCATACTGATCCATCATGGATTTCTCAAGGCGCGTCGAGAGCTGTACCGTGATGAGCTCGTGGTCGAATATATTGCTAATCCACTGCGTGTAGCCACTCATGGGAAATCCCTGATAGCGAGAGAAGTAGTAGTTGTCATCGTAGTTAAAGCGCACGGGGATGCGGTTTAGGATGTCTGCGGGCATATCAGCAGGGCTCATGCCCCATTGCTTCATCGTGTAGCCCTTGAAAAATGTCTCGTAGAGCTCACGTCCGACCATAGAGAGGATTTTCTCCTCTGCGTTCTTTGGCTCTGTGATGCTCGTATCGCGCTGCTGCTCGATGAAACTCTGAGCATCTGCGGGCGTGAGTCGCTGGTTAAAAAGCTGATTGATGGTGTGGAGATTGATAGGGAAGGAGAACACACCGCGCTCATTGCTCGCCTTCACGCGGTTTACCCACGGATAGAATGTGTCAAACTTCTGCACATAGCTCCAGAGATCTTCATTACTCGTGTTAAAGATATGGGGGCCATACTCGTGTACATCCACGCCTGTCTCTTCATCGCGCTTCGAGTAGCACATACCACCAATGAAAGCGTCTTTTTCAATAACGTGGCAGCGAGTGCCTGCTTCTGCAAGCTGTCGAGCTAAGACGGCAGCTGAGAGTCCAGCTCCTACGATGAGTATGTTCTGATGGTTTGACATGATGGAGTTACCCGGAAACTATAACTGCGAACTACACAGCTGTCAAGGATATCTTAGTGGGTGGGGCTTTATGGTGACTTTTCTTATTCAGCTTTGCTGAAAACGAATTGCGAGAACTGGCTATATGTTTGTTATTGAAAAAATTGAAATATAAAAAAGGCTTGAAAAATCAAGAGACTCACCTATACTAAGCCCATGCCTACACCTGCACTCAGTATCGTCATGCCTGTTTATAATGTCGCGCCTTTCTTAGAGGAGTGCTTGGATAGTGTGGTGAAGCAGAGTTTTCGCGACTTTGAACTCATCACGGTAAATGACGGCTCGACCGATGGGTCTCTAGCTATACTTGAGAAATACGCAGCACGTGACGCGCGTGTGCGAGTTATTACGAAAGAAAATGGTGGCTATGGCATAGCCATGAATACGGGGCTGAATGTAGCGCAGGGGGAGTACGTCGCCGTCGTGGAGAGCGATGACTACATCGCTGAGAATATGTTTGAGCGACTCATTCAAGTAGCGAAAGAGCACGATGCGGATATGGTGAAGTCGCGCTGCAGCTACTTCTGGGATCTATCCGGTGAGCGTCGCTTCCAAGATATCAGTGATTACCCCGCTGAGTTTAAAGACCGCGCACTCTGCCCGCGTGAGGAAAAAGCCGCTTTTAACCTGCCTCTCTACATCTGTACAGGAGTCTACCGTCGCAGCTGGATAGAGCAGCACAATATTCGCTTCCACGAGACACCGCGCGCCGCCTACCAAGACACAGGCTTCTGGTTTCAGACGATGAGCTTTGCGAATCGTGCCGTATGGATCTCCGATGTGCTGCACTTCTACCGCCAGACGAACCCGAACTCTTCCATTAATAAGACGGGTAACTACGAGACACTTATCTTCGAATACGATTATATCGCAGAGCTCATGGCGCAGAAGTCCCCCGAGATCTGGGCAGCGCTGGAGGGCGCGTATGCTCTCGATTTTGCGCGCGGTATGTACTTCGACTACAGTCGGCTAGAAGAAAGCGTGAAGCCTGCCTTCCTCCGCATTGTCCGCCCGCGTCTGAAAGAGTATCAGCAGCGTGGACTCTTACATGTGCCTGCACAGGTTAATGACGCAAAAGAGCTCTTCTTAAAACTGATGCTGACCTTACCCGTGCCTCATGGGAAATGCCTCGTGCTCGCGGTGAATCTCATGATGAAGCACTACTTCCCCCTGCGTACCAAGCTCAAGAGTCAGTCATCATGATCTCACCACTCATCAGTATCATCGTACCTGTTTATAATGTCGAGGCGTATCTCCGCGAGTGCCTCGACAGTGTGCTCGCGCAGAGCTATACGAACTGGGAATGCATCTGCGTGAATGACGGCTCCCCCGATAATTCTCAAGCTATCCTCGACGAATATGCCCAGCGGGACACGCGCTTTCGTGTAATAGCAAAAGAGAATGGCGGGGTCTCCTCTGCACGAAACGAGGGACTTAATCAGATGAAGGGGCAGTACTTCACATTCCTTGACGCTGATGATTGCTATGCTCCGCATGCACTCGATCTCTATATGTCGCTCGCACTAAAGCATAGCGCGGATATAGTCGAAGCATCTGCCTATTTATTCTCGTCCGATGGTCAAGTCCACTGGGCAGATTGGGAGGAAGAATGGAATACATTAGAAGACGCACACTATAAGAGCGGAGAAGTGCCACCCCTCCTCAAGATCAAGCCTTATGTGTGGAATGCACTCTACCACCGCCACCTCTGGCATGACGCGAGTGTGTATTTTCACCCCTGCATACGAATAGCTGAGGACTTCTTATTCAAAACAAGGCTTATCCAGAGCTTGAGCTCTAGCTACGTGCTGAGCAGTAATCGTATCTATGGATACCGCAAAGGGCGCCTCGACTCTGCGATGAACGCTACACGCGCGGCGAGTATCGCTGATGATGAGCTATTAGTCTATCAGGCAATTGCTAGAGATTGGCAATATCTGGGCCGTTGGAGCGAGTTACAAGGAGGGACGATGGAGTTGCTCTATCACAGCGCGCGCAATAGACTGCCGCATATGTCAAGAGCCCAAGCCTTCCTCCGCTCCATGCGTATGAGTATTTTCCTTTTCTCCTGCTTTATCTCACATCCCGCCTTCACTCAGCTTAAGAGCTACTTGAAGCACCAAAAAGCCATCCTGCGATTGCTGTATCGCAGACTCAAATTATCTACGCTCACTACTAAATAATAGTCAATCTCAATGAAGACAACAGGACAATACTATCATATAGCCATTGCGGCAGACCGTAATTTCAGCGTCCCCCTTGCCCTAGCCTGCGAGTCTATTTTACGCAATGCAAAGGATGGACAGCGCTATCACATACACATATTAGGACTTGATATAGAAGAACAAATAGTACGTGACTTGCAAACGCGATGCGATGCTCGAAAGTTCCGCCTGAGCTATCACGATGTCACTAGTCTTCTAGAGGGACTAGCTGATCACGATTATTTCCCTCCTGCTACCTACGCGCGCTTTCTCTTGCCCGACATCCTGTCTACCCAGGTAGATCGCGTCCTCTATATTGATGCAGATGTCATGCTATGCAGAGACATAGAAGCGCTTTTCGAGGTAGAGCTGGGAGATGCTCTTTTGGCGGGCGTTGAGGAGCTATCTATTGCGTATAGTGCTTATTTTGTACAGCATGTAGAATCTGTTCGCGAGCATTTCAACGTTACGCAAGAAGAAATGCCGAGGTACTACTATGCAGGTCAATTCGTCATGAATCTGCCAGAATGGCGTCGCGAAAATATGGGTAGACGCTGTATTGAACTCGGTCGTAATCTTCCAGAAAAATTTATCTACAAAGATCAAGATATACTCAATGGTCTCTGTCGAGGACGCGTTGTCACTCTCCCATTGAGTTACTGCGTATCACCGCACATGTATCCAATCTACCAACGTATCGCAAAAGGAGAATTGGAGGATGGGTTTTCTACGGTGTACACACCACAAGACGCAGAAAGAGCTCTCCATCATCCATCTCTCCTGCATTTTATGACGGCATACAAGCCCTGCACACTTTACCCACCCCTCTATGGATATGCCCCATTCTACCAGCTATGGCGCAGCTCCCCATGGAAACACCGCCTTCCTTACATCCCGAAGAAGCTACAGGAACTTGTTGATATGCGAGTGGTCAAGTATCAGCTCATGCATACATGGATGCAGAAGCTGTGTAACATACCATTTGGTTATGAATGCTGGTGGATGCTTATGAAGTGTGTTCCCGCTGTGCTTCGATCACGAGTACTCAAGCAGATTAATTGGATTACGCCCGAACACTACACCAAAATGAGCCAATGAATCAGATGTTGATTTCAGTTATCATTCCCGTTTATAATTGCGAGAAGTACTTGCATCACTCATTGCAATCGATGCTCAGCCAGAGCTCCCCTCATTGGGAGGCGATATGTGTAGATGATGGCTCTACTGACTCCAGTCTCAGCATTCTGCAAGCATGGGCTGAAAAGGACGCGCGCATACGCGTCTTTTCACAACAGAACCAAGGTGTCTCTGCCGCTCGCAATAGGGGTCTGGATGAGGCAAAGGGAGATTATGCTCTCTTTCTGGATTGTGATGACTGGTGGCTGCCACAAACTATAGAACGTATGGCTACAGCTCAGGCAGAACACCCCGATAGCATGATCGTCAGTGGCATTGCCCATTACTATGATGATGCCGAGCCGGTGGATCAGTATCCTACGCGCGATTTTGATGAGAATGCGCCACGCGATTTCGCTTGGACTCCTGATGCTATCGTCAAGCAGCATCTCACTGCGAATACAACACTTTATTCGATGAATATCATTCGGGGCAAGCAGCTGCGCTTTGCCCTTGGGATTCCTCTATCCGAGGATGGTTTTTTCAACATGTGCTATGCAATGCATACAGATCGCTGCTATTTGATCCGCGATGCGCTCTACTGTTACTACCAGCGAGCTGGCTCTGTGACTCACAATGATGCTCGACGCAAGAGGCCAGTGACAGATTTTTTGAATATTATCTACCTCTACATTCCTTATTTCACGAAACTCAAAGAACTCCCTTTTGGCAAACGTCGAGTGTGGCAGCTAGGCGTGTTTCGCCGTATCATGAAAGAATCCTACGATATCGTTAATTGGCTGCATGATATACGCCAAGACATAGCCCCTGAAATGGAAAAAGCGAGAAAACAGCTCATAGCCCAACTACCTCTTTCTTTCAAAATAGAGCTCAAACTGCGAAAGCTCTTATCCCTAATTCGAAGTATTTAAACCGCATTTTAAATAACATTTTAGCTCTGACTAGCTACCGGCTACTTCGGCATATATACTCAAATTTCACATAGAATCTATGAATGCACCTATCATTAGTATCGTAATCCCGTTTTATAACGTGGAAGATTATTTACCTAAGACTTTATTGTCCCTCAAAAAGCAAACTATAGATGCGGAGCTAATTCTCGTCAATGATTGTAGTACAGATGATAGTGCAATAAAGGCGAAAAACATTCTCTCATCGTCAGATTGGCCAGCCCATATTGCATGGACAATTCTCAATCATGCAACCAACAAAGGTGTATCAGTTGCCCGAAACTCAGGTATCGAAGTTGCGCGGGGTAAATATCTTTTTTTTGTCGATAGTGATGATTATCTGGAAGCTGATGCACTGGAGCTCTTTTTAGAAAAAGCACAATCTTGGGATGTTGATTTGGTTATAGGTCACGCAAAGACATCATCGGGAGAGCTCTTGCGCACGCGAATTCCGTATGACAGAGTAATCAGTGGTGATGAGTTGCACCAAGCCTATCTCGGCCATAGCTGGATAGGCTCTCCATGGAACAAACTGATCAAGCGCGAGTATCTTCTAAAACACGACTTACTCTTCAAGCCAGATATGCTCAATGAGGATGAACTCTGGAATTTTCAACTGGCAGCTACTGGTCCCCGCACCATTAATTTAGACGCATTTACGTATTTTTACTTTGACGATCGTGATGGTTCAATCATGAATGCAGATGTACCGCGTAAGACACTGAAACGCGCGAACATGATATCACTCATGAGCACAGAGGCTTCGATTTACGCAGAAAGGCATCATTTTTCTGATGATCCTGCCTATTGTCGTTGGATTTCGATACACCTGTTTGAATTACTCATATTCATCCCCAGAGATCTTGATATGAACGCGTTGGCACGTATAAAATATTATAGTTGGATCTCGGCTCAGCTCCCTCACGATAAGCACATAAAGGGTGAAATCCATGGCCGACTACGCCGAGCTCTCAAACTATGCTCTTTGCCTAAGCCTATTTCAGGAATAGCACTGCATTTCTACATTAAACAATGGATGCGCAAGCAAGATAAAGCTATAGCCGACTTTATTTGAGGGTGCAAAAGCTTATAGATGGCTACTATCTGTTCGTATGGCAAGACTTTCAGATGATTCTCGAGGTAGATTTATTTCGTTTTTCTCTTGACCAACTACGCTCCCTGAAGGCGGCGGTATGTATCTTCATTTGATTGGAAATATAAAGCGATCCCTCTGTTAAATCACGCTACTTTTTCTATAGCTGCCTCATTTCTAATACTAGCCTCTTTATTGAGTGAGGCAATCGCGATACGATTCTGACGCAGTGCCGGTTTTTCTTATAACTTTGGCTGGAGTTATTGCACGCACAGAGGAGATGTTACAATTTTAAACCTTCCTTTGCTTAAATGCAAAATCTCATTTTCACTCAACGTCGCATTTGACGAAAAGTAGCCTCATCTATTAGCGTTCTCTGGGGGATGCAATTGGGTACAGGTAGGCACATGCACCAAGGCATAGAAATATCATTGCGCAGAGATCCGCGATTTTAACTCTTTGATAATCTCGCGTGTACGATAACGCTTATAACCCCAAGAGAATAGCAAAATAAACTTGTACTTCAGGATGCTAATTTTTATAAATCTCTTCTCGATATCAATCAGGCGTTTCTTATTCTCTAGTGCCAGGTGCAGAGTATAGCTTAAACGATTATTGCGACACTCCCTTTCCATTGCCTTCTTCAAAAACTCTTTTGACCGTACAATAAATGGGTCAAGCTGATCTTCGAGAGCTAAGGTATCCACCTTTATTGAAAGTAGTTGATGCAGGCGCTCTGCTCCAGCCTCAGGAGTGATGATTCGGTCTAGCATCCCAACAGCAGACAATAAACTGTCGAAACGCGCATAGCCACGCTGTTTATTCGCATAGACTGCAAAGGGACGGCGAAACAGTATAGCGAAACAAACACCATGGAACGAGTCCGTGATGAGGCTATCACAGTCACGTATTGCTTTGACCCATTGATAAACACTAGATTTCTTTCCTTCCCACTGGGTAATATCAACGAGACAATCCGCTGATAGGGATTGGAGGCTTGATTTGATACTTTCGCTCATATCAAGGATATAGTGAGCTATAAAATGATCAGGAAGCTCTTCATTAGCTTGATCGGCTATCGCTGCCCACCATGCTCGATCGAATAGAAAAACCGGATCTACAACCCACGTGGCCAAGGGCGCATTGAATTCTTTACAAAAACCGACACCATTCTGCTCGCGTACAGATAAAGCATCAAAGCGCTGCAAAAGGCATTCTATAGTGCTACGATAGTTATCTGGCCAATTGCCCTTATCGACTCCAAAGCTCGCGGCATAAGCAAGAAGCTTTTTGTCAGCGGCTACGAAATTAAAAAAGCAAGCAAAATTCGTTCCTTTCATGTAATCATAGCGCCATACCTGATCAGATCCGACAATAAAGGTATCAAAACGATTGTTGAGTTCAAATAGGGGCTCATGGTGCAAGTATCGCTCAGTTGCAATGAGCTCTCTTTTAGCAAATTGACAATAGACTGATTGCTCGTAATTCTCATCAGGATCTCTATAGTGAGTATAATTGATCAGCTCACTCGTGTAGCCGAGATCTTGGAGAAAACGCTGCAAGGCCAGTGCTGTCAAATTGGCTCCATAGTTAGAAGTCCACCAAAGATTTAAAATACCAATATGCTGAGAATTGGTTGCACGTTCGTTATTCATGATGAAGCTGATTTTAGGAGATTGGTAGGAGTTGAAAGCCACACTAGTATATGTGAATTGGAATCTTAAGGCAAGCATAGATTACATCTGTCATTATCGGGCTAGGATTAAGACTTGATTCAATTGCTCATGTAGGTATAATGTCTCGATCTTATGAGCAGCATCAAGCAAGAGACCCTCAGTGGGGTGAAGTGGCAGTTTATTTCCAAGCTCACGCTCCAACCTGTCACCTTTATCTTTGGGATGATTCTTGCGCGCCTCATTACTCCAGATGAAATGGGGGTGCTAGGCCTCACAAGTATATTCTTTGCTGTAGCAAACCAGCTCAAGGACTGCGGTTTTGGCGCTGCTCTCATACGCAAGCAAGATAGGACGGAGGCTGATTGCAACACAGTCTTTTGGTTTAACATAGTCATGTCCTTTGCTATGTGTTTGCTTCTTTTCTTTGCCGCCCCATGGTTTGCTGCTTTCTTTGGAGTCGCTGCTCTTACAGATCTGACACGAGTGCCGGGAATTTCCCATTTCGGACATCAGATTAAGCGCATTTTGGTTGTCAAATAATGT
>CAYJNX010000017.1:1614-22954 GCA_964371525.1 uncultured Akkermansia sp. | reverse complement strand
AAGATGAATGAGTTATGCTTCTAAAGATTCATGGTGCGAACGTCGAAACTCGGGGATTTTTATGTTATTTATGATAGAGCGTAAGCGCTTATCTTATTAGATGATAATCTCTCTAAATAAAAAAGTCAAGAAATAATTCTGTAATTTTTTACTTGATTAAACCGCAGAAGAGCGCATAATAATTAAGTATTGGTATGAAACACTTTTTTTTAATATTATTTGCCGCCTTTTCTTCTGTATCTATTTCTTGTGCTGCTGATGATAAGGGGGATTCAAGTACAGGAACTGGCGTTGTCGCTGATGATAGCCTCGTGGCGAAAGCTCTTGATAAGAATCCTCCACTTGCTAATGAGGTTCGCCGCGATGCGGAATTTTTCTTTTTTATTCAGATTGATAACTATTTAAGATGTGTTCGCGGACTTGGCTTAGAGTATCCTAGTGAGGAAGCAGGAAAAGCTTTGAATAAATATATAAAAATCATGAAGCGAGATCCTCGCATTGAAGTGATTGCTTATTGTAGGTATAACCGTGTAGGTTCCATTCTGGATGATGCTATTGTGTATTATACTGGTTATACGCTGGATGACTATCATATTTGTAAGATTAATGCGCCTTTTTATATTTTCACACTATGTAAGGACGGTGTAAAATTTAATAATTTTTTATTGAATCCAGAAGGAGGTTTTCATGGGGATACTCTTGAAAAAGGAATTATTACAGTGCTTAATCGCGAAGGGGTAATTATAGGGTGTGGAGGAGAGTCTGTTTTGAAGTATTGGAAGGATTATACGATTAAGCCAATTGCTGTTGACAAGCAGAAAAGAAAGGACGAGCTCTTCGAGAAAAAGAGAATTCGCGCAGCAAATCGTCGCAGTAGGTGAACTCAAGAATCTGTAGGTCGGTGAATAGAGATGTCAACTCACTCTTCACATGGGCTTTTTCTGAATGATGTGGGTGAAGTTAGACCTGCGTGAGATTATTTTGTTTTTTATTGTATGACAAGCGTTTCTATCGTAGAGTGTTTTGTTTTCTTTTGAGAAGTATCTCGTCGATTTAATATAAAAGTTCATGAAAAAATCGCCATGGATGAAAAAATGCTCGCTTTGATATAGGATGAGATATATAATCATTGGACAAAACATAGTAAGACTTGCATTATGATCACAAAAGAACTCACTATTCTCAATAAACTAGGAATCCATGCTCGCCCTGCTGCCCAATTTGTACGATTAACGTCAAAGTATAAATCTGAGGTGACTGTAGAGAAGGATGACGAGTTTGTCGATGGAAAGAGTATCATGGGCTTAATGATGCTTGCTGTCGGCTGTGGCTCATCTATCAAGGTTAGTGTCGAAGGTGAGGATGAGGCCGAACTCATGGAGGCTATCGAGCAGCTTATTCTTGCCAAGTTCGGTGAGGATTAAAGATAATCATATAGGGGTATGAATGAGCCATTTGAATACCGCTTGAAAGGAGAGCCTATATCTCCAGGTATCGCTATGGGGACGATGCGCGTGGAAGCACGCGGAGGAGCTGCCCCTCGTACTTACGCTATCACAGAGAATCTCGTCGACCACGAGTGGGCTCGCCTTGATCAGGCACTGGAGCACACGGAATTAGAGCTGCATGTTCTGAAGAATCGCGTGGAGACCATGAGTGGTGCGAATGAGGCGGCCATCTTTGATGTGCATCTTCTCTTGGTACGCGATAGGACTCTCATGCAGCGCGTGCAGAACGAACTGCGTAAGCGTTTGCAGAATGTAGAGTCCGTGTACTACGCCGTCGTGCAGAATTACATGGAGGTCATGCGCCAGCTTGACGATCCTTACTTACGCTCTCGCGTCGCTGATATGGACGATGTGATGAGTCGTGTGCTGAGTAATCTAGAGCACGAGAAGCAGATGCAGTTCCCCACGCAGACTATTCAAGAAGAGCCGGGTATACTCGCCGCCTATGATCTGACGCCCAGTGATACGGTGAATATGGCGCGTAACAAGGTGATGGGCTTTGTGACGGAGGTCGGGTCGGCTGTGTCGCATACCGCTATTCTCGCGCGCTCACTAGAACTTCCAGCTATTGCGGCTGTGCCGAACTTGGTGATCGAGGCGAAGATAGGTCAGTTCTCGATCTTGGATGGTTATAGCGGGACGATTATTTTTAATCCTTGCGAGCGCACGATGGAGTTTTATCGCAATCTTCAGGCTCAGAAGGAGCAGCAGCGTCGCGACCTCTCTCACTATGTCGATGAACCCGCGATCACGCGTGACGGTCGCCAGCTGCGCATCAGCGCGAATGTGGAGTTTTCTCACGAGTTCGAGGCGATGAAGAACTCAGGTGCTGAAGGCGTAGGCCTGTTCCGTACGGAGTTTTTCTTGCTTAGTTATGGGAAGATTCCCGATGAAGATGCCCAGTACGAGCATTATAAGAGTCTGATCGAGTCTACTGCGCCTCACGAGGTTGTTTTCCGCACGCTCGACTCAGGTGGCGACAAGCTGCCATTTGAGAATATGGAAGACAAGGAGGAAAATCCTTTCTTAGGCTGGCGCGGTATACGCGTCTCGCTGAGTCGCACTGATAGTTTCCGTGAACAGCTACGTGCTATTCTGCGTGCCTCTGCTCACGGGAAGGCGGCAGTGATGTTCCCTATGGTCTCTGGGCTCACTGAGCTACTTGAGGCGAAGGCTCATCTGGATGAGTGTCGTGAGGAGCTGCGCGCGGCAGGGATCGCTTATGGTGAAGATCTGCGCGTCGGAGTGATGATCGAGGTGCCCAGTGCTGCGATGATAGCGGACCTGCTCGCCCCTCATGTGGACTTTTTCTCGATAGGTAGTAACGATCTCACGCAGTATGCGATCGCTGTCGATCGTGTGAATTACCGCGTCGCTGACATGTTCCGCCCTGCGCACCCTGGGGTGCTGCGACTGATGCGCCAGACTGTGAAGGCTGGCATACCGACTTCTATCTGTGGTGAGACGGGCTCTGATCTCGTGCTTCTTCCTCTGCTCGTTGGCTTAGGCGTGGATGCTATCTCGGCTGGGACGCATGTGCTGACGGCACTGCGCTATGCGATTAAGCATTTGAATTATGCAGACTGTTGCGCACTAGCAGAGCGTGCCTTGCAAGCAGGTGATGCGTCTGAGATTCGCAGCATGTCGCGAGATCTCGCGATGGCATCTTACCCGAAATTACTCGATAACTAGAGGACCCCTAGAGGAACCCTAGAGTGAATCAAAAGTGTGCTAAGTCACTGAAAAGTATTGCATATTTCCTGAACATGCTATATGGTGGGTGCAGAATTTTATGAAGATTGTACCTTATCTGATTACGGCGCTTATAGGAGGAGTTATTGTTTCCTCCTGTAGCTTCTTTTCGCAAGAAGACTCACAAGATGATAGACCTATCGTAGAGGCAAATATTTCTGGTCAAGAAGCGCAAGGAATTCAGCCAGTTACAGGGATGTCTGGGTCTTCTGTCACAGCTCAGCCACATACGTCAAACGTGCGCGTGAAGCCCACTAAGCCTGGTCGTAAGGTGTTCGGTGCTTCAATGAATGGTCCTTATGTTGCGCTTACCTTCGATGATGGTCCTCATCCCGTTAACACGCCACGTATTCTTGATATTCTGAACAAGTATGGCGCGAAGGCTACCTTCTACGTGCTCGGTGAGCGCGTGCAGCGTCATCCCTCTATTCTGGCGCGTGCGGTGGCAGCTGGTCATGAGATCGGCGTACACACATGGGATCACCCCTCACTGACGAGTATCAGTCGCGATGCGGTGAAGAGCCAGATGGATCGCTCCATCGCTGCCATTAACTCCGCTACTGGTGGTCGTAAGCTGCGCACGATGCGTCCTCCCTATGGGGCTATTAATTCGAGTCTTGTCGATTATTTCACTAATGAGTACGGTATGACCACGGTGATGTGGAATGTCGATACGAATGACTGGCGTCGCCCTGGTGTTTCTGTGGTTACCTCCCGCGCGGTGGACTCTGCGAAGAGTGGTTCTATCATCCTTCTTCATGATATACACGCTCCGTCTGCCGATGCTGTCGAAGGTATCGTGAAGGGCTTGCAGGCTCGTGGATTCCAGATCGTTACAGTGAGTGAGCTCCTGTACCGTGCCTATCAGGAGTCTAAGATGGAAGAGCAGGCAGCTCAGCAGGTGACTCAGCAGGGTTCTATCACTGCCCTTACAACGACTGCCACCGAGCCATCTCGTCCCCAGACTCTTGCGCCAGAGCATGCGATGGGCGCGGAGGGTGATGTAGAATCGCCGACAGCACCTGCGATGGGATCACCAGATGTGATCGCACCGGGGATGACAGGTGCGTATTAACAGTAGTTCACTTAAGTCATGAAGACAGGTTTAGTTTATCTAGTAGGGGCAGGTCCAGGTGATCCTCAGCTTCTTACATTGAAGGCGAAGTCCCTTATTGAGCGCGCAGACTGTCTCGTCTATGACGCGCTTGTCGCACCCTCTATCATCGGCTTCGCTCGTCCCGAGTGCGAGCGAATCTTCGTCGGTAAGCGCGCGGATAATCATGCGCTGCCACAGGAGGAGATCAATCAGTTGCTCGTCACCTGCGCGAGCAAGCACCGAATCACTGTGCGCCTGAAGGGCGGAGATCCCTATGTATTCGGGCGTGGTGGTGAAGAGGCTCTTCATCTACGTGCCGCGAATGTGCGCTTCCAGATGGTGCCCGGTATTTCCTCAGCCCTAGCTGTTCCTGCCTACGCTGGCATTCCTGTCACGCAGAGGGGGATGTGTACGCAGCTGAGTATTTTTACAGGTCATGAGATGGATGGAAAGTCCTCTGAATCCGCTGCTAGTGTTAATCTTGCCAATATAGCCCAAGCGCAGGGAACTAAAATAATGCTCATGGGCATGAAGAGGCTGGATGACATTATCGCGACCCTCATAGCGGAGGGGCAAGACCCTGCCACGCCAGCTGCTCTCATTCAGTGGGGATGCACGACGCGTCAGCGTAAGTTACTCACGACGGTAGGTGAACTCTGTGAGCAAGCGAAGGCTCAGAACTTTGCCGCGCCTGCTATTCTTGTGATAGGCGAGGTGGCAACACTCAGTGACCAGCTCGACTGGTGGAGCGATATGCCTCTGCATGGTCAGCGCGTCATCGTCACACGTACGCGCCAGCAGGCTAGTGCGCTTAGCCGCTCACTGGAAGACCTCGGTGCTGAGGTGCTGGAGCTTCCTATGATTCGCATCGCGCCGCCTAGCGATAGGCATGGCTTTGCTGAGTCCGTGGTCGATGCGCCTCGCTACGATTGGCTGGTATTTTCTAGCCCGAATGGAGTAAAAAAGTTTTTCCAAGCCTTCTTCGCCGTCTATGAAGACATACGAGAGCTAGGCGGTGCGCGCATCGCTGCGGTGGGACCAGGTACAGCCGCGGAGCTGAAGAAGTTCGGACTCATGGTCGATGTGATGCCACAGAAGGCAGTCGCTGAAGAGTTGATCGCTGAGTTCGACCGTAAGTCAGAAGAGTTCGGTGGCATCGAGCATACGAGTATGCTGTGGGTGCATGGCGAGCAAGCACGTAATTATATCTACCGCGAGCTCATGAAGCGCAAGGCAATCGTCGATGAATGCATCGCTTATCAGACAGTTCCCGAAACTGAAGACCCTACAGGCGTGCGCCCCATTATCGAATCAGAAGGCGCAGACTGGATTAGCTTCACGAGCGCGAGCACCGTGCATCACTGGATGAAGATGGGGATCAAGCTGCATGCCCAATGCCGCATCGCCAGTATAGGACCTGTCACGACAGCTGCCTTAGCGGAGTACGATATCACGCCTCATGTCGAGTCGGAGAAGCATAACATTGCAAGCTTGGTAGAGGCCATCGCTCTCGCCAGTAAGTAAATCTGTCTGTATCTGCTTACTTCATGAGTGAAGAGTCTCCTCCTGCCTCGCGACGGCTATCCATGCTCTGCCTCGGAGTGAACTTTCACTGCTGCCCCTTGGCAGTGAGGGAGAAGTTCGCCGTATCCAAGTCGAGCATACCAGAGGCGCATCGCGTGCTGCACGATCTGGAGCATGTGCGCGAATGCGTGCTACTCTCTACCTGTAACCGCACGGAAATTTACGCATGGGGAGAGGATGTGGAAGCGATGTACCACAGCCTGCTTCACTACTTCATGGCGGCGCAGGACGAGCAGCTAGATCATTATTTTTATCGATACGATGGCGTGGCAGCACTCCAGCACCTCGCGCAGTTAGCCGCAGGCTTAGACTCGATGGTGATAGGAGAGACAGAGATCTTCGGGCAGCTGAAAGAAGCCTACCGAGTCGCGCTAGCAGAGCAGACAACGGGGGCTTATTCTAATCGCGTCTTCCAGCGTATCTTCTCCATAGGAAAAAAAGTGCGCACTCAGACGAATATAACGACAGGTCCTACCTCCGTCGGTGCAGCCGCCGTGCAGATGGCGATGCAGGAGATGGGGTCGCTTGCGGGGAAGCATGTCCTTGTCATCGGAGCTGGGGATGTCGCGCGTAGCACAGCGCAGAGCCTCATGTCACGTGGGGCAGAAGCTATTTTTGTCGCGAATAGATCATATGATAGAGCAGTAGAGCTAGCCGAACAGGTAGGAGGCGCGGTGATACGCTTTTCTGAATGGCTGAACCATTTTGAGCAGATAGACATCATTATCGTCTCGACTGCCTCCCCTGTCTATGTCGTGCAAAAGGATAGACTGCGAGTTATGCAGGAAAAGCGTCTGTTCCGTCCTCTTTTCCTGATGGATCTATCAGTGCCACGTAATGTTGACCCAGCATGCGCTTCGCTAGACGGAGTGCATCTCTACGATATAGATGCGCTGGAGTCTAAGAGGCAGGATAGCTCTCAGCTGCGCTTATCGGAGATGGGGAAATGTGAATTACTCATCGAGGCATGGCTCTTAGAAGAGTCTGAGACACTTCTCGCGGGAGGATGCCGTCATGAGGAGATGATCTCCCCCTAGATGAGCTGGGAAAGAATAAGCTTATACGCCCAAGCAGTAAGTGGGGCGAAGGCAATAACCCCCCCTAGGATAATCCACAACTTGCAGCGGCGCGTGCGACGCTTGTTCTTATGCGTCGTGGCGATGGCGTTGAGTTGCTTGATTTGAATGATATTCTCGTTGAGTGGTAAATTGACCTTCATGCGGGCATCTTTTTTATCTCCCCCTATTATGACAGATGAGGGAGGCTTAATCAATAAGAAATGGACTAGAGCTTTTCAAATGTGCCTGTATCGCGTCGCTCTAATACTGTGAAACCAGCCTTCTTTGCGTCTACGATGGAGATGGGGGCTGTGAGCTTCGGCGTGTTTACCTGAGAGATCACCTTGCGCACAGGATTCTTGCAGTAGAAGCAGTGAGTGAGCGGTGCGCGATCGACAGGGCGCAAGAGTTCGAATATCTTGCGGCACTGACGGCAGGATTTATCTTCATCCTCGGGATTCTCCGATATGTATTGGTAAATGGGCATAAAAAAAGCGGACTACTAATGCTAGTAGCCCGCGATAAAATTTTGTTCAACCAATAAGGCTTACCAGCTGGACTTGGTAACGCCAGGAATCATACCTGCGTTAGCGAGTTCGCGGAATGCGATACGGGAGAGGTGGAAGCGACGCAGGAATGCGTGACGACGACCTGTGAGCTCACAGCGGTTGACGCGGCGGATAGGGGACGCGTTGCGTGGGAGCATAGTGAGTCCGATATAATCGCCCTCTGCCTTCAGCTTTGCGCGAACCTCTGCATAACGAGCTGCGACTGCTGCCTTCTTTTTGTTTCTTTCGATCCAGCTTTTCTTAGCCATAACTTTGTGAGAGAAATATGTACAGGATTACGTGAATAAAGTCAAGAGGAATCTGCAACTTTCTCCCCAGAAATGTAAAAAAATAAACAAGATCTAACATAGTTTTGATTTATTGAACGCTGGCATGGAGTTATTTGTCATAGAATTTATGAATCATTCTGATGATACGAAAGGGCATCTTACAAAATTAGCCCGAGCAGAATGGTAACCTCAAAAATGAGCAGAACAGCACGCCTTTTGACGCATTTTGGCGATAATTTACAGCTTATTGGGCTTACATATCTCGCTATGCGCGCTCAAACGCCGTAAATAATCATCCAAACTGCATGCAAAATCCGAAGCTGCTAGTTTTGCAAAATCCCCCTAAAGAAATGAAAGATGAAATGCCAGAATCCTGTAAACTCGCTGAACAGCACCAGACCGATCCTCTGCTTGATCAAGTAGCAGAACAGCATCATGAGGAGCTAGGCTACGCGCTGCCTGTCATGGGAGAGCTCTACAATGAAATGAGCCACAGTGATCCCGCTGAGTCTATCCTCAGCAGTGATGAGTGCCAGTGTGACTCTGGCGATTCCTCTGACTCTGATGATTAAGCATCGCTTAGTCGTAGATTTTCGCCTTCAGGCGTGCCGTTCTCAGCTCCTCGCGTAGGCTGTAAGCGGTGCGCCCGAGGCGCGTGCTAGGGGCGAGATCGCGAGCCATTTCGAGTTCTGAAATGGCTTCGAGGAACTTCGCCTCTGTCTCCATATTATGCCCGCCTTCGTACATGAGGGTGAACTCGTGTAGGAGCAGCGGGTAGAGGTATTGTAAGCGCAGGAACTGCTGCTGCTCCGTGCTGCATTCCTCAGAATCGGCGAGGGCGCGGCATTCGCGCACCCACCTCTGGGTTTTCAAGAGATCCATGCGCTCTATGCCTACGCTGTGGAGCTGGTAGAGGCTGGCGGCCAGCCTCGTGTCAAAGCTGGGTTCAAGCTTAGGTGCTGTCTCTGCGCGTGATTCCGACAGCGCGATGGTTACAGGATTAATATCCTCGCCGTACAGGCGCGCGTAGGGTTTTCCTTCGTAGCAGAGGATGACGCAGGGTAGCTCGATGACACCGTGGGCGATGGCTTCGCGCGCCTGCTGCTTTTCCTTTTCTGTACTGGCAGCCATTGAGCTGAGGCCTATGGGCAGCCATATAGCACGGCTCGACTTCCTGTCGAGCAGCGTGCTCATGATTTTCTTCGCCTGCTCTTCCTCTTCTGCTGGGTAGTAGAAGATGTTCTGATAATGCGATATTTCTTTCTCCTCAGCTGGCTGCTGCTCTGAGGCACGAAGCGCAGGGCTCAGTACCGTGGACAGAAGACAGGCTAGTAGGGGAAGAGTACGCATAGAACACGCATAGGGGGCGTAGAAGATTCTTTTTAGGAATCCTTAAGTGAGACGATGATGCGCTTGAAGCGCGAGTCTGAGTCCTCGGAGCTCGTGACGATGCCTTCGATCTCAGCGAGCGCGTTGTGGACGAGGCGGCGCTGGTAGGCATTCAGCGGTTCCATGCGTAGGGGCTTCCCTGTGGCGAGGACGCTCTCGGCACGTGAGCGTGCGCGCTGGAGGAGTTTCTCTTCGCTGCGCTGACGGTAGGACTCGCAGTCGATGCGCACGCGCTCGGCATCCGCATTCATGCACTGCATGCTGCGGTTGACGAGGTACTGGAGGTCGTCGAGTCTGTCGCCGTTCTCACCGATGAGGTACTTTGCCTGTGGGCTCTCTATCATCAAGCAGTCGCTCTCCTCCATGGGGATGACGTTGATTTCAAATTCGTAATCAAGGCTGAGGAGAAGCTTTCTGAGGATGTCCTTCGCTTGTTCGGTCGCGGGTTTGAGTTCTTGTTCCATAAGAAAATTGTTCGTTTCTAAGCATAGAGGTATACGCTTCGTATGTCAAGCTATCTCTATGGCAGCGTTTATGGTCTTAGTGCGAGAAGCTGTCGTCGGGTGTCGCTCTGTTCTTCTGCCCCTTCCATTGGATGCTGAGCTTGTGCGCTGGCTTCTTGCCCTGCTGCACGGTGATGCTGATGGGGTGAAGTCCCTTCGCGAGGTGGAGTTTGTTCGCCTGTGTCTCATTAATGCCGTGCAGCTTTATGAAGAGCTTTGTCGCGTCATTTCCCTGTACGCTCAGCTTGTAGTAGCCATCTTCTGGGATGTTAATATAGCCTGTAAGCTCGCTGAGGCTGTCGGCTGGGAGCTGGAGTTCAGAGAGTTTTGCAATGGGCTTCGCGCTAAGCTGGCTCTTGCCTCGCGCGCTGTCGAAGTTCGGCACCCATGGCGTAGGGGATTCTTGCTTCAGCTGGCGGAGTGAGAGCCCTGCGACGCGCTCGGTCTTACCTAGCTCGGCATTCGTGAGGGCAGGGATGAGCTGCTTGTCGTAGACGCGCTTGCCGCTGTTGATCTTTGGCTGGTACTGGTAGGGGATGCGGTTCTGGAGGTAGAAGGCGCGTAGCTTGTCCTGTGTGTCCTTCGGCAGTTTTGCAGCAAGATCCTTTGTTTCCTGTGGGTCAGCCTTTGTGTCGTAGATCTCGAAGATTTCATCACCCGTTTTGATGCCAGTGCGGATGGCTTTCAGCATCTTGCCCTTGCTGTCACGGAAGTAGAAGGCCTGCTGCTGGGCGCGAGGGCGTCCTTTCTTGTTGTCGGCGAAGTGCTTGTAGTTCGCCATGGGGGAGTTTCCGCTGTATTCTGTGTAGACGACGTTGTCACGCAGCTGCTTCTTCTCACCCTTTAATAGGGGGAGCAGGGAGCGACCATTCGTCGCTGCTGGGGCTGCTATGCCCGCGATGTCTGCTACGGTGGCGAGCCAATCGTGGAACTGGGATGGGTGGTCGTTCGTGAGCCCAGATTTCACCTGAGAGGGGGCGTAGACGATGCAGGGGACGCGGATGCCGCCTTCCCATACGTCGCGCTTGATGCCATCGGTGATGCCGTAGCTGCGGAAGAAGGAGGGATTCTGCGCGCGGTGTGGGTGGTCAGGTCCTATCTGCTGTACGCCGCCTGCTTCGTTGTGTGGTCCATTGTCGCTGGTGAAGATGATATAGGTGTTCTTGTCGATTTTCAGGTCTTTGAGCAGCTTTACCATGTCGCCCATGCTTTGGTCGATGCGCTTGATGATGGTGGCGTGTCTCTTCGCGTAGTCTGGCCAGTCCTTCTGGTTTTCAAAGCTGGGTTCGTAGTAAGTGTCCCATGTCGAGGGGCTGGCGGTGTTAATCATCTTGCCGTCTTGGCCTGTCCATTGTACTCCGCCCTTGAGCCCTCCGCCCTTCGGGTAGGCGACAGCGGGGAGGGAGAGTCGCGCATGAGGCGCGGTGAGAGTGAGGGCGAGGAAGAAGGGCTGGTCGGGATTATTCTTTCGTTCATCGATGATCCACTTCTTCGCGCGGGCGACGAAGAGGTCGGTGGAGTAGCAGCCTGCGAGCTGTGGCGTGATGTTCACGCCAGCATCCCAGACGGCATTTGTCTTCGTGTCAGGATCGGCATTCGGCTCTTCCACGGGGTAGTGGCGGTGTGCGGTCAGGTGGTTGTGATAGCCGAAGAAGTAATCAAAGCCTCGCTTCGTCGGCCATGCAGGGCTGGTCGTGGGTGTGCCACCACTTTCCTTTCCTCCGCCTATGCCCCACTTCCCAATGAGGGCGGTGCGGTAGCCCGCTTCTCCGAGAACTGTGGCGATGGTGTCTGTGTCGGGGATGGGGGCATCGAAGTTGTTGTTACGCACGACCTGTGCTTGCCCTTGGTGGAGGCCTGTGAAGAGGGAGGCTCGTGCAGGGGCGCTCACAGGAGCTGCGGTGTAGTGGCGTGTGAGCTGGACTCCGTTTTTCGCCATATTATCGAGGGAAGGCGTGGAGAGGCGAGGCGCGTCGGGGCAATATTTTTTTTGATAAGCACTCATGTCGCCCCAGCCCATGTCGTCGACGAGCACAAAGATAATATTAGGCTTTTCTTGTGCTACTAGAACCGTCGAGACCATGGGGAGAATGGCGAGTGAGCTGCGAATATTTAGCATGCCCTATCCTTAGCATGAATTATGTCTCTCGTCAAGCTAAGTTGAAGATACATACGGAACTATTGCTTAAACTAACTTAAGAAAAATACTTTACATGAACGTGTATAACTGCTAAAGTGACTCTGTGACTAATCATCAGTATCTACATGCTTTACGCCCCCGACGTAACAGGAAGTCGGCTGCCATGCGCTCTCTCATGCGAGAGACGCATCTGAGTGCAGCGCATCTGATCTGCCCATTGTTCGTGCATGAGGGGATGATAGACGAGCCCATTGTGTCCTTACCTGGATGTATGCGCTGGAGTCTGGATGGTTTAGTCGCAGAGGCGAGACGACTCTGGGATCTCGGTATCCCCTGTGTCGATCTCTTCGCCGTTGTCCCAGAGGAAAAAAAGGATAGTCAGGGCGTAGAGGCTTGGAATCCCGAGGGGATTATCCCTCGCGCGGTGCGCCTCCTGAAAAGCGAGCTTCCTGACCTCCTCGTCATGACCGATGTGGCACTAGATCCTTATAATAGTGATGGTCATGATGGTCTCGTGCGCTTTAATGAGCGTGGTGATATGGAGATTCTTAATGATGAGACGATAGCACTGCTCTGCAAGCAGGCTCTCGTGCATGCGGAGGCAGGTGCCGACATTATCTCACCTAGTGATATGATGGATGGACGCATCGCAGCTCTGCGTGCGGCTCTCGATGGGGCAGGCTTCTCCCATGTATCGCTTATGAGCTACACGGCGAAGTACGCATCCGCTCTCTACGGGCCATTCCGAGGAGCACTCGGAAGTGCTCCGAAGAAGGGTGACAAGTCCACGTACCAGATGGATCCAGCGAATCGCCGCGAGGCCGCGCGCGAGGCTCAGCTAGATGCGCAGGAGGGGGCAGACATTCTCATGGTGAAGCCCGCGACGCTTTATCTGGACGTGATCTCTGATCTGCGTGCTCAGTCTTCGCTCCCTATTGCTGCTTATCATGTGAGTGGTGAATATCTTATGGTGAAGACTGCTGCGGCCTCAGGCTGGATAGACGAGCGCGCTGTGATGCTGGAGAGCCTGCTGAGCATTCGCCGTGCAGGTGCCGATATGATTTTAACCTATGCCGCAGCTCAGGTAGCAGAGTGGCTTCAAGATGATAAATAATATGAGCGATATATCTAGATTACGGCATTCGGGTTGGAAGCGTCATAGCAAACAATCGCGGAGAAAAGGAAACAAATGGTTGAAACTGCTGCGCGTGGACAGCTTGCTGTTTCTGATCCTTATTATGATCAGCGGGGGCTTGTATACCCAGTTTTTTGTCAATAAAGGGGCACTGGTGGTTCATAGAGGTGAAGCACAGGCGCATGGAAGTGATCTGATGGATGAAGAGACTGCGCTCGCGGCATTACCCGCCTTAGCAAAGGGAGAGCAGCCTCGCTTTCTTCTCTACAATGTGCGTAATTATTTCGTCAAGGGGGAGCGTACGCGCTCAGACTTCATTTCTTATCCGAAGTCAGAAGAATCTCGCAATGCTGTCGCTGATGTCATCGCCCACTCTGAGGCTGATATCGTAGGTGTGATAGAAATAGGTGGTCGAAAAGCTCTGGAAGATCTTCGCAATCGCTTGAAAGAGCGAGGAGCAGACTACCCGCATCATCGCGTCTTAGAGAGGCAGGGCGAAGACCGCGCACTGGGCATCCTCTCTCGCTTCCCTATCACGGCTGATAATTCTCGCGCACAGTACCCTTTGTTTGGGTCGCATCGCCGTATGATGCTGCGAGGAATTCTCGATGTGACGCTTCAGCTGAGTGAGGGGAAGCATATCCGTATCATGGGCGCACACCTGAAGTCTCGCGTCTCGGATGATCAGGCGCAGGCGACAGCTCTGCGCAGCAGCGAGGCGCAGACCGTCGCTCAGCATCTCGTCGAAGTGACGAAGCAGCATCCGAATATGCCTATACTCCTCTTCGGAGACTGGAATGACCCTCCCATGTCACCCAGCATAGCTGTGCTGGAACAGGGAAAGAGTAAGAAAACTGCTCTGACGCGCATCGTCGCCAAGGACTCGCGCGATGAGGAATGGACTATCTACTATAAGAAAGGTCGCAGCTACTATACCTTTGACCAGATCTATATTAATGACGTCTTGAAAAAGGATCGTACTATAGGCGCAAGATCAGGGATTTTAGGAGGTGCTGAGGTGAAGGAAGCTAGTGATCACCGCCCTGTGTGGATGGATCTCTGATAGATTCCCCACTTCCTTTTTTAATTATTACTCCTTTGATTAGGTATAATAAAGTGCTGCTGCCGTATCGTCGTCGCCCATTCGCGGAGGCTGCTGGCGAGCTCTTCTAGTAGGGCTGAGCCTTCAGTGTCAGGGTGCTCGCGCACCCAGTTTCCTAATTCATCCGCGGTATCTGATGCAAGGCGGATGCGGGC
This sequence comes from uncultured Akkermansia sp., assembly GCA_964371525.1. Lineage (GTDB taxonomy): Bacteria > Verrucomicrobiota > Verrucomicrobiia > Verrucomicrobiales > Akkermansiaceae > Akkermansia. The sequence goes on along the minus strand of CAYJNX010000017.1, from coordinate 8,694 downwards.
TAGCTCGATGAGGTAGGTGATCTTCGCGCTGCTGGCATGGAAGAACTGATACCACTCGGAGCGGGTTAATGTCTTCTTTTCTTGTAGGCTTTTGATGACAAGGTCGCTATTCTCGAGGGCGTCATGGAGCATGCCGAAGCGTGCACAGAGATGCGCATGATGGATGCGAGCGCGGTTAAGCCATGCAGCGGGGAGCTCATCAGAGTGGAGCATGGCGGCGCTGTGCTCCAGCACTGTTGTGATGAGTTCGGGCTTCTTCATCGCATCGTAAGCCCACGCGTTTGCTAAGATGCTGTGAATGTGGCTGCGCTGCTCGGGCTTTATTTCCTCTTCTAAGAGTGGGGTGAGGAGATCGCGCGCGAGCTCTTCCTCGCCGATGCGCACGTGGATAGCCGCTTCGCCGATGAGTGCGTCTGTTTGATAGGGGCTTTCAATGTCGCTTGACTTGTAGTAGAGCTTAATTGCCTTCTTAAGGGCGGGGAGTGAGCCTAGTTTCTCTGCGCTTCGGGCTGCTAGCAGATAGGCGAGAGCCTTTGTATGAGGCAGAGGGCTGCTGTGTGCGTAGTCTGTGTAGAGACGGATGGCTTCCTCGTATTTCTTGTTCTTAAGGAGTATCTCGCCTAAGTACAGGGTCAGGAACGACTGTGTCTCAGCGTCATGGCTCTGCTCTATCGCTTTTTTTATAACAAGCTCGGGGCTGGGGTATTTGTTTGCGCGTGTTCGCTTTTCGCCTAGGGGAAGCTTGGTGAGTACGGCTTGCTCCTTGTCGTAGAGTTGCTTAGCGAGTAGAACCTTGAGCGCATAAAATCGTTGTATCTGCTCCTTGTTCCAGTGGCTACGATCGAGCTCTCTGAGACTGAGAAGCGATTGTTCGGCCCGCTCTAATGCTCCCTGTGGAGATCTCATGTCTAGCTGAATGAGGTCCAGTCGTGCGTCTATAGCCTGCGCCGAGTCTGGGAACTTTTCCAATAGCTGCTCCGCGAGTTTTCTCGCCCGCTCTGGGTCGCGAAAAAGAAAATGAGCGCATTGTGCACTGAGTATCGTGATCTCTGAGTCCGTGTCTTTCGTCTGACGGATGAGTCGCTCTGCGAGCTCGTTCTGATCGCTACGAAGCGCGCAGATGATGGCATTCACGTGTGCGGCTGCGCTGAGTGTCGTATCGGACTCAGCCACGCTCTGGAAGAGCTCTGCGGCATCGGTGTACTCATCTTTATCGGCGAGTAACTGGGCTTTGAAGAAGAGTCCGTAAGTCGATGTAGGGTCGATGAGATTAATATACTGGAAGGCCTGCTCTTCTTTGCCAGAGCTCAGGAGTCGACGGGCTGCTTCGTTGAGCATCTGCTTGCTCTCCTCTAGCTCTGGGAATGCCGTGAGAGCTGTGTTCACGTAGTTGAACTCTGGCTCGGGGTCGAGCGGGTCTTGGAGAAGGAAAAGCATCTTGAGAGAAATCGCAGCACGCTGTGTCTTCATCAACTCCTCAGGCTCGATCCATCTCTTCAGACGAGTGAGTGCCGTATTGCTCTCTGCGAAGCTCTTGTGTTCATAGAGCATCTGAAAGGCATCCGTGATGAGCGTGGATTCTGGGTAGCTAGAGATGAAGCTCAGCAGCGTCTCTTCTGCTCGTCCCCTGTTGCGGTCGCGCTCGTTGAGGTTTACCCGCTCCGCGCGTGTGTAGTAGATGTCGGCTAGTTTTAATCGAATGCGCGCGCGTGTTTCAGCAGACAACTGCTTGCCACTATCTGTTTCTAAGTTTCGACCGTAGTCGAGCGCTTTCTGAAAGTCGCCACGTAGACGTAGCAGGTCGATCTGGTAGAGGTCTCGTAGCTCCGCTAGATCTTCAGGGAGTTCTGCCTCCGCTATGTCACTCATGTACTTCTCTAGATCCTCCACACGCGCCTGCCTGATAGCGATATCAATGAGCATGAGTGTGGCCATCTGTCGCGTTTCGAGCTGCGAAGAGCTGCGAAGATCTTCCAATAAGGCGAGAAGGGGCGCATCTCCATGCTGATGCGCGATGTAGATGCGTAGCTTTGCAGCAGAGAAGTAGAGAGGATCTGTAGGCGGGATGCGCTGGAGTAGAGCCAGAGCCTTAGTGGTGTTTTCTAGGCTGAGTTCCGCCTGTGCCATGAAGAGAAGATCGCTAGGAATATCGCTATCTGTCGCGCATGTTTCAAGGTAGCTTGCGGCTTGCTCGGGTGTGGGTAAACTCGCGCTCTGGGCATGCAGGGGCAGCGCTGCGAGGGAAGCGAGCTTACTAAGGGTGCTGAAAAAACGATGACTCATGACTAGCGCACAGGCTGTATATTGTGCTTAACTCTCAGAGGGCTGAAACATGAATAGCTCGATGTAGCGTCGTCCACTGGGCGTGAGTTCTGGGTTTTTGCTGCTGTTTTTCAGACGCTTTACAGTGACGTTTAGCTGGCTGGTGGGAACAGGAGTAGTGCGCACGACGCTGATTCCTGAAGCCTTCACATCAGAAGGGCGAACCGCGATGGGGAGACCACCTCCTGTAAAGCTGATCTCGTAAGAGGCTGGCGTGGGGATGGAGTCATCCTTCTTGTAAAGGAAGGGGTAACGCTCGATGAGATCGAAGTTCTTCTGGTAAGGGACGCGTATGCAGTAGAACTCCTTGAGCGTAGAAAAGTACTTGCTGATGGAGACTGTTTTCTCGCCCTTACTTGCGTGTAAAATATCTGCTGGATTCATGCCTGTGAGATTCAGACCGTTGAACCTGTCATGAGGATTGCTGGGTGAAGCGTACTGCTTATAATGATAATTAATCATGAGTGCGAGCTCAAGATGCAGATGAGCTCGGCGACGATTAATTCCACGACCTGTATAGCCTAAGCGACCCAGAGGAGTCGTAGCATCTACCTGATCACCTGCCTTGCACGTGATGCTCATCATGTGGGCGTAGAGGGAGAAGATGAGGCCTTCGGGGACGCGATGAGCGACGACGAAGTATCGACCGTAGCTACTCGCACCCGAGCTGTTATTGACATACACCACCGTGCCTGGCGCGATAGGGTAGATGAGGTCAAGCGGCTCATCATTCTCGTCGCGATGCTCAGGGGCGACATCCATTCCTTCGTGGAACTTCAGGTAGCGAATCTCTCCATTCCCATCACGAAATGCTGTGCGCGTGAAGCCATAGGTACCGCCCTGCCATGGTTTACTGGCCTCGCCTTCAAAGAAGCGATCCACATACATAAAGTACTTCTCAGGTTCATTGCCGAAGAAGCCCTGATGCTTCGTCGGGAGCGTGTAGATGAGGTCTAGGGACGGCTTCGGAGTCGGTGTGTTATCCTCAGCTTGCGTGCATCCAGCCACAAGAATAAGTGCGAGGCTAAGAAAATATTTCATCAGAGCGCGGACGGGATTTGTGGAATGAGACGCCCCTGTGAATCCTTCTGTATATCACCGGATGGCTTGAAGTCTGGCGCAGGGCGTGGATCTTCTTCTACGTAGCGTTTCTTCTCCTCTTCTGGCTTAAGAGCACGGAGTTTCTCAGAGATGCGGTACAGGTCATAGCCTGATAGACCACCCCAAATGACGAGAACTCCATCCGTGATGGGACCCGTGATGCGAATAGGCTCATAGGCTAGACCGCCCGCTACTGGGAGGAGGAGTTTTCCACGCTTCGCCGCGGTGGCAGTGAAGAGACGCTGTGAGTACTTCTTGTCCACATACAGAGCGACACCATAAGAGCCATCTTTTGTAGGGAAGGATCGGAAGCTGCTGAACTGGTTCAGCGAGAGCAAAGGGAGCTTGTCGTAATAACGCTCTTTGTACATGATCGTGAGCTTAGCTCCTGCATTTGCGCTATCGGCTTCGTTCAGGAACATGACAGAATAAGGGGAATCGGAGCATGCGGTGAGCAACAACATGCCGCAGCTGATGACGGTCGCGTAGATAGATTTCAAATAACTAGCCATAAGAAAATGTTTTCGCGAGTCAGTATAGCAAATGCATTCCCACTTGACGAGTTAAAAAAGCGTTCTAACGAAGGGCCTTGTTTAAAGAAAGCTCGTCGACGATTTGGATATTCCTTGCTTCAAGTGCCTTGAGGTCTTCGCCTGGACCTGCTCCTGTGATGGTGAGGTAGTTCCCCGTCATGAAGGCGTTCGCCCCTGCGGCAAACATGTCGAACTGTCGCTTGCGTAGCACACTCACACGTCCTCCGCAGACGCGGATGACGGAGCGAGGGTGTACATGGCGGTAGACCGCGATGATGCGCAGGGCTTCTTCTGGGCTCATGATGGGCTGATCTGCCATCGGTGTTCCTAAATTCTAACTAACACTGCGTCTTCTGCGAGCCAGTAGACCAGCGAGTGCGAGCAGGCTGAGCGTCGCTGTGCTAGGCTCGGGGATCTGGGTGAGGATGAAGAGCCCCCCATTGTGGACCTGGTATCCCGAGACCTGCTGGCTGTAAACTTGCTGATTGATGATGATGTTCACGGATTTCAGTGCGCTGATGTCGCTGGCACTGATACCATCGGCATCTGTGAGTAGGATACCGAAGAGCCCACCTTCTATGCTCGAAAGGCTGGTATCGCCCAGCGTGATGTCGAGCGTGAGACTGCCACTGATTTCACTGATAAGCACATTGCTTGTCAGGGTGTAGTAGCTGTGCTCATCCGCGTTGAAGTTACGCGTTTTTGTGAGGGTGGGAGGGGCATCGCTACTGAGCACGAGTGTGCTGTTCGTGAGACTTAGCGCCTTGTTGCTTCTCACTCCCATGTCTATGGTGACGCCTGAGCCTAGGGTTACGTCTTGCAGGGTGAGGATAGCATTGTCGTCCGTGTTGAGGCTGATGTTCGTGAGTGTCATATCCTTGATCATCGCGCTGCTGTTCGCAGCCGCGATGATGCTGCCACCTGTGATGCTACTGTCAGCAGCTAGTCCTTTTATGGTGCTCACGCCATCCTCTGTTCCCTCCGTACTGGTGCTGATGGAGGATGTCGCATCAAGCACGAGCTGTCCTTCCACGCTGAGCTCTGCTCCCGCGTGGACGGTGACGCTACTGTTGTTCAGCGCGGCTTGGGTAGAAGGCACGTAGCCTGTTTCTCCTTTCTGACCTATGCCTGCAAACTCGCCTAGGCGTAGCTCGCCCGCATGCACGGTGATACTTTGGTTATTGACAAAGCTGTTAAACTCCACGGTGGAGAAGTCCTTCCCATCTGCACTAATAGCCTCGCCTGCACCGTCGGAGCCGTTGTTGATATCGATGATTTGATATTTTTCATAGTCCGCGAAACCATTAATACCATCATTCATGACAATGCTATTATCTCCGTAAGCGTTAAAATGGAGGGTGCTTGGTTCTGACTCGTCGCCACCATTGAAAATAGCTTCATAAGTTTTCGTCTGACCTCCATCGGCACTAATGAAGTTGCCGGTGAACTCCATACTGCGATCAAGAGCAAGAAAAGCGATTTTACCCAATACGTTCATAACTGCACCTCCTGCAACATTATCTAGCTTTCCATTACTGACCACGGCGGAGTTAGCAATAAAGTCGCCTGTGATGCTTCTGATGGTGTTGGTGTTAGAAATCGCCCCACCCGAGGCATTAGAATTGTTAAGCACTGTAGTGCTACCTTCAGCCGCAAGAACTGAAGCAGAGTTCCGAATGAAGCTGCCTGTGATGCTTGTGATGTCGCTCTGGTTATAAATCGCACCTCCAGCAGCTATGCAATGGGTTTCAGCAGAGGCCGATTCCACAATTAAGGCAGCGTTAGAAATGAAGTCGCCTGTGATATTTGTTATTGTGTGGTTGTTTAAAATCGCCCCACCCCCAGCCGCTCTATAGCTATCGCCTGAGCTCGCGACAGCGCCTGAGCTCGCGGCAGAGTTGGAAATGAAGTCGCCTGTGATATTTGTTATTGTGCCCATGTTAAAAATCGCGCCTCCATAGACCTCGTAATGAGACGAATCAGGGTTCTCACTTTTGGCTGTGTTGGCAATGAAGTCGCCTGCAATATTTGTTATGGCGCCGCTGTTAGCAATAGCTCCACCTATGACGAATTCATCGCCTTTGGCCGAGTTTGCAATGAAGTTCCCTGTAATGTTCGTTACGCGTGCCACGATATTAATCGCCCCACCGACAGTTGCGCCACTTCCTGAGACTGAGTTAAAAATGAAATCACCTGTAATCGTGCCAATCTCTGCCTCGCTGGTTAACGCGCCACCTGTGGTAACTTCCTCTTCTGAAGTGTAAGCCAATCCGATAAAGCTGTTGTCTACATCAATTTTGTTCTCAAGGTGCTCCAGTCGTTCATTCTTGGTCGAGTAGGCTCTGATGTCAGCGAGGTTTTCATCATCCGTTTCTTCAAGACTCCAGAGTTTTGTCTCTTCATTCTGAATCCATTGGAAGAAGGTGTATTCTCCGTCATCTGGCTTTTCATCTCCCAGCGGCGTGTCAAACACCACATTATACTGCACAGGCGTGTAAGTGCCAGTCGAGGCATCAAAGTGGTATTTAATGATACTTATATCCTCTGCGAGATTAAGATCCGTCACCTCCTCCAGCTGGTAGGCAGACTTCGTGGGATAGAGAGAGGAGTTAAGCGTGTTGAGCCCAGTGAGGGTAGGCGTGGCAAGCTCTTCCTTCGACTCAGCCACGCCCGCAGCATGGGCAGAGGAGAGCGTATAGCTTGATATAGAAATGACAGCAGCAACAAGTGCCGCGTAAAGGCGAGATGGGAGATAGATTTTCATGACTTGTTTAAGGTGTGTGATTTCAGTCTAACAGAAGTAGGTGAGGATTGCAAATTAATTGTTGCGAATTGATGATTTTTTAAGGTTGCGCATTTTCTCTGAGCCTATCGTTTTCTCTTGCCCGCCTACATGGGAATCTTGCAAAATTAGTCCGTGCAGAGTGGGAATCTCGAAAATGAGCAAATTTGTCAAGTCTCACTATATAGAGCAATTCTTTAGAAATGTTTTACTAGGCGAGAGAAATGAGCTTAAAAACAGAGTTTTGCATATTTTGTCATCCGAGAGTGTCGCTGATGATACTGTAAATGATACTGTAAATGATACTGTAAATGATACTGTAAATGATACTGTAAATGATAC
>CAYJNX010000017.1:0-1514 GCA_964371525.1 uncultured Akkermansia sp. | reverse complement strand
TGTAAAAGTTATTTTGGACTCTATAAGAAAGGATAATAGAATAACAATGGAACAATTGGCTTCTCTTACTCAAAAATCCAGAAGCACGGTTACAAGGTCAATCAAGCAGCTTAAAGAAAAAGGGCTTATTTGTCGTATAGGCTCAGATAAATCGGGTCATTGGAAAATTCTTGATTGATAATAGGGATGACTTTTCGATTACGCGGCTGGGTGCCACAGGGGGGAGAGACGCATCAAGCCGAAAAGCAGCATAAACGAGCTTCGCTCGCCGCCGTTGGCTGACTTTATATGCTTTTCTTACTTGACGCTTCTCTCCCCCTGTGGCTCGTAGCGTGTATCTTCATTTGGTTGAAAAAGACTTTGTCTTTTCCTCCCAAATGAAGCGTATCATTGAGGGGCTTTTACTTCACAAGAAAATCGCAGTCAAAGACAAGCGCAGTCATACTTCTGTACAACTGCGCTTGTAAACTTGACGTGTATGTTGGTCGTTGACCTGTTTTAATAATCTCGGTTCAGCAGGTAGTCATTGATCGCGAGGAGGTTTTCGCGTTTCTCAGCGGGGAATATTTCAAGTGCTTTCTTCGCTTGTTCCGTGAGCTGCTGGGCTTCTGCTCGCGCTTGATCGAGTCCAACGAGGGCAGGGTAGGTCGCTTTCTGCACTTTCGCATCCTTGCCTATGCTCTTGCCCATCATTTCTGGGGTGGAGGTGATGTCGAGGATGTCGTCGATGATTTGGAAGGCGAGTCCAAGGCATTGTCCATAGTCACTGAGGGCGGCGAGTTCTTCGTCGGTGCAGGCTGCTGCCATGCCACCGAGACGCAGGGATGCGAGGATAAGTGCCGTGGTCTTGCCGTTATGGATAGCGCGTAATTCTTCGATGCTGAGGCTGCGCCCTTCGCCTTCGAGGTCGAGTACCTGACCGCCGACGAGTCGCTGGCTGCCTGTCTGGAAGGCAAACTCTTTCACATAGTCGCCTACATGGTAGCGAGTATTCGGTGCGGTTTGTGCCAGCATGGAGAATGCTTCTGTCAGCAGTGCGTCACCCGCGAGGATGGCGATGCCTTCGCCGAATACCTTGTGGTTCGTCGGGCGACCACGGCGTAGATCGTCGTTGTCCATGCTAGGCAGGTCATCGTGGATGAGCGTGTAGGTATGCAGCGTTTCTAGGGCGCAGGCGGCGCAGATCGCGTCCTCTATGCTAGCACCGCAGGCGCGAGCCGCCTCGATGCAGAGTAGCGGACGTATGCGCTTGCCGCCAGCGAAGATGCTGTAGCGCATGGCCTTGTGTATGGTAGCGGGAGAGATGTCTTCGCTGGGGAGGAGTTCATTGAGCTTCGCTTCTACTTGCTCGGCTCGTTCGCGTATGAGGGATTTAATATCTGTGGACATATGGATTTGCCTTTATAGTATAGTATTCACACCCTAGTGTCAAAGAAAGAATAGGTAGAATTATTTCTGTGTCGACTTCCTGAAGAATTTAGCATTGAACTCTGAAGTATATCTGATATCATAGA
>CAYJNX010000016.1:0-23533 GCA_964371525.1 uncultured Akkermansia sp. | reverse complement strand
GCATGAGGTACCAGGTGTCGAACATTTCTCGTCCGTAGATACCCTTCATCTGAAGTCCCTTCCAGATAAACTCATTCCAGTCGATTGCGGAGCTACCAGGCTGGATGCCGAGAAGAGAAATCTTCGCACCGTTAATGGAGTGCTTCAGGATGGTCTGCAAGCTAGCAGGAGCACCGCTCATCTCAAGGCATACATCATAGCCTTCCTTGATCTCGAGCTTTTCACGTGCTGCCTCTATCGTTTCGCGCATCACATTCACGGTCACATCTGCGCCCATCTTGCGTGCGTACTCAAGCTTGCTGTCGAGAATATCGGTGATAGTGACGGAGCGCGCGCCTGCCTTCTTGCAGATAGCCACAGCCATCGCACCGATAGGACCAGCCCCCGTGATGAGAACATCTTCTCCTACAAGATCCCATGACAAGGCGGTGTAGGTGGCGTTACCACAAGCATCAAGAATACTTGCGACCGACTCAGGAATGGAAGGATGCAGAGGGATGACATTCGTCGCAGGGATGCAGAGATACTCAGCGAACGCACCGGGGCGGTTCACCCCCACGCCCAGCGTATTCGGGCAGAGGTGATACTGACCGCGGCGGCAGTTACGGCAGGTGTAGCATACGAGATGCCCCTCACCTGTCACATAGTCACCGGGGGCGAAATTCGTAACCCCTGCGCCTACTTCTTCCACGATACCACAGTATTCATGACCGACATGCATGCCGACAGGAATGGTCTTCTGAGCCCATTCATCCCACTTCCATATATGCACGTCTGTGCCACAGATGGAAGTCTTTCTTATCTTGATCAGAACGTCATTGTAACCTACTTCTGGTTTAGGCACATCCATGAGTTCTAACCCCTCACCGGCAGTTGTTTTAACTAGGGCTTTCATTTGCCGCTCATTATATCAATATGATTACGTATATCAAGCCCTATTCTAGCAAAGAGATGAAAAAATAGATACTGTTTTACAAGTTCATCATTATCAGGCTATACAAACGCTTCGCCATCGTCCCCTCAGCAGCAAGACCACCGAGTTGATGCAGAGCGTCCTCAGCTGCTGGTATCACATCAAGATACCAAGACTTCTTCTGATTATAGCCTATATTCGCGAATGCACCGAGCACCTGCATCATGCGCTGCATACCACAGGCACAGAAAAGGGAACGATCGACACTTACCCCACTGAGCTCTTCCCAGAGTGCGAGCAAGTCCATGCGCTGCTCATAGCTGAGATTCATGTAAGGGTCAAAGATCAGCGACGCGAGATCATATTCATAACGCCCCATGCGCATCCCCTGAAAATCTATCATCCACGCCTGCTCGTCCTTCATCATCAGGTTCTGACTCTGGAGATCACGGTGGATAGGCATGCGAGGCAAGCTAGCGAGATCCTCTGCGAACTGGGAACAGACAGCCTGATTTAAGAATTCCGTCTGATTCTCAAGCGAGCACGACTTATGTCGCCCAAGATAATGCTCCGCGAAGTAGCCTTGCTCCCAGCGATACAACTTCTCGTCGAATGGCTCTTGGAGTTCCCAGTCGGGACGCAGGGCATAGAAAGGCAGAATAGTCTCGAAGCAAGCGCGATAACGCTCACGTAAAACACCCCAGCTCTCCTCTTTATAACTCAGCAGATCCCTCCTACCGAGATCATCGACGAGACATGCACCATTCCCCTCGCCATCATCCCAGTAGTTAATAATGCGTGGCACGCGCAATCCCAGTAGCGAAAGACCACGAGCGGCGGGCAAGAAGGAAGCATTATCTGCGCGTTCATTCGTCCACACGATGGCTATGACACCATAGGCGCGCATAATAGTACGCCCCGATGCGCCCTGAGCTACCTGCTCAAAGCTACTAGTATCCACCGAACTCAACCCTATTCCCTCTAGGAGTAAGACAACTCTATCAACAGGTGATACGCTCATCATATACAAGAAATCTGAATACAGCCACGCAGCGACTTAGTCCATACGGAAGAACTCGAGATCATCCTCCTTCTTTTTCTTCGCACCAGCATTATTAGAAAAACGCTGAGGAGTTCGCTCCTGAACAGGCATCGTTTGCGATACAGCCATCGTGTTTGCATCACCCACTTGCACCGCGTCATAGAGATTCACCATCTGATGTGGCGTAGACTGGCTGACACGCTCAAAATCATGAACGAAAGCATCTTCGGGACTACGAGCGGCTGACGCAGCAGTCGCCACTCTCGCCTGCTGCACAGCGGCAGCAGGCTGAGCCCTCGTCTGAGTGGTCGAGCTAGGAATACGGCTCATGCTGGTAGAAGGCATCGTATTAATATACACTTCAATAGTCGCCCCTATACCCGCGACGAGAGCGAGCAAGAAGCCTATATACAGCGGCCAAGCAGCCTTAATAACGACTACGTACTTTGTCTGCCACGTCATGACCTCCGTCTGGAGGTCGAGAGCCTGAGAAATATTCAGCACGCCACCCACCGCCAGAGCGAGGCTGAGTGCCCAAGTCATCCATGAAAATATCTGCATACATCTATACTAACTCTTCCATCACTCTAGGTCAAGCATCAAGCAAAGTCATAGTAGTAGAAACATCAATTTAAAAAAAACATATTACAGACGTATATCTAGCTTGCCACTATGCACACTATATGCTAGATTGCCGAAATGGATATTCTCACCGTCAAAAACTTAAAGCGTTTTTTTGGCAGCGTACGCGCCGTAAACGATATCTCCCTCTCCCTCGCTGAAGGCATGTGCTCTGGTCTCATCGGGGCAAATGGCTGCGGTAAAACAACACTCCTGCGCATGCTCGCCACGCTAGATCTCCCTGACTCTGGCAGCATCAGCATGTACGGTGACGACATCATTAAGAATCCCGAGAGAGTGCGCTCTAAGATAGGCTGGATGCCCGACTACATCGATCCATGGCCGAACTGCACGGCAAAGGACTACCTCGACTACTTCGCCCGCGCCTATGGCTACGTCGGCAATGAACGCCTGAAGGTCGTCGATAAATGGTCGAGCTTCACCGGCATCACGCGCTACAATAAGCGCAGCATGAAGGGGCTCTCAAAGGGTGAGCTCCAGCGCGTCTCCATGGCACGCATGCTCGTGGGAAATCCACAGATCCTCCTCATGGACGAGCCAGCCGCAGGTCTCGACCCCGAAGCCCGCATCGAGTTCAAGCAGCTCGTCCGCGCCCTCCAAGACGAGGGACGCACACTTCTCATCAGCTCCCATATCCTCTCCGAACTCGCTGAGATGTGCGACCACATGATCATGATGGACAGAGGACGTCTCCTCTACTCAGGTGTGCCAGAAGAAATGCTCAACCGCGTACAGGAGAAGGCAGGTCATCAGGGCATACGCATGCGCCTGCGACCACTTGGTGAGCTTTCCACGCTGAAGAGCTACTTAGACACACGTGAAAACTGGGTAGAACCCACCGAAGAGAAGAACCAGCTACTCGCCAGCTTCACAGGAGACGACGCAGCACTCGCCCAAGAACTCACTGCCATCATGACAGCTCAGCCTCTGCTGGAATGCAGCCGCGTCGAGCTGAACTGGGAGCAGGGATTCATCGCCCTGCGCGGTAACCCTGGCCTCCCTCCCGTCCCTAGCACAGCACCTATCTCTACCCCCTCCACTCCTAGCACAGACGAAAAGCCATGAGCACCGTAGCAAGCTTCACCCCCGAGCCTCCGAAAGCCGATGAGAAACGGCATCTCTCAGATAGGCTACCTCCCAGCCTGATCAAGATCTATGCAGGGCTTTGCAATTCACCAGCGAAGCTAGGACTCATCATACTCGGACTCATCATCGTAAGCATCAGCTTCTTGGGATCGATAGAGTATAACTCGATCACGGATCTGAAAACAATGATATTCGCAGGTCTAGCAGCCTTCGGTATCAGCCTTCTCGTACACAAGGAGCTCACGACGCGCAGCCGAGACTTCTTCCTCCTCACCCCGCTCTCAGGGCGGAGTGTCGTGTGGGGACACTGGCTCGCTGTCATCCTACCTCTGTGCTGCGTGGGTGTGATGGTCTTCATTATTGACCTTATCACAGCCAGCTTAGGCGCATTCATGAAAGAACCAGAATTGCGTAATCTCATCACCTTAGACGATGCACTGACGACGAATCTGAACTCGACCTACCTGCTATCCTTCATCTGCCTCACGAGTTTCATTGTATCTGTGGCACATGCCATCGCCAGTGGGTCTAAGCTCAATAGCTTCGTAAGCCTCGCCTTCCTCCTCGGCATTTTCTCCTACACCACGAATTACACTGGGTCAGGCAGTGGTATCATTTACATGATGTTTAACATGGAGCCTACATTCTTATTCACCCAGCGTGAGGCGTGGATAGGATATGCTCTGGGGAATGCCCTTCTACTCGGCGCGAGCGCGCTCATGCTCACCATGGCACAGCGTCATTATGAGCCCTATGCGACATGGCGACCATGGGGCATGCGCCTCTTATCACTCATCCCACTGGCTGTCATCACAAGCATCCAGCTCATGGAGGGGCTCACCCCTATCCTTCTACAGCCTCTGTGGAAGCTGGGCATGTGGATAACTCTCATCATCGCTATTGCGGACTGCCTCTACTTCGCACCACGCGCAGGAGTACGCGAGATATTCAGCTCTCGACTCTGGCTTGGGGCTATTTTCCTAGCGACGAGCTTCCTTCCACGTGATCTGTTCCCCATCGCCCCTGAATTGTATGACTCGGCGGCGAACGACTCACTGACAGGCTTCACGACCCTCATATTAGTGCCACTGCTCTTCATTAGCGTGATCTTTGGCGCGAATAGCCAGAAGGCAGGAAACTACCTCTTCCTCGGCATGCTACTTCTCGTTTTCTTCATTAATATTTTAGATGAATTACTCCTCGACGAGACTTCCATACTCCTCTACGCGATCATCGTACTACTGCTCTACATCGCGAGCTCCGTCTGGAATGGCTTCCGCGTCAGCTTTAATAAGGACTCTAGCAGCAGCGCTAGCGCAGACATGAATCCTATCAGCAAGTTAAGCGACCTCCTCCCCGCTGATCTCGTGAAGAGCCTCCGCCAGTACCTGAAATCCCCAGTGAATATCGTCTTCCTCGTGCTGATGCCCTGCCTCCTCTATTTCACCCCCAGTGATCAGAAGAGCCTCCAGATCATGGCTCCTCTATTCTGGATATTCGCCTGCATAGGGATCTCATTCGTCATCGGCACTCATAATAAGAAAGACCTGAGTGAGAAGGGTAATAACTTCTTCATCCTCACCACACAGAGCCCCATACGCATCGTGCTTAATCAGTGGCTATCTGGCATGATCATGGTCATAATTCTATCCGCCATCCTCTTCCCAGCTTGGCTGGACGGAGTCAATCAAAGCGACAGATATGTCATCTACCTTCTCAGCATCGCCGCTCTCCTGCTGAGTCTCATGCTACTTCTACAGGCTTGGGGCGTGATCTTTAGATTAGGCCTAGCCTGTATCTTCGCTACCTCCTTCTATTCAATCTCGGATACAAAGGACCCCATTCCGGTATTCTTCATCACCCTCGCGATACTCATGACTGTATGCTTCCTCCTCATGGCACGACGTTTCTATGAGAGCAGCGATAGGCATAACATGCTACCTGTGCGACTCATCTGCGTCGTCATCATGTTACTCCCAGTTATCATAGGAAATGATGAACATACGAAGGTCTTCGTCTCCCAGCTCGGTTTAGAGTATCCTGTGATCGTGTCTTACATATCCGTGCTCTCTATCCTCCTGCTGGACTGCCTCCTGAAGCGCGATCCACGCCACTGCCGCTGGAGCGGCATACGCGAGTTCGTCCACGGTCAAGGAACTTTTAATAACATCCTTACGATGATAATCCTGCTTATCGTAGGTAGTATTTCTGTGGGGCTTCACTCAGAATTGATCGCAAGCTACACATGCGCTGTCATGCTGAGCTACTACCTCACGATCTTTGTAGCTTCGGCTCTATTCATCGTTGAGCTCACCACCACCCCATACAGCGAACGCAGAGCATTATCATTCGTACTCAGTGCCATCGGCATATCGGTACTCATGAACATATTGCTTTATATCTCCTATAAGTATAACTTAGGATATGACTTCACAGCGAGTAACTCCCTCTTGCAGCATGGCTACGCCCTAGATCCAGCGTACCATGACAGCGTGTTCTTCGAGCCCTTCAAGGTGCATCCTCACCTCATTCTCGGCTCGATGTTCCTCGTGGCGATCCTCATTGTCAGCTACAGAGGACAGCGATACTACCGCGTCAAGAAAGCCTCAGAAGCGCAATAGATGCCCAATATAACATGATTAAAAAGATACTTCTTACGATGGCGACCCTCATGGTCGCCATCCTTGTCCTCCTCCTCTTCTTCCCCAGCTGCTCGGTGCGACAGCTCATCTACCCTGGGAGGCATCAGTCGAAGGGAGATACATTCTACCCCGAGCACATGAAGCAGCATGCCGTGACCTTCACCGCCTCCGACGGTACGAAGCTACAAGGCTGGCTCTATAACAGAGGACGAAGCGCGCCCCTCGTCGCCCTCTACGGAGGCAATGGCATGGATGTCGCCATCCTACGCGACATGGTCATGGCTGACACATCGCGCTCCTACCTCATGCTAAACTACCGTGGCTACGGACAAAGCGAAGGCGCGCCCTCGCAGCCCGCCCTCGTCAGTGATGCCTGTGAGGCACTGCACTGGGCGAAAGCGCGCCTAGGTAGCCCTAGAAGCACACACCTGCTGGGCTACAGCATAGGCTCAGGCGTCGCCATGCAAGTGGCAGGAAAGGTGGGCGACGGCATAGACAGCATCGTACTCATCTGCCCCTTCGACAGCCTGCAAAACACAGCGAAGGAACACGCAGGAGCACTCATCGCCTTCCTGACGCGCCATGATGCCTATGACAGTGCTGCTCTAGCCCCGTACATTCGCTGCCCTGTGACCATCATCGCAGGACGGCAGGACGACATCGTCTTCCCCGTGCAGACCGAGCGACTCGTCGAAGCCTTCCCCGAGCATAATAAACCGCAGATACACTGGTACGATGCGACTCATCACAATATCTTCGTGCAGCGTGGCTTCAACAAACTGCTCGATCAGGGGCTGAAAAGAAAATAAGTACAATGAAAACACTATTCTATCTCATACTCTTCATCTCCAGCATCGTGGCACAAGCGGGTGATTTAGGGAAAATACGTCAGTTGCGTGTCGAACTCGCGTCACAAGCTGAGAAGATGTCACATGACTGGAGTATCAGCCCCTTTGCTGAACCATCTCCCGATGAGCGCAAGTGGAGGGCACTTCACGATGCCATCGAACAAGAAATCATTTCACTTGTACAGCTAGAGCTTACGCGCCTCTGTGTACTCACCCAGTTTACCCCCACGCGCTACGATCAGATCTACTGTGTTCAGAGCAAGAAAATAATCCCGCTATCTCATACTCCGCCATCTATCCTCCATCTTTTAGAAAATGACGCGACAGAAGGCTTTCGCGTGGCTCACATCACACGCAGTAATACAGGACAGGTGCTAGCTACTCATTCTTACACCTATAGAGGAGGAGTACTCCACCCATATGGTATGATAAGGGTGTCGACAGCTCATGTACCAGAGGAGGATAGAGAAGATGTCCTATACATTATCGGGCATTTTCCGAATGCGAAGTCGCAAGACTCCGAGATGACAACAGCCGAAAACTCCCCAACAAGGAAAAACTGACTAAAATTAGTCTTGCTAGTTTCATCTCCATAGTGCATCATTAATGCGTATGAAGCAATTTATCATCCCCGCCCTCACATTCTGTGCGCTCGTCGCTCCTGCACTCCAAGCCGCTGACTGGGGTACAAACATCCCAGAAGCCGTCAAGCAAGCAGCCGCTGAAGAGAAAACCGTCATCGTCGTCTTCACAGGATCTGACTGGTGCCCTCCCTGCATCGCTCTGAAGAAGAACGTGCTGAGCACCGAAGAATTCGAAGCCTTCGCTGAGGATAATCTCGTCCTCGTCGAACTCGACTTCCCTCGCAAGAAGCAGCTCTCCGCCGCCCAGAAGCAGCATAACGACTCCTACGCCCAGAAGTTCCAGATCGAAGGCTTCCCCACCGTCATAGCCCTTGACGGCGACGGCGACGAAGTCGGCAGAACCGTAGGTGGAGCACGCAGCGTCGACGATCTTCTTGACAATCTTGGATTTGAAGATGTAGAAGAAGAGACGGAAGAATCCGACGGCACATCAGCTAAGGAAATCATCGCTCACATCGAAAGCCTCGAAGAAGACTACCAAGCGATCAACGACTACACCGTCGAAATGCTGAATAAGGAAGACGTAGAGCTTGGCAAGGACGTAGACTTCGTCCTCTACAGCTTCTACATCCACTCTTCGCTCGCACTCATCGAATCACAAGAAGAAGCCGCTGAGCTGCGCACCATGATCACCGACGACATCATCCCCTACCTCGGTGAAGATTACGCTGAAGCCACAGCTGACTGGAAGGAAGTAGTCGATGCCCTCGCCGACGAGGAAGCAGTAGAAGAGCTCATCAAGGAAAACGCCGCTGAATAAGCACGAAGTAGATAGTATACTTTTCAGAGGAGCAGTACCACTTGGTACTGCTCCTTTTTGATGGTGGAGAACTTAGAAAATGGGAAGCAAAATGTACGCGATCGGAAAATGACCATTATCGTTCCACTACAATCCTAAGTCAACGAATATCACGGCTGTAATCGAGACAGCGTCCAGCTAGCATCATCCTGCAAGCTATAGAGGATACGGTCGTGTACACGACCAGGGCCGCCCTGCCAGAACTCCACTTCTTCAGGGATGATGCGGAAGCCGCCCCAGAAATCAGGAAGAGGCACTTCCCCTTGGGAAAACTTTCGCTTCATCTCCGCAAGTTTGGTAAGGAGAAGCTTACGCGTGGAGATCACTTCACTCTGCTGGGATACCCATGCGCCGAGCTGAGATTCGCGCGGGCGGGTGAGGAAGTATTTTAAGGTCTCGGTGCGCGAGATTTTCTCCGCGCGACCGTAGACGATGACTTGGCGTTCCAGTGTCACCCATGGGAGCATCATGCTGACGTAGGGGTTCTGCTCTATCTCCTGAGCCTTACGGCTCTTGTAATTTGTAAAAAAAACAAATCCTCGCTCGTCATAATACTTCAGCAGCACAGTACGCTGGCTCGGACGCCCCGCGGGTGTGGATGTGACGACGCTCATGGCATTCGGTTCGGCGATTCCGCTTTCGAGTGCCTGCTTGAACCACAGATCGAATTGCTCCTGCGGTGTCGCAGCCATATTTTTACGGCTCAAGGTGTCCTTGAGATATTCTTCGCGAAAGTCAGACAAATCCATGCCGTGAGTATAGCAGCGAGTGGGCGCGCTCGCAAGGGCATAGTCAGCTGGAAGGAGTTTTTTCGCCATGGATGTGCTCTGCCTTGACTCTAGAGGAGAAAAGTGCTACATTGCTCGTCATTATACAGATCAATAATTAACATGACACTTTACGAAGAACTCGAATGGCGCGGACTGGTGAACCAAATCTCCAGCCCAGAACTTGTGGATAAGCTCAACGCTGGCGGTCTCACCTTCTATATAGGCACTGACCCCACCGCTGATAGCCTTCATCTCGGTCACTATTCTAGCTTCCTCATCACACGTCGTCTGAAGGCAGCTGGTCACACCCCTCTCCTCCTCGTAGGGCTAGCGACGGGTCTCATCGGTGACCCACGCGGCACAGTAGAGCGTGAACTTCAGCAGCGTGAAGTCGTGCAGAACAACTACAAGGCCCTGAAGGCTCAGGTCGAGCGTCTCTTCGACTTCGAAGTGGTGAATAACTACGACTGGATCAGCGGTCTGAATGTGATTGATTACTTCCGTGATTATGGGAAATACATCAATGTAGGCTACATGCTGGGCAAGGACCACGTCCGTCGCCAGATGGAAACAGGTATATCCTACGCTGAGTTCTCCTACATGATGATTCAGGCGATTGACTTCAAGTACCTTCACGAAAACCGCGGTGTTGACCTGCAAGTCGCAGGTAGCGATCAATGGGGTAACATCACGACTGGCATTGAGCTCATCCGTAAGACCACGGGCGATTCTGTCTACGGTTTCACCATGCCACTCATTACGGACTCCCAGGGCAACAAGTTCGGCAAGAGCGAGGGGAACGCCCTGTGGCTTGACAAGAACCGCACCTCCCCCTACGAACTCTACCAGTTCCTCCTGAATGCCGAGGACTCCGAAGTCATCTCCTACCTAAAGAAGCTCACCTTCCTTAGCCCCGACGCGATTAACGCCATCGAGGCCGAGCACTGCCCTCAGCCAGAAAAGCGCATCGCCCAGAAGGCACTCGCACGTGAGATCATCGCTGACCTGCATGGTATTGAAGAATACGACCGCGCTGTAGAGATCAGTGAAAAGCTCTTCACAGGCGATTATCGTAGCCTCAGCCTGCAGGACATCAAGTCCGGCATGAAAAACGTCCCTCAGATCAAGCTCGAAGAAGGTGCGCTCATCGACGTGCTCGTCAGCTCAAAGGTATGCAGCTCGAAGCGTGAAGCGCGTGAGTTCATCATGCAAGGGGCTATCTCCCTCAATGGTGAGCAGGTAAAAGACCCGCAGCACCTCGTCGATCGCTCGCAGGCCATCGAATCTTCTGTCATGATCATACGTCGTGGTAAAAAGAAGTTTTACATGGGTGAGTTTTCTTGATAAGCTCTAGGGATGAAGCATCCACAAGCCCTGCTGTATACACTTTCTATCGCATTAGCGTCAGCCTCTGTTCTAGCCGATCAAGCTGGCGAGAGCCCTAACTCCGCAGAGAAAAAAGCCTTAGCAGGGCTGCCCCCACTCCCCGCCCCTCGCCCTGAGTACAAATCAGAGTGGGATGAAGCGAAGGATTTTGGCGTAGCGGCTCCACTGACACAGGAGCAAGCCGCTAAGCTTCCTCCCGAGGAGCTAGAGAAGATGAGAACAGGCATGAAGCTATTCCGCATCGAGCAACTCATCTTAGAAAAGGCAAACAACTACAAAGCGCTGAACAGCGAGGAATTATCCGCGCTCATTGAACTAGCAAAGACACTAACTCTCCCCGAAAGCATCCTTCTGAATCTGCAATACGAGCAATCTCAGGATGGTAACATCTCTGCCCGTAGCCGATACTTCCTGCGTCGCAGCATCGATGAGACACTGCACACGCTACGCATTGATACGAAACTAATGAGCGTCTTTTTCTCGCGAAACACCCTCACGGATAAACAGCTCAAGGAGATGTTCGCCGACGAGGGCGTGAATTATGCCATCCTCTTTAACTACTTTAGCCCTCAGATCGGTGAGGATGGGAAGCCCATTAACAGCAGCCCAGAAGAGCTCCGAGTACGAGCCCATCGCATCACCGAAGGGCTCGATAACATCATCGCTCTTTATGAGGGGATGAAAGACAAAGGCTCGGCTGATGAGGCATGGAAGCCGCTTCATGATCTCTTGCCTGTCTATAGTGAGCTTCTCCTTATTTTCCAAAAAGCCGACCCTGCCTTAGCAGAGTATTTTATGGGTACCCCCGATGATGGCAACGCCGTTGTCGAGAAAGTGAAGAAGCTGCATGAACTGAGAGAAGAACTGCGCAACGTGAAATTTTACGGTTCGCACAAGGCGAAGTTCATTGATCAGTTATACTTTTAATCAGAATACAAAAAAGCGTTTCCTCTAATAGAAACGCTTTTTTGTATTCTGAACGCATATGGGGACCTTGCAAAATTAGCAGCTTCGGATTTTGCTTGCAGTTTGGATGATAATTTGCGGCGTTTGGGCGCGCATAGCGAGCTATGTAAGCCCAAAAAGCTGTAAATTCTCGCCAAAATGCGGCAAAAGGCGTGCTGTTTCGCTCATTTTAGAGACTAGCTTTCTGCTCGGACTAATTTTGCAAGGTCCTCATATCTTGTCAGACTAATTTCACAAGGTCCTCTTTAAAGTTTCACCTTCACACCTCGGTTATTTACCCATGCGCGAGAAATGACTTGGAGCAGGTATTCGATCTGATCTGAATTATCCAGCCCGTATTCGATGGTGCGCGCATGCGTCGTGTCGGGGAAGTTCTTTGCTACCGTGGTGGGTGTGCCTGAGCGGTTGATCGCACGAGCCTTCACTCGTTCGAGAAGAGCTTCTGCGTTTGTTCCTGTTGTATTATCATAACGCGCGTAGAGACGTATGGTGTTGTTACCCTTTGTGTCAATGACGAGCTCGTGGATGGGTGTCTTGCCATCGAGAAGGAATACATGCGTGCTCACGGAGGTGATTTCAGAAAGCTTCACTACCAGCGTACTCTGCCTCACTGATCCCTGAATAAAGATGAGAAATGGCTGGCGTATATTGCTATGCCCAGGCTTTTTCTTATCTGTGATAAAGTTAGGCGGTTCTTTCGTTTCAGTTTCTTCCTGCGTAGACCCTACTTGAGCAAAAAGCGTCGAAGACAAGGTCATGAGTGAGAGTAGCGCGATAGTTGAAAGTCGTTTCATACGTCATTATTTTTAATCCTTTTTTCTCGAAAGGTCAAGGAAGAAAGAGTGTAAGACTTTATTCGCGAAAAAAACTCCTTCACGCAAAATGGCATGAAGGAGTGTCTGTAAGCAATTTGAATGGCTAAATTTATTCAGCGGTTTTGTCGTCCTCTTGGACATCTTGCGCTTCAGGAGTTTCAGATACTTCTGTCACTTCTGGAGCTTCAGTATTTTCCTGAGCTGGTGCAGGAGCTTGTACTGGCTGTGGACGTGGGGCAGTCCAGCGGGCGGCTTCCATGAGGTAGAGCTCCGCGATGCGGAAAGCACGACGTGCGGCATCGGATGCAGCGCGGTCGTCCATGAATGCGAGACCTTCTTCGGTGACTTCACCGAGGAATATTTTCCACGCATAGGCTTCTTGCTCTTCTGCATTGATCGCAGGGCGTTGGAATGCTTGGGGTGCTGGGTTCTGACCATCGCCGTTTCCGCCACGGCGGTTGCGGCGACGCTTGTTGCGCTTGTTCGCTTGACTTGAGCCGTTTTCACCACCAACGGTTTCTATTGTCCCGTAATTGATGTTGATATTATCATCACGGTCACGTCGGTCACGACGCTCGGAGGGTTTTCCACCCTTCTTGCCTTGTGAATGGTCACGCTGCTCAGCGGGCTTTTCGCTTGGTGTAGCTGCTGGGCTCGCTTCCTTCGCAGCAGGAGTTGTCTCCTGTGGCTTATCGCTCTTCTTGCTACGTGGCTTACGCGGGGTCTTGGGCTTGTCACTTTCGACACCGACTGCTGTAGCGTCGACTTTTTTTGTCGTCCTCGTTTTACGCGTTGTTGTTTTCGCCGTGCTTGCTTTTGCCGTGCTTGCTTTTGGCTTATTCTTGCTACCCTTAGGGCGACCTGCGCGCTTTTTGGGCTCGACGGAAGCAGGGGTAGTTGCGCTTGCGTCAATTGGTTTATCTGTGTTGTTTTCTGTTGCCATGAGTATAGACTCTATATGCTATGGTATTACTGTACATCGGAGGGTTGAACTTGGAAGGACCACTGGGTCTGTTGACTCTTGTTATCAGTCGTCTTCCATGTGAGATGCACAGAAAGGTTATTAAGATATACACGGCTGGGCGGTGTCCAGCTTAGTGTACGGGAGAGTTTGTCCACCTTGGCTGGAACGAGTCCGTAGCCACTGACGCGCATCTTCACGCTTTCGAGATTAATCGCGGGCATGCGACTGAGTTGTACCTTGATCTCTATTTGATCATCTGCGACACTGCTCTTATGAGCGGGGTAGACAGTGAATGGTGGGGGCGGAGAAGTGGGAGGAAGTGTGCCAGGTATCATCCCTGCGGACACGGCAGTACTAGAATCAGCCATGCGGAAATCCATCGCAAGGTTGAATATCCTATTATTATCATTCCCGAAAACTATGTAACGGTGAATCTGCCAAGTATCTTCCTGCACGCTGACCTTTCCCGGTAAGACGGTGAATGCTGCTGAATAGCCATATGAGGGCATCTTATCGAGCATTTCTTGCATGACAAAGCCACCAGGGTAGCAGTAAGTGTTCACCGTGCCGAAGTTCTTGTCCAGTGTGAGTTTAGAGTTTTTTATCTCCTTTTCCAGCATGCGGTCCATGAGCTCCGTGCCATTTTTCAACGCTTCTTTCCATTCACTGGGGTACGCATGGGTAGCAGAGTGAGAGCCTACGGTAGCACCGTTGCGCTGCATCTCCTGTATCATGGCCACGCTCATGCTATCGCCCTTCCCCGAGATGAAGCCTGTGTAGATAAAAATGGTGAACGGATACGCGAATTCCTTTAAAATAGGATAGGCATCCGTGTACACGCTACGCCAGCCATCGTCGATGGTTATGAGAACGCAGTGAGCGGGTAATTTTCTCTTTCCATGCCTCCATTCGAGAAACTCTTGCATGCTAATCACGGTGAGTCCTTCTTTACGAATATATTCTAAGTGACGGCGGAATTCATCCGTATTCAGACACATCTGTGTCGCGGCTCTCGTGCGGCTAAAGTCATGGTAACCAAGTACGGAGACGCGCGTGTGCTCTCTATCGACCACAGGGCGTTCGCTTACCGTAGGCTTTTGTCGTACATCTATCTCCTCAGCTTTAGGGAGTGGATCGGGGCTAGGATCAAACACCAATGGGGAGACATCAAGAGGCTTAAGATCCAGTGCTATAGCCTCATCTGATATGACTCCTAGCATGCCTGTAATGGCAATAGCGATCGTGTAGATGATTTTCCCCATGTAGTACTTTGCGAATTATAGCAAAAAATATTAGTAATGCAATATTTTTTCTTGACCGCATTTAAATTAAATAAATCTAATGCTTTATAATACATTAAGGGGACCTTGCAAAATTAGTTCGAGTAGAATGCTAGTCTCGAAAATGAGCAAAACAGCACGCCTTTTGCCGCATTTTGGCGAGAAATTACAGCTTTTTGGGCTTACATAGCTCGCTATGCGCGCCCAAACGCCGTAAATTATCATCCCAAATGCATGCAAAATCCGAAGCTGCTAATTTCGCAAGATCCCCTTAAAAGCATTAGATTTAATATTCGCACGCATGTATTTTTTATTAAAAAAAACACACCTTATAGTGCGCCTATAATGTTGCATTCAAAAAATATTCTGATAAACTTGAAAGACATCTATCAACTTGCCTCTCATGAATCCCTCACTCACCCCCGCATTGAATATTGATATCACCTATCTTACGAAGCCTAATTATGCGCTTCAGCAGAACAGAATTCCTATCGTACGACAGATTCAGCTGCATCATGAGGGTGAAAACGACTTGAAAGATGTCTGCTTGAAGTTAGAACTTTATGATGAATTAGCTACGAGCTGCGAGCGAAACTTCGAGATCATACCCACCGGAAGTAGCGTGATCATCAATGATCTTTCACCTAAGCTCACCGCTGCCTATTTATCACAATTAACAGAGCGCGTGAACACAGAAATGCGCTTAACTATTACGGCAGAGGGAGAGGTTATTCATGATGTCAATTACGCGCTAGAGATACTCGCCTTTGATCAATGGGGAGGCGTATACGAGCATCCTGAGCTCTTGGCCGCCTTCATCACGCCTAACCACCCATCTATCTCTACCGTGCTGAGGCGTGCGTCTCAGATCCTTGAAGAATGGGGAGAAGACGCGGCACTCGACGCCTATCTCTCGCATTCTTCCGATCGCGTACGCAAGCAGATGGCGGCCATCTTCCAAGCAGTCTCAGAGTATGAGATTAGCTACTGCATCGCACCCGCAGGTTATGAAGCAAGAGGTCAGCGTGTGCGCCTCGCTGATGCATGCATTTCCCAGAAATTGGGTAACTGCCTCGACATGTCCCTGCTCTACGCAGCCTGCCTCGAAGCTGCGAGTATTAACCCCATCATCATCATCACAAAGGGGCATGCCTTCGCTGGTGCTTGGCTTGTGGATCAGATGCTCACCGACAGTGTGAATGATGACATCAGCGTACTGACGAAGCGTCTCGCCTCGGGCATTAATGAAATAGCCCTCGCGGAGTGTACCATGATGAATATGGGGCACACGCAGCCCTTTGATATCGCAAGCAAGGCGGCGGAAGATCACCTCATCGACACAGAAGACTTCTTCTGCTCGCTCGACGTGAAGCGCTGCCGCCTCTCGCACATCAAGCCCCTTCCCCAGCGCGTGATGGGACATGAGGGGTTCACACTAGAAGAAGCCCCACCCTCCCCTCTATGCATGACAGCCCCCTCTGCCATAGCCCCACTCAGTGAGCTACTACAGCTCGACAAGGGCGAAGCCACGAAGCAGAAAGTATGGGAACGCAAGCTACTCGATCTCAGCCTTCGGAACAATCTTCTCAATGCCCGCATCAGTCGCAGCAGCATCCAGCTCATGGCGGCGAACCTCAATGAATGGGAAGACAAGTTTGCCGAGGGCGAGCAATTCGCCATTCTTGAAAAGCCCAGCGACTGGTCACCGAGAAAATCCGATGAAGAGAGCTCGCGCGCGCTCTTCTCCAGCATAGCCCAGTCAGATCCCATCCTTCCACTGCTCCAAGAACAGCTCAAGCAGAACCGACTGCATAGCTACCTAACAGAATACGAGCTGGATAAAACACTCACCTTCCTCTACAGACAGGCAAGACTCTCCCTTGAAGAAAATGGCGCGAATACCCTGTACTTAGCCATAGGCATGCTACGCTGGTATGAGACAGCTCGCAGCGAGCGTGCGCGATTCGCCCCGCTACTCCTCATGCCAGTGGAGATCAAGCGTAAGTCTTCTAGGCGAGGCTACAGCATCAAGGCAGTGGAAGAAGAGACCATGATGAATATCACCCTGCTAGAGATGCTCAAGCAGGACTTCGGCATCGACATAGGCTCCCTCATTGAGCTGCCACGCGACCTGAGTGGTGTGGATGTGCAGCTTGTATTCAACTCCCTGCGCAGCGCCATCATGGGGCAGCCACGCTGGGATGTCGAGGAAAAGGCACTGCTGGGCATCTTCTCTTTCAGCAAGTTTATCATGTGGAATGACATTAACCAGCATGCGGATAAGCTTTGCAAGAACCCCATTGTCCACAGCCTTGTCACCGCCCAATATCAAGAGGAGGAAAAAGAAGACATCCCCTTAGACACAGACATAGCTCTCCCCATCCCTGCGGATGCCTACCAGCGCGAAGCAGTCGCGCTCGCAGCGCAGGGAAATAGCTTCATCCTTCATGGTCCACCGGGCTCAGGAAAATCCCAGACCATCACGAACATGATAGCCCACGCCCTGTATCAGGGAAAGAAGGTTCTGTTCGTCGCGGAGAAGATGGCAGCCCTTACCGTCGTGCAGGATAGGCTAGAAAAAATAGGCCTCGCCCCCTTCTGTCTGGAGCTCCACTCGAATAAATCGACAAAATCCGCCGTCCTCCGCCAGCTACAGGAAACGACAGAACTAGCCATCTCGGGAAAGACGGGGCACTTCGCACGCGAAGCCGAGCGACTGCGTGGTTACCGTGATGAGCTCGCCCTGCCCATTGAGAAGCTGCACCGCCCCTTCCCCTTGGGGCTATCGCTTTACGATGCTCTGTTCCAGTGGCAGCATGCTGAGCTGGATTACAGCTTGACTGATCTCAATATAGCGAGTCAATTAGCCGAAGAGGAATGGTATCATATCCAGCATGATCTGGAGAAGCTACAAAAACTCGCTCAATACTGCGGCGAGCTCGCGACCCACCCACTGAAGCTCATCGGACTCACGCGAGCCCTCCCCAGCACGAAGCAGGAACTCAGCGTGGGATTCGCAGCACTCAACGAATTGGCAGAACATCTACAGACATCACTAGAGACAGTAGCAGAATTACTTCCCTGTGATGCGAACACCGCAAGCGCGGAGCAGATCTCACACATCGCCAGCATCGCCGCGACTCTGCAAGATGCAGACCTCCAGCCCCCCTCTTCGCTTCTTCGCTACGAGGCACTAGGCGAACTACAAGAACAGCTCAATCTCCTCATCCCCCTAGGCGAGGCGCGCGATCGCATGCGTGCGAAGATACTTCAGACCTGCCGTGATCGCATACTCACGCTTGACTGTGTGGAGCATGAAGAACGCTGGTACCAGAACGAGCAGAAGTGGTTCATCCCCCGCTTCTTCGCCCAGAGAGCGCAGCGTAAGGAGCTCGCAGCTCTTCACAAGACTGGCAGCGTGAGCGCGGAGGAAGTACTCCCCCTACTCGCTCAGGTGAAAGAATATCAGGACAAGCAGAAGCAGATCATGGGCTATCAGGACTACTTCCGCTATGCATTCGGAGCACTAGGCGAATTAGAAAATCCAGAAACAGTCTCTTGGAACGGCATGCAGACGGCACTAGATCAGGTCATGCAACTATCCCATGAACTCATCAAGCTCGCGAAGAAGCATGACATCGCCCTGACCTGCCGTCAGAAGCTGGCAGATGCCATGGTACAGGGGAAAGCCAGCTTCCTGAGCCTCTACAGCGACATGCTGGAGAAGTTCCAGTCATGCTGGAAGCAGTACCAAGACAGCGAAGCCACCCTGTGCGAGAAGGCGCAGCTGCGCTCTTCCTTCATCCACGAAGGCAATCTCGCCCAGTGGCAGGCTGAGTGGAAGAAGCTCGCCACGCACATGGACAGGCTACGTGACTGGACGCTGTGGAATGATGGAAAAGCACAGTGTACGAGCCCTCTGCTCCATGAATATATCACATGGCTAGAGACGCATGAAGCCTCGCTAGACCAGCTCAGTGCCCGATTCAAGCTCGCAGTTTATCGCAATCTCATCGACTACTGCCTTGAGAACGAGCCCTCACTCATGCAGTTCCGTGGTATGCTCTTCGAAGAAAGCATCACGCGCTTCCGCGAGCTCTGCAAGCGTCACGAAGACCTGACGCGTCAGGAAATCGTCCAGCAGCTCGCATCCCAGCTACCCTCGACACAGGGGCGTAACTCACAGCACTCCGAGCTCGGCATCCTGCTGCGCAGCATTCGCAGCCGTGGTCGCGGCATGAGTATTCGCCAGCTCTTCGATCAGATACCTGATCTGCTGCCCCGCCTGAAGCCCTGCATGCTCATGAGCCCGCTCTCCGTAGCGCAGTTCCTCGACCTCGACAGCCTCCAGTACGATCTCGTCATCTTCGATGAAGCATCCCAGATGCCGACCAGTGAGGCCGTAGGTGCGATGGCTCGTGGCAAGCACGTCATCGTCGTCGGTGACCCGAAGCAGATGCCACCGACAAGCTTCTTTAGCACAGGAGCGGTGGATGAAGACAATCTCGAACTCGAAGACCTCGAAAGCATACTCGACGACTGTCAGGCACTAGCCATGCCCTCACGCCACCTTCGCTGGCACTACCGCAGCAAGCACGAAAGCCTCATCGCCTTCAGTAACACGAAGTACTATGACAACAGCCTCCTCACCTACCCATCACCAGACGACCTGAGCCACAAGGTGACCCACGAACATGTGGAAGGCTACTACGACAAGGGAAAAACCCGTCAGAATGTCGCTGAGGCGAACGCAATCGTCGCGGAAGTACTGCGCCGTCTGCGTGATCCCCAGCTCCGCCAGCTAAGCATAGGCATCGTCACCTTCAGTCAGGTGCAGCAGAACCTCATCGAGGACAAGCTACAGGACATCTTCGCCCTTCCAGAGAATAGGGAACTCGAAATCCTCGCCTACGAATCAGAAGAATCTCTCTTCGTGAAGAATCTCGAAAACGTACAGGGCGACGAGCGCGATGTCATCCTCTTCTCCATCGCCTATGGACCAGACCAGCAGGGCAAGATCAGCCTCAACTTCGGACCTCTGAACCGCGAAGGCGGCTGGCGTCGTCTGAATGTCGCCGTCTCTCGTGCGCGCTACGAGATGAAGGTATTCTCCACGCTGAAGGCAGATCAGATCGACCTCGCACGCAGCTCTGCCGAGGGGGTCGCAGGCTTAAAGGCCTTCCTAGAGTTCGCCCAGAAGGGAAGAACCGCTCTCCCCGTCACGCGAAAGGAAGACCTCATCCGCGAGATCAGCCTCATCGACAGCATCGCCGACAAGCTGCGCGAGCAGGGTGGCTATGAAATCGACACCCATGTCGGTAGTTCAGGTTACCGTATCGACATGGCAGTGCGTCATCCAGACAAAGAAGGCGTGTACCTCGCCGCCATCATCTGCGATGGAGAGCAGTACGCGCTGCACAGCAGCCTCCGTGACAGAGAGGTGACACAGCCAGCTGTGCTGAAAATACTGGGCTGGGATATCCTACGCTTCTGGGTCATGGACTGGGTACACGAACCAGTGCAGACTGTGGATAGACTGCTCAAGGCTCTCGACGAGCGTCGCCAGCGTCCCGACAGCGATCCTGATCAGATGAGGCTTGAAGCCGAGCAAGCGGAAGACGAGCAAGAAGAGCCAATGCCTGAGCCTGAGCCCACCTTAGATCCTACTCCAGAGCCAGTCCTAGCCCCAGCTCCTGCACCTACAGCAGCTTCGCAAAATCCCTACATCCGCGCCTATGAGCTCGCTGAGCTAGGCATACACTCAGAAGACAGCAATGACTTGACAGAAATCCGATTCCGCGCCCTCGTCCAGCGGCAGATTACGAGCATTCTCAGCGCAGAGGCACCCATTCATAGCGAACATCTCGTCCGACGCATGCTCACACAGTGGGGCGTGACGCGCATGACGGCGCGTATGAAGGACTTCTTTACGCAGCTCATCATCCACATGGGAGTCACCTCGACGACGCAACACGATGGATCTACGATACTCTGGAATGCGGAGCAATCTCCCGAGAATTACCGCTTATACCGTATTCCTCAGCATGAGGAGATCGAATATGTTCCCATCATCGAGCTAGCGGTCCTTGCACGTGCGACGGTGGAGCAGCAGATGTCTCTGCCACGTGTGGAGCTCCAGCGCGAAATGATCTACGCGCTAGGCTATAGCAAGATGGGTAAGAAGCTTCTTCAGATGAGCGATGCTGGTATAGCAGAAGCTATAGAGCTGAATCTTCTACAGGAAGAGGAGGGTCGCATACGACTGAGCGATCAGTAACACCGCGTCAATTTAATCGAATAGCACCTTGCGGATTTCGCAAGGTGCTACTCGTGCTATTGGGGACTTCTAAATTCTCGTCATTCTAAATAAGCTAATGAGAAAAATCAGCTCACGAGGCATCTTTTGAGTGCTTTTCGGCTGGATTTGCCCCGAATTTTCGTCTCAGAGGACACTCTGAGCCATCAATTCGTGAAAAATACATCTCGAAAATCATCTCAAAATCTCGCCTCGCGAGAAATTAGAAATCCCCTATTCTAAATTCATCTCACCACTGCACGCGGACTTCTGCGCGTAGCGTGTCTGTTGTATCGAGTATTTTGTAGCTTTCCCAGCTGGTATCTGACTGGGCCTGATACTGCTGGATGACGAGTGCTTCGTCAGAGTTGCTTTCCTTAGAGAAGCTGATTTGCACGCGCTTGAGACTGGCGACGCGCTCGGCGTTCTGCTGGAGCACCCAGATGAGGTAGGAGGCATTATTCACATGACCATGGAAGTCCAGATCACGCCAGCTGGTGACATAGTCGAGGCTGCTGCTCATCTCCTCTTCCCATTGAATATCTGGTAAGCCCTCCATGCTCGCTTCGAGAACAGGGATCTCTAGCCCCGACCTGCGCAGAGGCATGGGACGACGACGAGCGATGTCGATGAGCAGCCACTGTAACTCAGCCTGCATGAGGACTTCTCCGTCTAAGGTCTCCAGTCGCACCCAGCGACGCGCTAAGAGACCGCTGGCTGCGCCTGTGGAGGTGACGATTTTCAACGATTCCTTCCAGCGCGGGCGGCGCATGATGAGAATATCGGCCTGCGACATCACCCAGATAAGCCCCTTCTCGACACCCCAGTCATAGCCGAAGCCTTCGCGATGGGCGTGGCTCTCTGCGATTTCTTGGCAGAGGTGGAGGAAGGCGTCGGGACGCAGGAGGCAGTCGCTACCGCAGTGGTAGCTCGTTACTTGTATTTCTTGTGTATAGGGTGGTATCATAGATTTTAACTATTCTTCGGCATATGAGTCATGTCCTTGATCTTCGAGCTCGTCAGCTTATTTCGACGTTCGATGAAGGTGTCGCTTCCATCGAGATTCTTCATCTCAGCATCTGTCTCTGATTCATGATAATGACGCTCATTTTGGTTCGTGTAGCGCGTGTAAATATAGAAGGCGAAGGCCGGTGCGATGCCGAGCAGGAAGTAGGCCTCGTCCGCATCCGCAAAGATGGCGGCGATGAGCGTGACGAAGAAAATGATCAGACTCACGAGAGTCAGCAGCCAGTAGTTAATAGGCACGCTGCCCATGGTCTCACCTGTGCGCGCATTCACTGCGGTGAAGAAGATCTTCCCACCTTCGCCTCGCTGGTAGCTGTAGAGCCAAACAGGTAGACTCGCTGATATCCACTGCTCGCCCTTCACGTCCAGTTCATGGCTTTCCCAGCGCACACCACGGTCAAACTTCGTAATCGTCGTACGGGCTTGCTCGCAGGCGATGTCGTAGGCCTGCTTGTAAATGCGTGGCTGGAGATGCTCGCGGTTCACATCACGCTTTTCAGAGTGGTAGCCCTTCAGGTAGTTCGCATCCCACTTTAGCGCGTTCTTAGTGTCGAAAGGCAGGATGGCATTAATGACATTCTTCGTGTTTGAGGAGTCGCGGTTGTCGAGCTTATCGGAGCTAGACTCGACAGTGAGGTCGTCGATGGTGAGGTCAAAGTCGCGGTAGACCTGATAGGCGTTTGCGTCATAATAGGTTCTCGTCTTCTTATTATCACCTGATCCAGTCGTGACGGTGTAGCGGCGGATGAGCTCTTCACCCTCACCGTGCAGGGAAATATGTGCGTTCAGGTCGACGATCATGTAGGGCAGATACACGCCGAAAATGTTTTCTGCGGTGAACTCACGCTTAAAGCGCGTATTCGCGAAGAACCAGCGACTCTTGATGAATTGATTCACGTATTCCTGCGACTGTTCCTTCGTGTAGTGGAAGGGCAGGACGACATCTGGGACAGCACCATTCGGCACTGCATTATTCAGGGAAAGGTAGTTGCGACACCAGTGGCAGCGTGCTTGCGCGGAGTCAGCCGTGTTGATAACAACCTCGGCGGCACAGCCTTCACACTTCAGCGTGATCATGTCCTCAGAACCTTCTTCGATGTCCTGAGCTCCCTTCCCCATGCTGATGCCTGTGAGATTATCTAAATCCTCTTCGATGCCGCTTGCCGCCACGGGATCAAACTCGTGGCGACAGAAGAGGCATCGGAGTTTCCCCTTCGCTTGACTGAATGCGATATCACTGGAGCCACATTTCGGACACTTATTGAGTCCATGTGACGCATCTGCATGCAGGTCAATGACACGCATATCAGGTACTTGTTCGTCTAGAGTTTCCTCTGTAGCGACAGAGGGGTCTACTGGCGGTGATTGTTCATTGTAAGTCATGCGAAGAGAATGATGGTGATGTGTTTAAGTTA
>CAYJNX010000015.1:0-23879 GCA_964371525.1 uncultured Akkermansia sp. | reverse complement strand
CGGGCTTCCCGTCGACTCGCTATATCTCCTTTTCAAAACGCGGCTACATCCCCACGCTCACCCTCTCTGATGAGCAGGACACACACATTGTCATGCTCGTCAGAAAGGAATGGAAGTGTGAAGAAGACGACGATATAAGCGACGGCTACATTGACCCAACTCGATGGACAGTAGGACGATACAAGCGAGCAGACCGAGAGGTCGACATACAAGAGCTCTACAAAGCTATCAAACCTAAGTTCGTGAGGAAAGGCTTCGTGATGAGCAGCGACACAAAGAGCGTCTACGAAGAGCATGTAGCAGCGAGCGAGCAGAAGTAACTAGTGATCGCTTACCTATCCCCACCCTCAGCACAAGAGTACGGCTCATTGCTGCGAGTGGGTACTTTTAAAATAGCATGTATTAAT
Organism: uncultured Akkermansia sp.; assembly: GCA_964371525.1. Taxonomy (GTDB): domain Bacteria; phylum Verrucomicrobiota; class Verrucomicrobiia; order Verrucomicrobiales; family Akkermansiaceae; genus Akkermansia. The sequence continues at coordinate 23,472 of CAYJNX010000015.1, read as the reverse complement.
CACATCATCTCTGTACTGCGTAGGCCACGCGTCAGGGAAAATGCTGGTCTTATCGCGTGACTTTAACTCTAAGTCGTATTTTTCCTTCTGTTCTTGCAGGGGGATTGTTAACTTAAAACGGCCTTGAGCATCTGTCGTAGTACTTACCTCCCCCGTCGACACTGTCACATCAGCTAGTAGCGCATCAGAATCCTCATCGCGCACCACTCCTAGTATCGTCCCATAGCAGGCATCGCGCTCGATGGGGAAGTCCACAGTCTCACTGAGCACTATATGTGAGTTCCTCGCGATGACGCCATGGCTTTTCCAGCGTATCTCGACGCGTTCACCTTTGTACCTCGGTGCTATATCTTTAAAGATGATAGGGTCATGCATATTATTCACGCTCTTTGAGACCCAGTCATTTCCCAAACGTAGCTCTATCGTGCTCTCTTTAAAGGGGAGATTCGGATTGTGTGGTGTCTGCTCCTTCAAGACCAAGGCCATGGTAAATACCTGCCAAACAATAATCCACCAGACGATGGGGGAAAAAACGGCAATAGCAGCAGTAGCCCACTTCAGAATAGACATCCTAACAGCTCGCTTATGCCTATCCCACAGAGCATTATAGTTTAGCCCATGCATACGCGCGACCACACGTATAAAAGCTTTTTTCCGTCTCACATAAGCGAGCCAATGCGTATCTTCATGAATATTCGCGGCTAAGAGAGAGTCAGCAGCATCTTCACCATGCGGTAGATGCTGACGAATAATGGGATGAAAGCACTCTGTGTCTTCAGCTCCGCTACGAGGGATACCATCGACAATGAGCAGAATGATATTCTTCGCCCGCCCCATCTCAATAAAGTTTTCTATTTCGAAGCCTATCCAGTCTTCCTGCCCCTCGGCTATGTTTTTCTTCTTGTAAGACTGTGCTGAGTGAGGAGAGCAGATGACAATCAAGAATCGCGAAAGGCGTAATTTCTCCCGTAATTCAGACTTCAGCCAGTTAAGCCCTATATCGTTTTTGTCTAGAAAGCTAGGTCGCAGTTTTCGCGGCAGCTGAGGAAACTGTTTTTTTAGCGCAGTAGGAAGGCTGTATGCTTCCAGATTATTTTGTAACCAATGAGCTATTTTATGATCATGTCGACTATAGCTAATAAAGGCGTAGTAATCACACTCATCATCTTCTTGTAATTCTGGATTGATTCTCTCTGCGCTCATCTAATACTCAGATTATCATTAATTCTAAGATGATACAATAGAAAAGATATTTACGCACAAGATATTTGATCGCTATTATATGATTGTAAATACGAAAAAACATGCTATCATAACTCTCAATAATATTTTTCATCTAAACAAAGCTCGTCTCTCTTCAGCTAAGCCATACTATGAAATACACCTCATATCTTTATGCCCTTCTTAACTCGCTTCTCCCCCTCGGCACAGCAAGCTCATGCTACGGAGAGGACGCCCCTTCACAGGCATCGCTCATGCGTCAGGCGGATCAGATACTAGTCGCAAGCAATTTTCGTACTATATATTCTCCTGACATTCGGTACTTTGCTTTACTCTTACCGAACTGGGAATCGCTAGAAATCTATGATATGGCAGACGGGGCGCTTATCTTCAAGTACGAGCACAAAGCAAATGTACCTGATATTAGATTTTCTCCCGATGGGAATTATCTCGCAAGTGCGTCCGATGACGGTATCATCAAGCTCATTGATATCAAGAATAGAAAGCAGGTGGTCAGCCTCGCGCATGAAGGCGCAGAATTCGGAGGCACCTTATATTTCTCGCCTGATAGTGCCTATCTACTGATGAGTACGCCCACTCCTCTTAATAGATTAATAGAGACAAAAACAGGCCGAGTCATCGCGTCGATTATCCCGAAGAATAATACAAACGAAGAATATGTCTGGTGCGCTGCGTACTCGCCAGATGGGTACATGGTAGCCGCAGGCTCACTAGATGGCTCTTTAAAAATCATCGACGTGAGGAATGGCTACACGCGCCTCATTCATCAAAGCGAATACAACAAAAGTCACAAAAAGCCAGAACGCATCAGTGCGGTCGCTTACTCACCTGAGGGGAAGTATCTCGCCGCCTTGGTCGGCTCATCTGTCATCATATTCGACACTTCGACGTATAAGATCATTAGAACACATAAGTTTGAAGAGCATCTAAATACAATTAGCTTCATGCCTCATCGCGATGTAATCATCGTCGAGAGCTTCAGAGATAGAGTTATCTTATGCACCCCCACGAGTGATGAAATGGCGAGCTACTCGTTCGACAATGTGAATAGCTCTACCTTCATCGAGTGTTCACCAGATGGTCAGTTCTATGTAGTGCAGGCAAATGGTGACAGGCTGGCCTTGTACCGTGAGGGGAAGCTGATTAGCTATATTGATGACTCACGGGTGTCTCCATTAGTCACCTTTTCACCCGACGGAAAGCTCTTGGCATTCAGTGGGAAAGACAATAAGGTGAAAATGTTTAATACATCAAATGGCGAGCTTATCAGCATACTGAAGAGCGCTGAATCTACATGGCTCTTACGCTTCTCCCCAGACTCGCAATTCCTCGCTTATGTCTACGACGAAACAGAGATCATAGATCCCGACTTCTCAGAGGTGGAGACCCCCGAACCTCGTGTATCTGTCATGCTCACCAACATGGGCGATATGAAAACAGTAGAACAATTCCCCTTAGATGGTGATTTGCACAGCATTGATTTCCTGCCCGATAGCTCGCATATGCTGATCAAGACACGGCATATGATCAATGTCATCCCACTCAAAAGCACACAGAAATGAACACAGGCTTAAAAACGATGCATACGATGCTCAAGCTTCTGCTGTGTCTCAGCGCCACAGTGGTCTCTCAGTCGTGGGCTCAATTAGTTACCCAAGACGCTAGAACGAGAAAAATCTCCTATGATAATCACTCCGCCATTGAGGTCATCGCTAACGTGCGTGTGAAGGTCGAGACAGAGGAGCGAAGTGACGAAGAGGGAAAAGTGATCTTAAAAATCTCGAGTAACAACAAAGGCACTTTCGCGTTCAAAGGCTTAAATAAAAATGGCTACACGCTCATATCCCCGACGATGCAAGATATACTCTCGGGTCGTCTCTATCCGCTCAATGACAAGGCTCCCATCGACATCATCCTCGCCGACAAGCTAGAACTACAAGCACAAAAAGAGCGTATCATCAGCATGCAGCAAGCTAGCTTCGAATCAAGAATACGAGAATTAGAAAATAAAATAACTCAAGAAACAGACACGCAGAAGCGCGAGCAGAAGGAGAATCAGCTCAGTATGATCTATGATCAGTACGATACGATCATTCAGAATATCAATGATGAAGCTGAGAAATTATCTAAAATCGACTGCGCGACCCTAGATGAACGCGCGCTAAAAAGCCTCGAGCTGCGCAAGCAAGGAAAAGCGACCGAGCTCATCTCTTATAATCTCTCACAGCTCCCCGACAACCATGAGAATCAGATGCGAGAGATATCGCAGGCTATAGAGAGGGATAAGGAAGATCTCGAGAAGAAAAAAGCTCTAGGGCGTTATTGGGCGACACTCTACTACAATATTGCCTATGGTTATCAGATGAACTTCGATTACTCAGAGGCCGCTGTGTGGCTAAAGAAATGCTGTGACATAGACCCTGAAAACTATGACTACAAAATAGAATACGCAGATATTATCGCGCAGTATCAGCAAGACCACGCGGCTGCCCTGCCTCTGTACCAAGCGGCATTAGAACTAGCTCTCTCGCAAAAAGGAGAACTCAGCCTCGAGGTGGTGCATATTTATCGAACACTCGCCGATTGTTATGTGAAGCTTAAAAAGCCAAGAGAAGCCTCAGAGAGCATAGAAAAAATGCACGCCACGATCACACGGCTCTCTAATATAGATCATCCATTCAATGACATAGCTCTCGAATACTACTTAGCAGGGGTACACTTCGCTCAGCAGGAGTACGAGGATGCGCTTGACTTTTATTTCGCCGCAGTAGGACCACTGGAACTACAGCTGGGGAGAGAGCATAAGTCTGTCCTCATATGCTATCATAATATAGCCGTCTGCTACGCCAGTATGGGGCAGCACGCAAAGGCGCTTGAGTACTATCTCATCATCGAGGGATTATTCGAAAGACAGAGCTCACCCGAGAAAGAACTCAGAGCGAGTAATTTTAATGATATCGCCATGCTGTATGTCCAGCTCAATAAGCCAGCGGAGGCTCTAGGATTCTTTAAGAAAGCCTTAGACCTCCTGAATGAAAACGGAGTAAAAAACAATATCACAAGGGCTAATGTACTCGCTCATATGGGTCGCGTCTATGAATCGCAGCAGGATGACACAGAGGCTCTATCCTGCTACCAGCAAGCACATGATCAGTTCAACCTCTTATCGATGCACCAGAAGAGGCTAGAGATCATACCATTAATAGCAACAATCGAGCTTAAACGTGGAAACACAGATCTTGCACTAGACCTATACCTCCAGAATCTATCCACATCGGAACATCTTTTAGAAAAACATCACGATATAGCGGTAGGCTTTTATAACGGCATCGCAGCGTGCTACAGAGATAAAGGCAGGATACACGAATCCATAGAGTATCTGAAGAAATCACTCGTGATCCTTTCAAAGCATTTTGATGAAGACCATCCCGCTACGGCTGTATGGCATATGAACATGGGGCTTACCTTTGTCCAGTTTTCTCGCTTTGATAACGCGATCACATCCTTCAAACGCAGCCTCGCTATCAGACAGGCTAACTTCTCGAATCAAGACCCCAGAATCGCCGAATGCTATATTAATCTAGGCATTACCTATTACCATCTTCGCGAATATAATCAAGCGATTGCTGAATATGAAAAAGCGCTCAAGATCTCTGAATCAGCACAGGGAAAAAATCACCCATTCAGCGTCAATTGCTATACGGACATAGGCTTCCTTTACTACCTGAAAGGAGACTACAAACGAGCTGAGACATTCTACAAAAAGGCACTCAGCAGCAGCGCAAAAGCCTATCCGAACGCTCATCCCCAGATGGCAAAAATACAGCATTATCTAGGCCTGCTCAACCATAAAGAAAAGCGTCATAAAAAGGCGATAGAACGCTACACTCTAGCATTAGACATTTACACACAATGCCTAGGTGAGATAAATGCAAAGAGCATCGACATTCTCATCAATATGAGTAAAAGCTACCATCTGCTAAAGGATAAGAAGCAGGCAGATGAGCATAGGTACAAGGCGCTGAGATACGCGATCGAACTGTACGGGAATTATTCGGAAGAAGCGTCAGCAATAAGGTTTATTTCTTATGAATAGTAGATCTATACACCATATGCTCCATACGCGGTTATGCCTCGCCCTTCTGCTTATCCTGTGCTCTTCGCCTGCTCTTTCCCAGCTTGTCGAGCAAGAAGCAAGGGTGCGCACCATTTCTTACGACAATCATTCTGATGTGGTACCTGTACCTGATGTTCGAGTCAGAGTAGAAACGGAAGAACGCAGCGATGGACAGGGATTTGTATCCTTGAAAATCTCCGAGCAAAACGATGGCACGTACCGATTCCGAGATATTAAGAAGACAGGATATGCCCTCATCTCCCCTAGCGAGGCAGAGTTAAGCAGTAGGAGATACGCGCTTAATCCTCATGCCTTTCACGACATCATCCTCGTCAGTAAAATAGATCTACAAAAAGAAAAAAAACGCATCATTACAGCCAGAAATCGTCACGTAGAACAGCTCATACAATCTCTCAAGGAGAAATTATCTCAGGAACAAGATAAAGCAAAACAGCTAGAGCTACAAGAGGAGCTAGATCAATTCTACACGAATTACGACGAGATCTTGAAGCATATAGAAGAAGAAGCAGATCGCCTCGCACGTATCGACTGCCTCACGCTCTCAGACATTGAGCTAAAAAACATCAACTTAAAAAAAGAAGGTAAGGCAGACGAACTCATCGCCTTTAACAAGTCCCTGCTCCCTGAGAATGAGGAAGAGCAGGCTCGAGCTCTCATCGCGGCGATGCAGAGGGGGGAAATCGATATGGAGCAAAAGATACGCCTTCAAGAACACTGGGGTGAAATCTATAAGAATCTCGCGCTAGGCTACCAGCTGGATTCTAAACATGAGCAGGCCGAGAAGTGGCTCCAGTTCCGCACAGAATTAAACCCAGATAGCTTCGCCTACCATCTCGACTACGCACAATTCGCAGAAGACACGCTCGGCGACTACCAGAAATCGCTTAGCGCTTACACGCGATGCCTCCATCTCGCGCAGCAAAGTAACAACTCGCAAAAGGATATTTTTCATTTACATCTATGCATCGGAGCGAATCAGGCGCGACTCTCGGATTACAGCACAGCCTTCTCACATTTTGTAAAAGCACTCGACATAGGCAAAGGTCTACAAGAAGGAGCACATGCCGCGACGGCAGAAGTGTATACATACATCGCAGACGCGGAGATGCGACGAAAGAACACCCAGCGTGCGGCAGATTACCTGACGAAAGCCATAGCCCTATTTCAGGATAATCCACAGCACTCCCATAAGTCCGCCATGAAATGCTACTTACTCTATGCCTCGCATCTTGTACGCGAAGATAAAACGAATGAAGCAGCCCAGTACCTGAAACTCGCACGTACCCTCATAGCTCACAGCTCTGAGACAGAGCAACTCTCAATAGCCCAATGCGACGAAATCGCAGCCATCATCGCGCTAAAGAAGAACGATCTCCCCCGCGCGAAGCAATCACTGCATGCCTGCATCAAGATACGTGAAAAGCTCCTCCCAGACTCTCACCCCGACAGGCGACGCGCCTACCAGCTGCTTGATGATTTAAGACACACGAGCAGACCACCTGCGCAGAACTAGCTTCGTATTAAACTGCTATCAGGCGCGATAAAGTCAGGGAACTGCGCCTCAGCGTGACGAGGAAGCTCAAGCAAGAGCCTCTTATTATCCTTCTCGAATTGCACGCGTTGAATATAGGGAATTTCTTGTAATCTATAATCCTTCGTCTCATCGCTAAACTCCAAGCTAAGATCTAAACAGTAGTCTGCTAATTCGACATTCTTCTTCACGCCTATTCCTTTCCTTAAGAGATTCGCGTAATGCCCCAGTGCTGTTGACGTTAATTTCAGTGCACTTTCTCGAAACAGAGCCGCCGCCTTCTTCGTATCCTTCCTTACTCCATAGCCGTTCAAGTAATACACAGCTAGATTATTCTGAGCTCTTGATACAGCCCCCTCATAGTATCCTATCGAATCTTCATTTGCCGAGGCAGCCTCTTTTAAGAGTTCTGCGGATGTTTTTGGGCTTTTCTTAAAATATTCTCCATTATTATACATGAGGCTTAATTCATACTTCGCAGCCATATGCCCCTTCTCATGAGCTTGCAGAAAATAGGTCGCAGCTAATTTCATTCTCTCCTGTATGACTTCATCTCTGAACTTTATCCCAAGCCCTTCCAGACCATACATATAGTGAAGACCTAACTGGTACATGGACTCCACATGGCCTAGAGCAATCGCTTTTTTATAAAACTCTTCCGCTTTAGCATGATTTTCATTGACGATGTAGCCGTATTGATAATACCCAGCCATCTTGACGATATCGTCCAGATTCCCCTCAAGAGCACGCCTCTTCACAGCCTTCACCTCTTCTATAGACTCTCTCAGATGCACATCATAAACATAGGTTCTATCATTAATATCCTTGCTCAGATTTTCGATAAGTGCGTAATATTCCATACGTTTCTTATCATGAAGCATCTTTTTGTAACGCGCTTTCGAAAGGACTTCGGGTCTAATTTCAAACTCCGCATTGCAGAGAGAGAAGCAGAGAGTAAGACACATGAAATAGGGTATGTTAAGAACCTTCATCTTTTCAAGTATAGCATATGCTAAAAAAATGTAAAGAAACGATTTAATAACTAGATCCTAGTCGAGCAGCATGATACAAAACTCAGCCTGTCCCACCCATCGCCCCTATCGTACGACGCGCTGCGGTCTTGCTATGATCTATGTTATATGTTATAAGTAGAGAGAAATTTTTGTATCTACTATGAACTCTTCCTTTTTCTCGTGCCTCAGCTTCGCGGTGCTGTCTCTCTCTACCGCCTCGGCAGAGCAGGTCAGCCCTCCTCTTAACATCATCCCCATCCCTCTCGAAGTCACAGTCACACAGGGTGATCCCTTCGTGCTCACGGCTAGGTCGAGTATCTCCGCGCAGGGGCAGGGAGCGCAGGCTATAGCGGACTTCTTCACAGCAAAGCTCCAGCTCTCCACAGGCTTCTCCTTACAGAAGCAAGACAAGAATGCCGATATCTCCCTTTATATCGATGCGACAGCTGATATCCCCGATGAGGGTTATCAGCTCAGTGTGAGCTGCATGGGCGTGCGCGTCGTCGCGAAGGATGCCGCAGGGCTCTTCTACGGCATGCAGTCCTTTCTCCAGCTCTTCCCTGCGCAGATAGCGAGCCTCCAGCCAGTCACTGGGCTGATATGGGAGGCGCAAGCTGTCGAGATCAGCGATGCCCCGCGCTTCGCCTACCGTGGTATCATGCTCGATGTCTGCCGTCACTTCATGCCCGTAGACTATATCAAGCGACAGATCGACGTGCTGTCCCTTTTTAAGATGAACCGCCTTCACTGGCACCTGACTGAAGATCAGGCATGGCGTATCGAGATTAAGAAATACCCGAAACTCACCGAAATAGGCGCACAGCGCGTCGAGGGTGAAGGACATGTGCATCAGGGATTCTACACCCAAGAGGAGGTGAAGGACATCGTCGCCTACGCCGCCGCACGTCACATCACCATCGTGCCCGAGTTCGAGCTACCGGGGCATGAGCTCGCCGCTATCGCAGCTTACCCCGAGCTCTCCTGCCGTAACAGCAAGGTGACACCGCGCATCGTCTGGGGTGTCGAAGATATCGTCATGTGTCCCGCGAAGGACTTCACCTTCGAATTCATCGAAGATGTCATAGACGAGATGGTTCCCCTCTTCCCCGGTGAGTACTTCCATGTAGGCGGCGACGAGTGCCCAAAGGAAAGTTGGAAAAACTGCCCTGCCTGCCAAGCCCTGATTAAAGAAAAGGGACTGGAGGCGAAGGACGGTCACTCCGCTGAGGAGAATCTCCAGAGCTACGTCATCGGACGCGCAGAGAAGATGCTCGAAGCTCGTGGGAAGAAGCTCATAGGCTGGGATGAAATCCTCGAAGGCGGTCTCTCGCCGAACGCCACCGTCATGTCATGGCGCGGAGAAGCGGGAGGCATCGCCGCCGCAAAGCTCGGTCACGATGTCGTCATGACGCCTAACAGCCACCTCTACCTCGACCATTTCCAAGGAAATCAACACATCGAACCCGTCGCCATAGGAGGACACACGACACTAGCACGCAGCTACTCCTATGATCCCATGCCAGCGGAGCTGAAGAAAGCTGGGAAGGAAGAGCACATCCTCGGCGTGCAGGGGAATCTCTGGTCTGAGTACCTCTACAGCGAGCAGCTAGCCGAGTACAGACTCTACCCCCGCGCCATCGCCATCGCGGAAGTGGGCTGGAGTGAGCCATCGAAGAAGAACTTCTCCGACTTCGTCCGTCGCCTCGACTACGCCTCCCAGCTCATGGACGCCTACGGTATCCATTACCATATCCCACAGCCAGAAGAAGAGATGCCGACAGATCAGCTCGTCTTCGTGGACAAGGCGACACTCAGCTTCGACAGTTCTCGCCCTATGAAGATTGTGTACACGACCGATGGCAGCGATCCGACACCTGATTCCCCCGTGGTCACAGGCAGCCTGACATTTGAAAAAGACACGACTCTTAAAGTACGCTCTGTCCTGAACTCGGGGAAGATGAGCCCTGTACGCTGCATAGATATCCATAAACAGGACTACATACCCGCCAGCACGCCAGCGAACACAAAGGCTGGGCTACGCATGACCACGACAAAGGGCTATTACCTGAACATGCAGCAGCTTGAAGCTTCGAAGGAGCAGCCCGAAAAGCGCATCATGACAGAGACACGCGAGCTCCCCGCCCTCGGCGAGAAGGCATCGGCCATCGCAGAAGGCTACCTCGCCATCCCCGAAGACGGAGTGTATCTCTTTCGCACGAATAATAATCAGCTCTACATCGACGGGCAACTCATCGTGGACAATGATGGTGAGGTGAAGCGATTCTCCCGCCAGAGTGGCACGATAGCACTCGCTAAGGGGCTGCATCGTATCAAGATCGTTTATCTCGGTCACATCCTAGGCGGATGGCCGACAAGCTGGGATAGCGGAGAAGTCACATTCCAGCACATGGGCTCGAAGAAAACAGAGAAAGTCACCCCTCAGATACTCTTCCACTAATAATAAACATCTATGTTAAATCCCAGCCTACTACGCAGCAGACGACTAGTGATTCTCCTGCTTCCCCTACTCTCTCTACTCCTCCCTTCCTGTCGCCCTTTCTTCGTCGAGTTCAACAGCGCGGAGCGCGTCGAATCAGCCCTCCGAGGCGGTGAATCCGAGAGTGCCTTCTACAGCATTAGCAGCTGGGAAAGCATCAAGGATGAAGTCCTCGAGATACAGCACAAGGACAGCTCTATCACCTACATGGTTCCCCTGCGTATGAGTGTGAAGAGCCAAACAAAGGCTTGGATCACAGTACATGAGTTCTTCGCAAGAGACTGGGATATCGGTGAATGCGATCAGCAAGAGCTCCCTGCGAAGACCTTGTACTGTACCCTGTACAACTCAGGAGCTAATAACCCTATACTTGCTTATAGGGATGAGAAAGTACTAAAAAAGCTAGGAATCAAACGTCAGAACACTACCAAGCCGCAGAATTGGTCGAGCTGGGAAGTTAGCTTTCCTGCGGATCGTCCCATACCGTCTGAGTACACAGTACTCCGTCGCATCCATGTCCCACAGCTACAAGAGAAGCTTCAGGGGATCTACACCCCATGGCCTGAGAACTATTACAGCAGTGGGAACCTCGCAGTACAGACGCTATCACTAGGCAGCTTCATCGTCCTCGACATCCCGATATCAGTAGCCGCGACCCTCGTCACGAGCACAGGAGGCAGCATCCTCATGGTCGGAGGCACCATCTATGAATGGATAGCTGGAGATGACGACGCTTCTTAAAATGCCCCTATCTCGCCGAATCCGTCGCCGAAGGCGCTCTGGTCGCTCTCTTCTATCTGCTCGCTCTGTGGATTCACCGCTGGCCAGACAAGGCTGTCGGGATCATAGGGGGGATCGACACGAGAGTCTTCGGGGAAGCCTTCAGTCGTCTTCATATTAGCATAGCTCGCCTTTGCCGTGGGATCGATGAGCACCGTGCGGAATAGCTGGTAGATAGGCTGCGGATTCTCGCCTTCTGTGGAGAGTATATCGCCATCATCCATATCATCTAAGAGGAGGCAAAAGCCGAACTGCATCCCCCCTATTTCAGAAATGAGCACCTCCATATCATACCATTTTCCCTGCTCGACGGTGAACTCTTCACCGCGCATGAAGGCATTCTTGTAATTCCCTTCGAAGTCCTCATTCCACGCTCTCGTCGAGTCGTACTGTAGCATATCAACCTGTTCGCGTCTCGTGCTGTCTTGATAGCCGAAGTATTTCCCATCTGAGATGGTATGCAGACCGCATTCTAGTACATTCTTACCATCGAAGCGCACCGCCATGACGGAGTCTGCTATGCCGACGAAGCGAAAACGCCCGCTGACGGGTGCTTGCACGCGGGCAGTATAGATGGCGACCCAGCGTCCCGATTGGAGCTTGTAGCGACCTTCAGGGTCATAGGCGTGCATGGCCTCTGTTTCAGGGCAATTGGGCATGTAGAAGGCCGTCGTGAACAAGCGTGAGGGCAGTCGCCTATAGGGGGAGAACATGCCTGTCCGCCAGCTTCCGTTGTAGAAGCGACTCAGGATGCTGAGAACCTCGCGGTCGAACGCACTATTCGCAGCACCGCTGTACTTAGAGTCTCTGTTATCGCGAGTCTTTTTAAAGTCCCATAATTGACCGACGAAGGCCGACCTAGCAGGTTTATTCGAGCCCATACCAGGCTCGCCTTCGCCACTGCCTCCACCTATGCCATCTCCCGTGCCCCCGCCTAGGCCTCCTGAGCCGACACCCGAGCTGATGTTAAAGTCTGGGGAAGAAATGGGGGATTGAATGATTTCTATATCGACGACAGGCGTGAAGCTGGAGGTGGAGACCTTCGAACTCTCGACTGGCTTTTCAATAGGCTTTTCCTGCACTTGTTCCTCTGGTGGAGTATAAGAGGTAAAGGATGGTTCTGTCTTATAGATAACGATCTGGAAGTAAAGCAATATCGCCGCCGCGACTATGACGCACACGAGCGAGAAGGCACTCGCGATGATAAGTCGTATTTTTTTATTGCGCTCAGATCCTTTCTGGAGCGTGTCGGGGATTTTGATGCGAATCGGCATAGGAGTACGAGCGGATGCTTTATCTCTGGTCTAGCCTGAGATGAATGGCTGATTTATTGAGATAATCATAATGCATACGCATACCCTCTGTCAAGGAAGGAGTAGCAGATTTACTCGAGATTTACTTGGGTTTGCTCGCGGAATTCTGGAAATCTCGTTTTAATGCTAAACATTTCCACTTGTGATAGATCCCGTATAGCAGCCTTATCTATGCTCGTATCACAAGCGGATGCGCAGGCCTTGCCGAACTGAACGAAGGAGAGTGCCTCCTGTTGTCCCGCGTTGACGAGGGAACGCGCGTCTAGATCCTTGAGAAGATCGTCGAGCTGAGTATAGGTGCTGCATGAAACTCTCGAAACCAGTGGTACGTAGCTCATCATCGGGTGGACAGTGATGACGCTGAGCGCGTATTGCATCTTACCTGCTTCCTCTAATTTAAAGACATAGTAGGTGTTGATTCCTTCTTCAGTTAGAGGCGCGCCCCCTCCCTCTTTCTTCACCCTAATTTCTTGCTCAGGAGCAGCGAACAAAACTAACGCAGCGATGGATAGTAGATGAATTATCATAACAATACGCATCATACCACCCTTGCGAAGACGGAGCAAGTGATCGCCATGTCATACGAATTGTTAGTTTTCCACTGTTAGAATGGGCTTGAATTATGTATTTTATTGTGATATTTAAAAACTAAGAACGTATTCTGCGTGATGAAAGACAGCGTTAAATTTAAAACATTTGATCTCTTGGAGGGCATCAAGAACGGACAGGTAAAATGCCCGAAGTGCGGAGCTACGGACATATCGCGCGCGGACGAGTCCAGTGACCTGCGCTGTAACTTTTGCCAGACGCAGTTCGACTTCAAGTCCTCCCTCCACGGAGTCGACGACGACAGTGCCGATATAGAGAATCTTAAGGGAGTCAGCGTCAGCAGAGGAGCTCAGGACATAGACAGCAATGCTGAGGATATCGTCACGATCAAGTGCGAGAGCTGCGGCGCGGAAGTAGTCATTAACAGCAGCGAAAGCCTCGAAGCACGCTGCCACTGGTGTCGTAACTACCTCTCCATTCGAAATGTCATCCCGAATGGTGCAGTGCCCGATCTCGTGCTGCCCTTCCAGCACAATAAGCAAAAGGCGCGCTCAAGTCTGGAGACCTATATGGCGCAGTACAAGTACTTCGCCCACCCACGCTTCAAGAAGCAGTTCAACTCGGAAAACATCTTTGCCGTCTACATGCCCTACATGCTCGTCGACATCCACGCGCACAGCGTGCTGGAAGGGAAGGGCGAAAGCACCATCAGAAAAATCAGCTCAGAAAATCCGCAGGCACATAAGCGCGAGATCGCCGTCTACAGGCTCAAGCGCGACTTCCATCTTGAGCTAGATGACCTCCCCATAGAGTCCAAGCGCGACCGCCTCGCGCAGAAAGGCACGAGCCATGTCATCAACGCCGTGCTCCCCTTCGACACGAAGCGCGCCGTGAAGTGGAATCCCACCCTGCTGAAAGGCGTACGCTCCGAGAAGCGCGATATGAATGTCGAAGGCCTGACGCAGAATGTCTTCAAGCAGCTCTACGACATAGGCTTTAAAGAATCCCTAAACATGATCCCCCAGTATGATAGAGGGGTACGCTGGCAGTCGCATAAGCAAGAAGTCATAGGGGAGAAGTGGGTCTCCATCTACCTCCCAGTCTGGCTCTATACCTACAAGTCATGGCCATGGGGGAAGACCTACTACACGGCGATGAACGCGCGCACAGGCGAGACGGTCGGCACAGTACCTCTCCATTATCTGAAGCTCCTCTTCATCTGCTCCCTCTTCATCATCATACCAGGGCTCTTAGCCTACTACATGCACTTCGAGATAGCCGCCGTGGCGATGATACTCGCTCCATGGATATTCATCAGCACCTACAGGGATTACCACAAGAGCGGCGTGAAGCATGATCATCTAAGCAGCACTCGCTGTGTGGTCACGAAGCTACAGCAGGAAGACGAGCGACTGAAGACAGAAGTCGTCACGCATGCCTTCACCATGAAAGATGCGAATGCCTACCCACCTAAACAAAGACAAAGATAACTATGAATGATAATCTCCCACATCAGAAGAACAGTGGCTCTTGCCTCGCGAAGGGCATTGTTACGCTAGCCCTCTGCGGCATGCTCTTTTTCATCTACGCCTTTATAAGCGCAGGGATAGACATGTCGAAGGAAAAAGACAAGCTCAACGCCGTCACGGCTGCAGTCATCGTCCCCGAGACTAATACGATCGTCGCCCCTTCTAATCAAGGCAAGCTAGTAGGTGTATCAGGCGAGTTAGACACCAGCGATATTCTCCGTGATGACACTTTTGGCATCAGTGTCCCCGCCCTGCGACTCGTACGCGAGGTGAAGATCTACCAGCGCGTGAAATTCATGGACGGCTACGACGGAAAGCTAGAGAGGGATGGGCTGGGGAATGTCACCGACACGAGCACCGATGTCTACTTCGCCAATGACTGGGTAGACGCTCCCGTCGCGACCTACCCCTTCGAAGGCGCGTCGCATCTCAGCCGCGAAGAACAAAGGAAGAATGTAAACGAGGGAAGCGAGCTCTTCTACAAGACACATATCAGCCTGCCGCAGAAAGCGACGCTGGGTGCCTACGACATCGCGCCCGCCATCATCGCCTCGGAGAAGTGGGCGAAGCTCCCCACCCGCGTGCTCAATATGAGCACGCACCCATGGCCCGCGGATATTCTCGAACGCGGCATCTTAGTCGATAATGCACTCTACATGCGCAAGCAGGGATTCTCAGCGGATGAACGCAGCTCCTACGAAGCACAGATCGGTGATCTTCGACTGAAATGGAGTGTTACCCAGAATAAGCACGAAGCGACCATCATCGCCGAGCAAGAAGGCAGCACACTGAGCCCCGCGAAAAGAGCGTCGCAGATGGATTACTTCGACCTCCATCCCGAAGCCGTGGATGTACACAGCTATCTAGAGGATGAGCTCAGCTTGAACTCATCGGGAGTCATCGCGCTGATTGTCGTTTCATTCCTGTGCTACTGGTTCTTCTTCATGATCATGCTGTGGGGAATACGATTTGGCACACGCCAGATAGCATTATTCGAAGGATGGATGCACCTGTACAAGTACGCGTCAGCGGCACTGATGGCATGCGTCGCGACAAGCTTCTGCCAGAGCATCGCCCTGCTCATAGAAGCAAAATGGGCAGGCTTGGTACTCATGCTATTCAGTATCCTCCTCGGCATTTACCTCTCGAAGAGAGCCGCCGCAAAGGGACGCGAACTCGTCTTCAGTGGTGCCACACGCTTAGAGCATGAAGAATAACTAGAAGCGACACCTAAATGTGGGGAGTCCAGACTCATACTCCCGCGCAGACAAGCCCTAGCAACTCAGAAGAGATGCTAGGGTTTGCTGTAAGATATTGCCATCTATATTCCGTCGGCTTAGTCGCGCTTGCGACGGCGACGTGCCATGAGTCCTGCTAGAGCCATCAGGCTAAGAGTAGCGGTAGAGGGCTCGGGAAGAGGAATCGTGTCTTCTGTGATCGTGACACGTAAGCCTCCATCCTCTAGTCTCACGATGTCATAGTATACAGAATCTAGCTCTACTAGAGTGCCAAAAACACTATAAGTGAACACGTTTATCTCAAAGTCCCAATCAAGTGTAATATCCCCCATGCCATCGCTGACGATCAGGTCATAGTAGTCGCCTAAGGCTAGCTTATCCACATTCAAGTCAATGACATCAAACTCAAGCGTCGAGCTGCTATTCATGACGATATGATGCCCCGCGCTCTCTGCTGAGCCATTAATTTCTGCCATGTTCTCAGCGTGGAAGGTGAGGTGGTTAATATCCACTGTCGTGTTCTCCTCAATCTGGAGGAGGTGGTCAACTGAGAGCTCGTGGGCGTAGACATGATTGTTCGCCGCTATCGTGGTATCCGCCAGAATGATAAGCTCACCTGTGTTTTTACCTACTGCGTTCACACTCGCTACAAGCCTACCACTGCTTTCTCCCGTGTTTGCTGTGAGTTCCAGCTTACCATCGAGCATGATCGTATCCACTTCGTCTAGGTAGTCTGCCTTCGAGTTGAGGATACCATTCTCTTTAATAACGATATGAGATTCTTCTCCAGATAGGATGTTAGGTGTAAAGCCACCGAAGGTTCTCGTGCCGTCTTCATGCGTGTACTCACCTAGCATCACGCCACCGTTCTCGATGGTGAATAATGGGGTCGTCACATTATCGTTAATCATCACGTCATAGCGCTCGCTGCCGTGAGCATCTACCACGAGGTTAGATTCTCCCTGACAGCCGATACTGTCATTGATGGTGATCGTCGAGTCATTCTGTGTTTCCAGAGTGATGACCGAGTCAATGGCGTAGATGGCATTGTACTGCTTAACCGTGTCATCGCCTACGATCCACTTGCTACTATCACTGTCCCAGACTGCACCGTAGATAAGATGATTCCCAGTAAACTCTACGTCTTCATTCACGGCTTGGAATCTCACATCATTGGAGTCTTCGATGAAGAAAGCTCCACCGAGTGCTTGACCTGGTACGAACTCGCCCGTCCCTGCAATGTTGCTTTTAAAACTAGCGTCAGTAAAGATGATCTCTGCATCGCCCGTTTGGTTCTTCAGCAAGAATGCTCCACCATGCGCTTCATCGTTTGTGGAAAAAGCGACATTACCTTCAAACAGACCATGAAAACCGCCGTTTACCTCAGTCCCGTCGAAGGATATAGCACCACCGCCTGCAGCCCCATCTGTCGAGTGGGCGACATTCCCTATGAAGTTACCATAGATGGCATCAGTCGTCCCCTTCCACGCTCTGATAGCCCCACCCTGAGCACCACCAGTCGTGCCACCTGGCTGTTTAGAGCCCTCGGCTATATTGCCGATGAAATTACCGTGTATAGCTCCGATATCACCATACTGACCTAGGTAAATAGCACCACCGAACGCAGCCTTGTTAGCCGTGAAGTTACCATAGAGATTACCGACGGAACAGGTATCATCAGAGACAGGATAACCATCAATAAGTGCGTCAAATTTTCCTACGAAAATCGCACCACCGCGAGCATAAGCCTTACCTGAGTCTTCTGAGTTCACGCGTGCTTCATTTCCGATAAAGTCAGCTCTCAAGCTGGATACATCTCCACCACCTGTAACGAAGATAGCACCGCCTGATGCATGCCCAGACGTAGCTTTAACGATATTATTCGTGAAGGTGACGACGTTCTGTAAGCCGTTGAAGTTGATATCACCACCGTTGTAGAGTCCTATTGCACCACCTGTAACATGGTGATCTTCGGCATAAAAGTTCTGGAAGTGGTCGATTCCTTCGAGACTGATGGACACATGATGTGTTCCGGGTGTCGGGTATTGGACACTGAAGCCTCGATTCGCCCCCATGCCGTCCAATGCCGATTCTTCAATAGTGCCGTCACCATGCACGATGTCGTGACCTTGAATATGGACGATTTCGTAATCGTCTAGGTGTGTCTCGTCGAAGACCATAAGGGCTGATTCCTCAGCGGAGATCTCTACCCTACCATGAACTTCATAGTAGAGATCAATAACACGAGCATTAGGCAGATCTGTAGGGATGGGCATTAAGTCTAGTGCATACACTTTTCCTAGAGGAATAGTAGTAAAAAAACTAAGTAAAAAGAGGTTCATTTTCATGGGATGCAAAATAGGCTATAGATTGATAATACGAATCGGCTTATGTGATACACTGCATCACATAAACACACTGCTGATAATTAGATACTATATCTATAGTATACTTGCAATATAATGTCAATACTAATTTACAAATAAATTAATATATTTATATTTACTAACAATAAATTAAACACATACTCTCTTTTCACTTCTGCTAAACGGAGGAGTAATCAGCAGCTAATCAGAAAAAGCCCTAGCAACTCAGAAGAGATGCTAGGGCTTGAAAATGTTATTTAAGATAGAGCTTAGGCTTAGTTGCTCTTGCGGCGGCGGCGCGCCATGAGTCCAGCTAGAGCTATGAGGCTAAGAGTAGCAGTAGAGGGCTCGGGAAGTGGGATCGTGTCTTCTATGATTGTGACGCGTAAGCCTCCATCGGGTAGCATGAGGATGTCATAGTACTTAGAATCAAGTTCTACCAGAGTGCCATACACGCTGTACGTGAAGACGTTTATCTCAAAGTCCCAATCAAGTGTGATATCACCCATGCCGTCGCTGACGATCAGGTCATAGTAGTCACCTAAGGCGAGGCTATCAACATTCAGATCAATCACATCAAACTCAAGTGTAGAGCTGCTGTTCATGACGATATGATGACCAGCACTCTCAGCTGAACCATTGATTTCGGCCATATCCGCCGCGTGGAAGGTAAGGTGGTTAATATCCACTGTCGTGTCTGCCTCGATCTGGAGGAGATGGTCAACGGAGAGTTCGTGAGCGTACACGTGATTGTTCGCAGCTATTGTGGTATCCGCCAGAATGATAATCTCACCTGTGTTTTTACCTGCTTCGTTCACGCTCGCTACAAGCCTACCGCTGCTTCCCCCTGTATTCGCCGTGAGTTCCAGTTTACCGTCCAGCATAATGGTATCCACTTGGTCTAGGTAGTCGGCCTTTGAGTTGAGGATACCGTTTTCTTTAATGACGATATGAGATTCTTCGCCAGTGAGAGTGTTAGGTGTAAAGCCACCGAAGGTGCGGGTGCCATCCTCGTGTGTGTACTCACCTAGCATAACGCCACCGTTCTCGATGGTGAATAGAGGGGTCGCCACATTATCGTTAATCATCACGTCGTAACGCTCGCTACCGTGAGCATCTACTACGAGGTTCGATTCACCCTGACAGCCTATACTGTCATTGATCGTGATCGTAGAGTCGTTCTGCGTTTCAAGAGTGATAACGGAGTCGATGGCGTAGATGGCATTGTACTGCTTGACCGTGTTGTCATCAGTGATCCACTTGCTGTTTTCACTGTCCCAGTTAGCACCGTATATAAGGTGATTCCCAGTAAACTCTACGTCTTCATTAACGGCTCGGAATGTCACGTCGTTAGAGTCTTCGATGAAGAAAGCTCCACCGAGTGCTTGACCAGGGGTAAGAGCACCCGTCCCTGCAATGTTGTTTTTAAAACTAGCGTCTGTAAAGATAATTTCAGCATCACCTGTCTGGTTTTTAAGCGCGAATGCACCACCATGCGCTTCTGCGTTAGCAGAGAAGGCGATGTTATCTTCGAAGCTACCATGGAAGCCACCCTCTACCTGTGTACCATCGAAGGATATAGCACCACCGCCAGCAGCACCATCTTTCGAGTAGGCGACATTGTCTATAAAGTTACCATAGATCGCATCAGTCGTCCCCTTCCAAGCACGGATAGCACCACCTTGCGCGCCACCAGTCGTGCCACCAGGTTGTTCCGAGCCCTCGGCTATATTACCGATGAAATTACCGTGGATAGCTCCGATATCGCCAAACTCACCTAGGTAAATAGCACCTCCGAACGCAGCCTTGTTGCTGGTGAAGTTACCGTAGAGGTTACCCACGTAACAGGTATCATCAGAGACAGGATAACCATCAATAGGGGCGTCAAACTTCCCTACGAAAATCGCGCCACCGCGAGCATAAGCCTGACCTGAGTCTTCTGGGTTCACGCGTGCTTCATTTCCGATGAAGTCAGCTCTCAAGCTGGATATATCTCCACCACCTGTAACGAAGATAGCACCGCCTGATGCGTGTCCACTCGTGGCTTCGACGATGTTATTCGTGAAAGTAACGACGTTTTGTAAGCCATTAAAGTTAATATCGCCACCATTGTAGAGACCTATCGCACCACCTGCAACGTGGTAACCTTCGGCATAGAAGTTCTGGAAGTGGTCGATGCCTTCAAGGCTGATCGACACATTGTGAGTTCCGGGCGTCGGGTATAGGACAATAAAACCACGGTTAGCTCCCATGCCATCGAGTGCAGATTCTTCGATACTTCCATCTTCACGCACGACATCAAAGCCTTGGATATGGACGATTTCATCTTGGTCTAGGTGCGTTTCGTCAAAGACCATTCCAGCGGCGGCCTCTTCTGTAATTTCTACTCTACCGTGAACTTCATAGTAGAGATCGACCGCGCGTGAGCCAGCGAGATCAGAGGGGATGGGCATCAATTCAAATGCATTTACTTTTCCTAGAGGAATAGTAGAGATAATGCTAATCAAAAATAGGGTTGTTTTCATGTATTGCGATTTAGAGGGTAGATTTGTATAGCTATCCACCATAAGTGAAGTTTTATATCACATAGATGTTTAATTTGGTAGCTGGACGCGCTCATTTTATCGAAAAAACATATAATGTCAAGCTTAAAATGCAATTAATTTCGAAAACTCCACTTCATCTCTCTCAAGCGGTCAAAGCATTATTTATAGTATACAGAATCGCTTCATGATTCCCCCCTTCTACACTAGGACTCGTATTAGCCATATCAACAAGCCCTAGCATCTCTTTTGAGTTACTAGGGCTTGTAAAATGCTTCCTAAGTTATTTCCTTGTGCTTAGCTCTGCTTGCGGCGACGACGTGCCATGAGTCCTGCTAGAGCCATCAGACTAAGTGTCGCGGTCGAGGGCTCTGGAAGAGGAATCGTGTCTTCTGTAATTGTGACGCGTAAGCCTCCATCAGGCAGCGTGACGATGTCATAGTATACAGAGTCAAGTTCTACTAGAGTACCATAAACACTATAAGTAAACACGTTTATTTCGAAGTCCCAATTAAGCGTAATATCTCCCATGCCATCGCTGACGATAAGGTCATAGTAGTCTCCTACCTCCAGCTTATCTACATTCAGATCGATCACGTCGAAATCAAGCGTAGAGGAGCTACTCATAACAATGTGGTGACCAGCGCTTTCTGGCGAGCCGTTAATCTCCGCCATGTCAGCGGCGTGGAAGGTAAGGTGGTTAATATCCACGGTCGTGTTTTCCTCGATCTGGAGGAGGTGGTCAACTGAGAGCTCATGGGCATAGACGTGATTATTCGCCGCTATCGTGGTATCCGCCAGAATGATAAGCTCACCTGTGTTTTTACCTACTTCATTGACACTAGCGACGAGCCTACCACTGCTTTCACCTGTATTAGCGGTGAGCTCCAGCTTACCGTCCAGCATAATGGTATTCACTTGGTCTAGGTAGTCGGCCTTCGAGTTGAGTATACCATTTTCCTTAATGACGATATGAGACTCTTCACCTGAAAGGATGTTAGGTGTAAAGCCACCGAAGGTTCTGGTGCCGTCCTCATGTGTGTACTCACCCAGCTTAACGCCACCGTTCTCGATGGTGAATAGAGGGGTCGCCACATTGTCATTAATCATCACATCATAACGCTCGCTACCGTGCGCGTCTACCACGAGGTTAGATTCTCCCTGGCAGCCGATACTGTCATTGATCGTGATGGTAGAGTCGTTTTGAGTCTCAAGTGTCACGACGGAATCAATGGCGTAAATAGAATTATACTGTCGTATAGAGCCTTCGCCTTCAGACACGTTATTATCCTTCCATTCAGCACCGTAAATAAGGCGATTTCCTGTAAACTCTACGTTCTCATCGACGGCACGGAATGTCACATCACTGGAGTCTTCGATGTAGAAAGCACCACCGAGAGCTTTACCACCTGCAAGTTCACCTGTCGCAGCAACGTTGTTTTTAAAGCTCGCGTCCGTAAAGACGATTTCAGCATTGCCAGACTGATTCTTAAGCACGAATGCACCACCATGTGCTTCTGCGTTTGCGGAGAACGCGACATTATCTTCGAAGTTTCCATGGAAACCACCCTCAACCTGTGTCCCATCAAAGGATATAGCACCACCGCCAGCATCACCATCAGTAGAGCGTGCGATGTTTCCGATAAAGTTACCGTAGATGGCATCAGTCGTCCCCCGCCATGCGCGGATAGCACCACCCTGCGCACCACCAGTCGTACCACCAGGTTGCACAGAGCCCTCGGCTACATTCCCAATGAAGTTACCGTGAATGGAGCCGATATCGCCATACTGACCTAAGTAGATAGCACCGCCAAAGGATGCTTTATTATCCGTGAAGTTACCATAGAGATTACCTACGTAGCTGGTCTCACTAGAGACCGGGTAGCCTTCAATAGAGGCGTCTAACTTACCGACAAAGATAGCACCACCGCGGGCATAAGCTTTTACGGAATCGGGATTAACACGTGCTTCATTCCCGATAAAGTCAGCTCGAAGGTCGGAGATATCACCACCACCTGTGACAAAGATAGCACCACCCGATGCATGACCGCTCGTGGCTTTGATAATATTATTCTTGAAGGTGACAACGTTCTGCAGACCGTTGAAGTTAATATCTCCGCCATTGTAGAGACCTAGCGCTCCACCCGCGACATGGGTTCCTTCGGCATAGAAGTTCTGGAAGTGCTTGATGCCTTCAAGGCTGATAGTTACATTGTGGGTTCCGGGCTCTGGGTAGAGAACGATGAATCCACGATTAGTACCCGTGCCGTCCAATGCTGACTCTTCGACTGAACCGTCTTCACGCACAACATCAAAGCCTTGGATATGGACGACTTCGTCTTGGTCGATGTGTGTTTCGTCAAACACCATACCAGCTGCCGCCTCTTCTGTAATTACTACCCTACCATGCACTTCATAATAAAGATCAATCGCGCGAGCGTTAGGGAGATCAGAGGGGATGGGCATTAGTTCTAGCGCACTTACTTGACCTAGAGGAATGCACGCAAAAAAACTAACTAAAAACAGAGTGGTTTTCATGAGAATTCGATATAGAGAGTGGATTCGAGACGCTATACCCTTGATAAATCACTTCATTAAGGGCATAATGTTATGCTGATTCGTATCAGCCTCCGCGACGATTTTACAAAAACGCACTATATTGTCAAGACTGAAATAAAAACAATCTAATTTTTTTAAAAAATATAAATGATACATATCGC
Organism: uncultured Akkermansia sp.; assembly: GCA_964371525.1. GTDB lineage: Bacteria > Verrucomicrobiota > Verrucomicrobiia > Verrucomicrobiales > Akkermansiaceae > Akkermansia. The sequence goes on along the minus strand of CAYJNX010000015.1, from coordinate 13 downwards.
GTACATAAGGGCA
>CAYJNX010000014.1:0-24922 GCA_964371525.1 uncultured Akkermansia sp. | reverse complement strand
CTTTCTAAGTACACACCGAAGCCCACAGTGCCTGCGAACATGATGATCATCATGACGAACTGCCCTGCGCGCACTTCCTGCAGGAAGGGGGCATCCATGTTCGCTGCGAAGGTGGAGATCCCCGCATTACAGAATGAGGAGATGGAGTGGAAGATGGCTGTGGCGAATACATTGTACTGCTGCATTTCTGGAATATCCTTCCACGCAAAATACAGCGCAATCGCCCCCATGACTTCGACGAGCACGGTCACAGAAATGACTATTTTTAAGAGTGCGGGGACGACGCTCACGCCCTGCTGATCTAAGATGCCCGAGAAGGTTGCTTTTTCTTTAATAGCGAGACGCTTCCCTATCATGATCATCACGAAGTAGGAGAAGGTCATCACTCCGAGCGCGCCTATCTGAATATTCATGAGTATCACCCCTTTACCGAAGGGGGTGAACACCTCTTCTATGTTCAGCGTACTGAGACCTGTGATAGCCGTGGCACTGGAGCACATGAAGAAGGCATCGATGATACCGATGGGCTTATGTGTCGCTCCCGGTGTCAGCAAGAGAAGCGTGCTAATGAGTATGAACGCCAGCATACTCGTAAAGAAGATTAAAGCTGGTGACCACTTCGGGGAGCTAGACTTAATCTTCTCGGCGCGCCACTGAGCTATCCAGCTGATGATATTAATGATGGAAAAGACTCCTATCATCAGGCTGAGCAAAACACTACACCAGTAGAAGGCTGCCGTCAGCTCATGACTCGTGAGGTAGTGTACACAGAGGGCGAAGCATATCGAGGCGAGTATGCCCACGAAGAGCTGCCAGAGTATGAAGATGGGTACGGGGTGCTTAGTCTTGCGCTTGCGCTTGAGATAAATAATGGCATGAATGAGCACGACGAGTGTATTAAACCACACCAGCCAGCTCACAAGCATGTGCGTAGAAAGCAAGAAAGAAAACTGCTCAGCTGGCAGAACAGCCGTCCGCATGAAACCGAGCTCCCACAGAATAGAGAAAAGAATGAGTATCCCAGATAATACCTCAGGAAATTCCCATATCTCATACTGCCGTTTTCGCCCTTTTTCCATGTGTCTACTTGAACAGCGCCCACTGTAGCACAGTTCTACCCCTTTGACAAGCATAGGCACCATCATCACTGAGGTGCCTAGTTGTTTTTTTAGATTATTATATTGTGTTTAAAATCTTTATAGATCAAACACCCAATCTTTTTGATCCTTAATCAACTTGTAAATGCGCTCAACTTCCGTCGCTGACATGGCTAAGCCCGCAAGGCGAAGATAGTGCTCTGCGGCGGACTCATCACGCTTCGTTTCGTCCTTCTCGCGCGCTTTCAGATCCGCGAGATAGATGTAGGCTATAGGGTATGTGAGAGCGAGGTCTTCGAGTACTTGAGCCGCCTCTTTAGGATCTTTTTCTACTCCCAAGCCCTTAAAATGACAGTAGGCGATAAGCGCTATAGCGGGGGCTACATTTTGGCGAGCAAGATACAGGAGATGACGCATCGCTATTTTAGGCTGAGCAGTCGTGCCCAGTCCCTTAAGCAGGCAGTAGGCATAAGATAGCTGCCCCTGCCTATCGCGACGCAGTGTCGCATGCTCAAAGTGACGGAAGGCGCGCGATTCATTTCTAGCCACGCCGAAAAGTCCCGCTTGGTATATCTTACCCAGCAGCGTGTGTGCATAAGGCGCATGCAGCATAGAGGCAACCTTGAGCAGATACATCCCCTTCGCTGGATCATAAGGGAGATCGGCGTCCTTCGCGATCTTTTGCTGATAATTGGGATCTATCATGCGGTAGCCTATGGTTGCCATGCATTCCGCGTTAAAAGCCTGAGCACCCTTGATTGCAAGGCTAAAACTGCCTGCAGGATCTGTCGAAGAGATAATGCGTGATAGCTCCGAATAAGCGTTACCATTATTGAGCTCCGCGGCCTTGCGCAGATACTCGACCCTCTTCTTCGGATCTTTTGTCAGACGAGCGGCTTCAAGTATAATAAAATCATTCCCTCGGTCGATTTCGAAAGCTACCTCCTTACGACCTATATCCTCTTCGCTCACGAAGCGTTCTGTGAGTTGAAGCCAGCGTAGACGAGCATGCTTGTTACCTTCGCGGCTAGCGTCTGCGAGTAATCGTATAGCCTCTTCCTTATTCTTTTCTACGCCGATGCCATTAATGAGTCCGCCTGCTTGATGGATAATAGCGGGTACGAAGCCCTTCTTCGCGGACTGCTCATACATTTTATAAATAGCAGCTGCCTCATCCCCGTCAGCCTTGTCTGGGCTACTCATGAAGAGGACGAGTCGTCGCTCGTTAGCAAGATAGTAAATAGCGACGGGATGACCTTCTTCAGCAGCCTTCTTCATCCAGAGAGGCATGGCTAGCTCATCCTTCGTCGCCAAAAACACTGTATTCGCAGCGGTACTGAAATCGTAACCATTCTCCTTCAGATGCGCATCAAGATCAAGAAGAAATTGTTTGTATTCCTTTGGATAATTTTCAGGGGCATTAATATCTGCGACGACAGGCGCAATAAGCCCTAGTGCTAATGATGCTCGTGAAAGAGTGAAGGCGACGTTATTCATATGCGTTGTATTCTATGCTTATCCTGCTCACATGGCAAGAATAAAGGACAAACTTCTTATTAAAAAACAGGAGCATCAAGAGAAAAGTCGCATTTTCGTGTTATCATAATTTCTAAAGTTACAAAAAACTAACTCAGTATTCCCACAAGATATCCTCAATGCGTCTATCGTGATTTTCTAACGGAATTCCAGCGCAAAATTGTTCACGAAAAGCAAGGGCGAATACGCGTGCCTGTGACGCACGCTCTAAATAGCGATCATAGTAACCGCCCCCATGGCCTAACCGCTCTCCATTTTTCCCAAAAGCTATTCCTGGTACGATGATCATGTCGAGTTGCGACGCTGCAATGCGCGCGCATGACTCCACGGGTTCTAGGATGCCATAGGCACCCGTGTCGAGCTGCTCCGGCTTTTCAACCAGATAAAAATCCATCTCACGCGTGCGCGGTACACAGCGAGGGAATCCATAGCGATGCTGCGGATACTCGTGCAGCAAGGGCAGGAGATTCAGCTCGTGACGCTGCGCTGCATAGATAGCCACATGCAGAGAATCCCGCCCCGATAAGATGGGAGCAAGTCTCTGGCGAAGCAGCGCAGAGCGCGCGTCTCGGCTAGCCTCAGACGCGAAAGAGGCACACAGATGAGTCATCATCGTGTGCCGTAATTCTTTTTTACGCTGGAGGGCTGTTTCGCTCATTATCGAGTTAATCATCCTTCTCGGACTTATTTCACAAGCACCTTAGAAAGTATCTTCTCGTATTGGCATATTAGTGAGGGTGGCGACCAAACAGCGCAAGCATGCGTCCCGTATTCCCCTTTTCTACGCGGTAGGAGTAGTAATCCGTCGTATTCGTCGCGGTATCTATACCACTATCAACGATGTTCTCGCCCTTCACGCCTGCACCTGCTAACTGCGCCTTGATCTCTGTGGCTATGTCTACTTCGTAGTGAGGTGGTCGGATACATGGGGAGATAACAGCGATACAGTCTTCAGGCTTCGTGCCTTCGTACTTGTACATCGCTTTGAGCGTCTTCTTGACAATATTAAGTTCTGTACCTATCTTTCCAGAGTGAAGTAGACCGCGCGCACCTGTTCGTGTGTCATAGATCCAGACAGCCGCACAGTCTGCGACGTAAATCCCAAGACAGCAGTCAGCCGTGCGTGAGCATACTAGCGCATCCACCCCCTCAACTGGGAAGAAACAGCCGATATCACCGACGAGTGCTACACTATCACCATGCACCTGCTCTGCGGTACGCAGGAGAGAGGTGCAGATACCCTGCTCTTCAATAATCAGATTATGTCGAGGACGCAGGGTATCGAGCATGACCTTACGATCAGTGCTGACAGGCAGGTCAGACTGTCGTGTGATGAAACGTGCGATGATATCAGGCTGTTCGTTGATTCTGTCGAGATAAGAGGGTTTGTAGTTATTCATAGTAAAATTAAATACGGAATGGCAAAAATTAGTGTGCTGATTTCGTGATCTTGCTCTGCTTCTCAAGAACGGTACGAGAATTGGGCATGGCAGACTCGCTGTTGGACTGGCTTAGCATGTCGGTGATGTCTTCGACGAGGTTGCTGCGCATTTCTTCGACGATGCTGCGACCACTATCGGTGATATGGACAAGAATCTTCCTTCTATCCGCTGCTGCTGTGCTGCGATGGATGTAGCCTAGCTCCTGAAGCTTATCGACCATACCTGTCGCTGCTGCGGTGGAGTGCCCCATCATCTTGGCGATATTCGTCATAGAGAGCCCCTCTCCTTCCGCAAGGTAGGCCAGCAAGAAGAACTGGGGATAGGAGAGCTTTTCCTTGGACAGTTCTGGTGACAGGCGAAGGATGCAGCTGCGCTGGGAAAAAAGGATAAAGTCAGCGAGCTTCTGTGCTTCTTTAGCGTCGCGAGCGTTGGTTATAAGTTTCTTTTCGTTTTTCATCGTAGTTAGAGGGGCTTGTTCCTGTAAAAATATTAAAGAATAATTTACCTTTTGCAAGAGTAAAAAATCAGCCCAAATTGAGCAATCTTTCGCATACTCTCATCTGGTAGCTTATAAAAATTTTCTGTACCAGATCTAGGAAAAGCCCTACAAAACTTTTTTTACACGCGCACCTTCAAAATCTCAATAAGTTCGTCTGAAAGGAGCTTTTCGCGCTCTAGTCGCTGAATTTCCTCGCTAATAAGCCTCCACGTACGATTAAACTCGATGAGCTGATCATGTGCTTGTACATAATCGACAGCAGAGGGCGATGGGAGCTTCACCAGTACGCGCGACAGCCTATCCATCTCCTGCTGGTATTGCTTGAGTATAGGAAGCTGCGCCTGCGTGCTCGCAGGATCTTGGCAAGCTTGTAAGCTCACCAGTGTCTTCCCTAGCAGTGCTACTAGGCTTGCAGAATACTGCGTGTGCGTGGTGATGTCAGCCCCCTCTTCCACAGAGTGCAGTGGTAGAGCACTGAAAAGTAACGCGAGTGCGAGCTTGGGGATCATGACCTTCTTTTTGGGGATTTCGAAGCTCTTGTATGCTTCTTGCGGAAGAGCTTTTGGGCAGTTCCACACGCGGGGCAGCGGAACCACAACTTCGTCATGACTGTTAACGCTGTAGGAATAGACGTGTTCAACAGAGGCAGGTGATGCGCGTGGCGATGACGGGGGAACTTCCTCATGCTGTAGATATTAATATGACAGACCTGACAGCGGAAGAGACCACCACAGACATAATAGAGAGTGCTGAGGATTACTGCTGCAATGAGATAATCCTTTGCTATCTCCACTGTAATGCTCTTATCAAAGAGCATATAAACAGGCAGGAGGAGAGCAGAGAGGATGATAGGTACGATGATACAGGTGCAGATAGCCCCGATGTAGCAGGTGAAGGAGCGTCTGTAGCGGATAGCATTCGTTAGCCCCTGCTTATAGATATTGCGCGTGTGTTTTTTTGTCGTTGCCGTTTCAAAATCCTGCACTTCCCCCCAGTCTTCTACCTCTGTTCCTGAGGGCACCGACGCGCTAGCCTGAACAGCATCGGGAGGAGAAACGAATTCTATCCTCTTTAAGGTAAGAAACTCTTGAGCTTTCTCGCAAAGTCGAGGAGCCAGCATAAGAAGGTCTGGCTGCGCCTTCTTAGGGAAATAGTCGAAGTAATCTTTCAGATCCTTAATGAGACGCGTCCCACCTATTTCGGCTAGTTGCACATCATTATTGATACCTATCGCATGAAGCGCAGATTGCGTTGCAGGCGGGAGCTGCTGGATGAAGACAGTAGACATGGTGTTATTGTAATGCGTTTAGCATGGATGTAAGTTGTTCTTTTTTCTGCGACCATTCAAGAAGACGCGCGCGCTCTAAATCGACCACCGCTGCGGGAGCTCGGTCTGCGAAGCCAGGGTTATTGAGCTTAGCTTCACTCTTCGCGATCTCTGAAACTATTTTATCAAGCTCCTTCGTCAGACGCTTGCGCTCCGCATCGAGATCGACGAGGCCGTCGAGCGGCATGAAGAGCTCACCGAGGGAGCATAGACTAGTAGGTGTCCCCTTATCAGCTTGATACTCACTATCTATCTCTACAGACTTCGCACCTGCGAGCAGAGCTAAACGCTGAGCTGTGTCTTCATCCACGGATTGTGATGGCTTGATTATGAAGCGCACATTCTTATTAGTAGCGAGGTTGTACTCAGCCTTCAGATTGCGCCCGCGATTCGCACTCTCATAGATAAGAGATGCGAGCTCTTGCGCAGATGAGATAGCTTCAGCACTGAAATCACTCATCAGCGAGCCTGCATCAGGAAGAAGAGTGACCATCAGAGGCTTGCCATCTGTCCCCTTGTTAAACCCAAGACTCTCCCACAGCTCTTCTGCCAGATGTGGCATGATAGGGGAAAGGAGGCTAAGGTAATGCAGCAGCACCGTGTCCATCGTCATCAGCGTCGCCTTCTTGAGTCCCAGAGCTTCCTCGGTACGCAGATCGTTCTTCACCGCCTCGAGGAAGAGAGCACAGTACTCGTTCCAGAAGAAATTATAGAGCGACTGCGTGTAGGTGTTAAACTCATACTTCGCGAGCGCGCTCGCTACCTGTTCATGCAGAGACTTCAGCTTCGCTAAGATGTCAATGTGCACCGCTGAGTACTCTGGCGTAACTGAGGCATCGAGATCACTCTGCATCATGCGGAAGCGCACGGCATTGTAAATCTTATTCGCGAAGTTTTTACCTTCTTCGATCTGCTTCTCATCGAACTTGATGTCTGAGCCTGTGGGTGCTATGCGCATGAGACCGTAGCGGAGACCATCAGCACCATACTGAGCGATAAGGTCGAGTGGATCGGGGCTATTACCGAGTGACTTACTCATCTTGCGGCCTTGTAAGTCACGCACAATAGAGGTAAAGAAGACATCATTAAATGGCTTTTCACCCATGAAGTGGTAACTCGCCATGATCATACGAGCGACCCAGAAGAAGAGAATATCGGGTCCTGTGACGAGATCGGATGTGGGGTAGAACTTTGCCAAGCATGCCTTATCCATCGTAGCATAAGGCCATATCCAGCTGGAGAACCATGTATCAAGCGCATCTTCATCCTGCACCCAGTTCTCAGGATCAGATGGAGGAGTCGAGCCTACGTAGAGATCGCCTGCGAGAGCATCTTCCATATCAAGCTTAGTCGCCTCTTGGAGCTGCTGCGCCTTTTCCTTTCTATACCAGACGGGTATACGATGCCCCCACCAGAGCTGGCGGCTAATGCACCAGTCTTGGATACCATTCATCCAGTGGGCGTAGGTCTTCGCCCAGCGTGCAGGACGGAAATTAATCTCACCATTCGCGACAGCCTCGCTGGCTTCCTTCACGCAGGGGTACTTCAAGAACCACTGCATGCTGAGACGTGGCTCAACGGCGACGCCAGAGCGCTCACTCATACCTATATTATTCTCATAGTGCTCCTGCTTGACGAGGAGTCCTTTTTCTTCGAGCGTGCTCGCGGCGAGTGCGCGCGCTTCGAAGCGATCCTTACCGTGAAGTTCTGGAAGGTCGGGGCAGTCGATGCACCCATGCGCGTCGATGACGGAGATGAACTCGAGATTATTTTTCGTGCCGATTTCAAAGTCAGTCTTATCGTGAGCAGGCGTGATTTTCAGAGCACCTGTACCGAAGTCTATCTCGACACCCTCATCCGCGATGATAGGAATCTCAGTTTCATTCAACGGACGCAGAACAGTCTTGCCAATAAGGTGAGCGAAGCGAGGATCTTCTGGGTGCACAGCTACCGCCACGTCAGCCATGATGGTCTCAGGACGTGTGGTCGAGACATGCAGCTCACCGCTGCCGTCTGCCAGCTTATAGCGAATAGTGTAGAACTTCCCAGTAGCAGGAGTCATGATGACCTCCTCGTCAGAAAGTGCGGTCAGAAGGACTGGATCCCAGTTTACCATACGGTAGCCTCGGTAGATATTCCCCTTGTTAAAGAGATCGACGAAGGTCTCAAGAACCTGTGGTGCGAAGACCTCATCCATAGTGAAGCGCTCTCTCTCCCAGTCGCAGGAGCAGCCCAGCTGCTGAAGCTGCTTGATGATGATACCACCATGCTTTTCCTTCCACTCCCATACCATGTCAATGAAAGCCTCACGCCCTACGCTATGACGAGTCTGCGGAGGATCAAGCTTCGCTAGCTCCTTTTCCACGCGTGCTTGCGTGGCAATACCTGCGTGGTCTGTACCAGGAAGCCAGAGTACCTCCTTCCCCTCTTGACGTGCACGTCTAGCGAGGATATCTTGGATAGAATTATTGAGCACGTGTCCCATATGAAGCACCCCAGTCACATTCGGGGGAGGGATGACGATGCTGTAAGCATCTTTAGGGGATGCGGGATCGGCTTGGAAACACTTGGCTTGCATCCATATATTTTGCCACTTCTGCTCTACATTTTTCGGCTCGTATGCTTTAGGTAAATCGGACATTTACAGGGATTGTCGCACATGTTAGTTAATATTTCAAGGCTTTTTTCTCTGGAAAATGTCTCATACACACCGCCTATATAAAGATTCGCGAATGTTATGGCGTTTTAAAAAAGTGTTCCTTGTGGAACATTATGTATGAAGAGCATAGGATAGTTATTCACAATGCAGTCTAAGCTCATGATAGATGAATCTCCTCTTTGCCATACATAGAAATTCCAACAAACCCCCTTTCGTATTGACTATCATATATATATTCAACACAAAAACAATACCCTTCCCTCACAAGGGGCAGAATAAACGTGACACATCGTTAAAAATATGCTGAAATGAATAATATGGAATATGCAAGCTATACTCTCCTTCCAGTCGGCGCGATGAGCGCGCGCGCAGCTGCGCAGCCTCGTCACGGTGTCCTCTTACGTTCCAATGATGGAGGCTTCGCCTGCTTACAGTCGTGGACAGAGCTGGGAGATGCCCCACTAGAATACGAACTCGACGCACTACGCGAAGGAAATCCCCTGCGCCTCGGTGCCTGCGCCCTCCGCTGCATGGAAGTCGACGCTGAAGCACGTGCGAAGAAAGTAAATCTCTTCGACGGACTCCAAGTCCCCCGCAGCCACGCAACACTCACTGTGAGCGCCACCCCTTCTCAGGTATACAATCTGAACCAAAAAGGCTTCCGCGTCGGTAAGCTCAAGGTGCTACCACGCCTCGATGTCACCGTCGCGCGTCTCGTGAACTTCGCCGCCATCGTACCCAGCTGGAAATGGCGCCTCGATTTCAACAGCACACTTAGCGTGGAAGAAACGCTGAAACTCTGGGACATGCTCGCCCCCGAAATGAAGGCACGTATCGACTTCATCGAAGATCCCTGCTACTACGACGTCGCAGGATGGCAGCGACTTCAGGATGCAGGCATCCCACTGGGCTACGACATGCCCGTCCAGACTGAAGAACAGATCCCTGGCTGCACGAACACCCCCATGATGCGCCTTGTTAAGCCTGCGCGCCATATCAGCAACAAGGGACTCCCCGTCTTCACCTCCTACCTCGATCACCCACTCGGACAGTGCTGGGCTGCGTACAACGCCGCCCTCTACTACACGAACAAGCCACAGGAGGACATACCACTCTGCGGACTCGTTACGCAGCATGTGTACCGCCCGAATCCCTTCTCCGAAGAGCTAGGACTCGACATCACCCCCGACTTCGTACCACCAGCGGGAACAGGTCTCGGATTTGACGAACTACTCGCGACCCTCGACTGGAAGAAGCTTTACTAGGAGCCTCCCCTGTTCAGACGTCGCATGACGCGATTACTTTCCTCCCACGGCTGCTTGATCAGCCGTGGGATTTTTTATACGCTCAGCTTATTTTCAAGAAGTTCTAATGTATAACACGCTTTAAAAACAAACATCACAACGAGAATCAGCTAGAGAATTTTTTAAAGTTTTTCTAAAAATCGCCCAACATTACTTGAATAAGCGCGCGATTAGTGCTAGTTTGTATACATGCTCAGATCACCTCTATCACGCATGATGGCGTTCTACCGCGATGGGTTTCGCTCCATGACGGTGGGGAGAACTCTATGGCTCATTGTCATCGTGAAACTCATCATCATGTTTGGGATTCTGCGCGTCTTTTTCTTCCCTCGTTTCCTAGAAGGCAGTGAACAGGACAAGAAAAACTATGTGAGCGAGCAGCTCATCGAGCGATCCAGCTCGCAATAACCACAAGCACACACACTCTCAAATTTATTTACATATGGACGGCGTCGATGTCTCTCTTATCAACTGGTCACGCGCGCAATTCGCGATGACGGCCATGTACCACTGGATCTTTGTCCCCCTTACCCTCGGACTCGGTCTCATCATGGCGGTGATGCAAACGATCTATTACCGCACCGGCAAGGAATTCTGGAAGAACACGACACGATTCTGGATGAAGCTCTTTGTGATCAACTTCGCCATGGGTGTCGCCACAGGGCTCATTCTTGAGTTCCAGTTCGGTACAAACTGGAGTAACTACAGCTGGGTCGTCGGCGACATATTCGGTGCACCGCTCGCGATAGAAGGCATCATCGCCTTCTTCCTCGAAGCGACATTCATGCCGCTGATGTTCTTCGGCTGGGATCGCATCAGCAAGCGACTCCACCTCGCCGCTACATGGCTCACGCTCTTCGGCGCATCGACTTCCGCATGGTGGATTCTCGTTGCTAACGCATGGATGCAGTACCCCGTGGGCATGGAGTTTAACCCAGAGATGGCGCGTAATGAAATGGTGAGCTTCGTCGAAGTCGCCTTCTCGCCCGTCGCCATTGCGAAGTTCACCCACACCGTCTCCTCCTGCTGGATCTTAGGCGCAGTCTTCGCCATCGGCGTGTCCTGCTGGTATCTCCTGCGCAAGCGTCACACCGAGTTCGCCCTCGCGAGCATCAAGGTCTCAGCCATCATCGGGCTCATAGGCTCCGCCATCGTCATGATGAGCGGGCACAGCTCCGCCGTGAATGTCGCCGTCCGCCAGCCCATGAAGCTCGCCGCCATCGAAGGCTATTATGAAGGCACAGAGAGTGCAGGTCTCGTCGCCGCGGGTATCATGAAGCCCTCCACCGACTGGGCAAAGGACGGTGAGGACGGATGGCTCGTCAAGTTAGAAATCCCCTGCGTTCTCTCTATACTCGCTACCCACACAACTGACGGCTTCGTCCCCGGTATCAAGGACCTCATCGAAGGCGGCTACACGAAGCAAGGCGCGACTGAGCCCGAGCTCTCCGCTGAAGAAAAAATGCGCCGTGGTAAGATAGCCATCGCCGCCCTCGGAGACTTCCAAGCCGCGAAGAAAGCGAAAGACGAGGAGAAAATGGCTAGCTCACGCGCCACGCTAGAGGAGAACTTCCCCTACTTCGGCTACGGCTACCTGAAAGCCCCCGAGGAGATCGTGCCGAACGTCCCCCTCCTCTTCTACTCCTTCCGCATCATGATCGCCTTCGGCTGCCTGTTCATCCTCATCATGGTGCTCCTCCTCATGAAGGGCAAGCGCATCGTGGACATGCCCTGGCTGCTACGCGCAGGCATCCTGTCCATCCCCCTCGCCTACATCGCGAGTCAGGCTGGCTGGATCGTCGCGGAAGCGGGACGACAGCCATGGGCTATTCAGGATCTGCTACCGAATAGTGCTGCGGTGTCGAAGCTGGATGTCAGCTCTGTGCAGACGACATTCTACATCTTCCTCGTGCTCTTTACCATTCTCCTGCTTGCAGAAATTCGCATCATGCTCAAGGCGATCAAGGATGGACCGAAGCTGCCATAAGCCCTCTCCCCTCTCCCCTCTCCCCTCTTACTCATCCCTCATTTTTTCCATTCTTATGTTTGAAAATTATTCACTCCTTCAGCACTACTGGTGGTTTCTCATCTCCCTCCTCGCAGCCCTACTCGTCTTCCTCATGTTCGTGCAGGGCGGGCAGAGCCTCATCTGGACACTAGGGCGCACGGAAGCACAGCGACGCATGCTCGTGAACTCCACAGGACGCAAGTGGGAACTCACCTTCACGACACTCGTCACCTTCGGCGGGGCATTCTTCGCCTCCTTCCCCCTATTCTACTCCACAAGCTTCGGAGGCGCGTACTGGGTGTGGATCCTCATCCTCCTCTGCTTTGTCGTGCAGGCTATATCCTACGAGTTCCAGCATAAGAAGGACAATGTGCTAGGCGCGACGACCTACCGCGCCTTCCTCATGGCGAATGGCATCCTCGGACCTGTACTCATCGGCACGGCGGTAAGCACCTTCTTCTTCGGCGCAGAGTTCACGGTGAACAAGGCGCAGCTGGGGAATATCAATGCCCCCACCATCTCCCAGTGGATGAACGACTGGCATGGACTCGAAGCCGTGCTGAACCTCTGGAACGTCTGCCTCGGCTTAGCCATCTTCTTCTTATCCCGCGTGCTCGCCCACCTCTTCTTCATGAACAACATCGCGGACGAGTCCATCTTCACCCTCGCGCGTCGCCGACTACCGCTGGAGAGCGGGCTTTTCCTCCTCTTCTTCCTCGCCTACCTCGGACGCTGGCTGACCACGAGCGGCTACGCTGTCGATCCTGAGACACTCACTGTCTCGATGGAAGCTTACAAATACCTGAATAACCTCCTCGACATGCCAGCGGTATTCATCACCCTGCTGCTCGGTGTCGTCCTCGTACTCACAGGCATCATCCTGCCCATCGTGAGGGATCACTACAGACAGGGCATCTGGTTCGCAGGCATAGGCACTGTACTCACGGTACTCTCCATCCTACTCTGCGCAGGCTGGAACAACACGTCCTATTATCCTTCGAATACCGACCTCCAGAGCTCGCTCACCCTCGCAAACAGCTGCTCAAGCCATTTCACCCTCTCGGCGATGACCGTCGTCTCCTTCTTCATCCCCTTCGTGCTCGCCTACATCGCCTACGCATGGCGTGCGCTGGATAAGAAATCCATCACAGAGGAGGAGATCATGAACGATCAGGATGCGTACTAAATCGGAATCATCTTTAATTTCACGATAAAGGACTTGACAGGGCTAGTATCTATAGATTATAATCACGCCGTACATGAACCTTTCGATAAAGATAGGGTGGGTGATATAGCCCGCTCTTTTTTTATTTCTTGGACAATCAACCACTTTTAGCACATCAGACAGAGCATATGGCCAGCACAGACATCACCGCCCTCATCGACTACTACGTTCGCGAAAAAGACCTGACACGCGACCGTGTCATCCATGCATTAGGAGCAGCGTTCATCACCGCTTACAACAAGATGGTGAATGGCGCAGAACGCATCGAGAACATCCACGCAGATATTAACCCTCAGCGTGGAACGGTGAAGATTAAGGCAGATATGCTCATCGTCGAAGATGAAGAACTCGTCGATCCTTACAACCAGATCGCGCTCTCTACTGCGACAAAACTTAACGAACGCCGTGGCAAGGAAACGGAAGTCGGAGATTACATCACGGTAAACATCACCCCTCCTGACTTCGGACGCATCGCTGTCCAGACAGCCCGTCAGACCATGCAGCAGCGTATCCGCAAGGCGGAGCAAGAAATGCTCGCTGACGCATTCCGCAACCGCATCGGTGAAGTCGTGACTGGGACGGTGCGCCGCTTTGACAAGGGTGACATCATCGTGCAGGTAGAGCGTTTCGAAGGCATCGTTCCTTCCAAGCAGCGCATCCCTACAGAAGAATATGGTCAGGGCGACCAGATGCGCTTCTATGTCGTTGACGTACGTGATGGCGTGCGCGGCAATGAGCTCATCCTTTCCCGTAGCCACCCAAATCTCGTGCGTCGTCTCTTCGAAAACGAAGTACTCGAAATCGCAGAAAACACAGTGGAAATCGTCAACATCGTCCGCGATGCTGGCTACCGCACGAAACTCGTCGTACGCAGCCTCGATCCTAACGTCGATCCTATCGGAGCCTGCGTAGGTATGCGCGGCATGCGTGTGAAGAATGTCGTCACCGAGCTTAACCGCGAGAAGATCGACATCATGGAGTACAATGAGGACAAGGCTGCTATGGTGACAGAATCACTAGCTCCTATCGAGGCTCTTGAAATCACGGTAGACGAGGAAAAACGCGTTGTTACTGTCATCGTCGCAGATGATAAGGCAGCAGCTAAGGCAAAGGGTCGCAAGGGCTTAAATGTTCGCCTCACCGCTCGCCTCATCTCCAGCCCTGCGGAGCGTTGGGACGTGCGCGTTGAGCCATTCAGCGAAGCAACTCGCGTTCAGGCAGTAGCACTCGAAGGTGCAGAAGCACTCGCCAGCGTGCTGGGCATAGATTCCGAGCTCGCCTCTACCATGGTAGCCTCTGGCTTCACGACGGTAGAAGGCATTGCATCCTACGTGCAAGCAGAAGATCTCGTCGACGCGCTGAGCATTGACATCACAGATGCACAAGACATCATTCAAAAGGCAAAAGACGCAGCTCAATAAGCTTTTATCGCGCGTAAAGCGCACCACAACTCATACAAAAATAGAAATAAATAAGATTTCACATGCCTGAATCAAAAGAACCAGCCCCTAAGAAGGAAGCTTTAAACCTCATCGGTGGCGCCAAGAAAAAAGCAGCCGCTAAGCCGGCCGCAAAGCCAGCTGCTAGCCCTAAGCCAGCAGCTAGCCCGAAGCCTGTCGCTGCGAAAAAGGAAGCCCTCGACCTCCTCGCCCCTCGCAAGAAGGTGAAGAAGGCTGCTCCCGCTCCTGCGCCTGAAGCCGCTCCTGCTGCAAAGGAAGCTGCTCCTCGCGAGAAAGCGCCTAAGGCTCAGGCTAGCAAGCCGAAGCCCCAGTCCACCCCGAAGCCAGCTCCCGCAGCGGCAGCAGCTACACCAGCTTCTGACACAGCGGTAAAAGCGCCTATATCTGTCGCTGAACTCTCAGCTCAGATCGGAGCGAAGCCCTTCATGATCATTAAGGATCTTCTTCCGCTCGGTGTGTTTGCAAACCCAGATACCATTCTAGAAGGCGAGCAGCTCTCCGCGCTTAGCCAAAAGCATAATTTCGTCTACGAGAAGATCAAGCGCGAAAAGGGCGCGGGTGTCAAGGCTCAGCAGGAAACGATACAAGAGCCAGAGGCTGTCGCCGTCGAAGAAGAACCAGAAGACGCACTGAAGCTGCGCACCCCTATCATCACCATCATGGGGCACGTCGACCATGGTAAGACATCCCTTCTCGACTACATCCGTCGCACGAGCGTCGTCGCTGGTGAAGCTGGTGGTATCACCCAGCACATCGGTGCGTATACCGTCACGCATGACAACAATCTACTGACATTCATTGACACGCCTGGTCACGCCATCTTCACAGAAATGCGCGCTCGTGGTGCTGATGTCACCGACATCGTCGTGATCGTCGTCGCCGCGAATGACGGCATCATGCCTCAGACACGCGAAGCGATCGTACACACGCAAGCAGCGGGCAAGTCCCTCATCATCGCGGTGAACAAGTGCGACCTCCCAGCCGCAGATCCGACACGCGTACGCACCCAGCTCATGGAAGAAGGGCTCGTCGTCACGGACTTCGGTGGTGATATCGAATGCGTCGACGTTTCAGCATCTACTGGTGACGGTGTATCTGGACTTCTCGACCTTCTCTGCCTGCAAGCAGAAGTTCTCGAACTCAAGGCGAACCCACGCGCCAACTGCCGCGCTTCCATCATCGAAGCACGCGTCGAGCAGGGACGTGGTAGCTCCGCTACAGTTATCGTCGAGAGTGGCACGCTGAAAGTAGGCATGCCCTTCATCTGTGGTCCATTCGCAGGCAAGATTAAGACGCTTGTCGACGAGCATGGCAAGGCTATCAAGCGCGTACTCCCTGGTATGCCTGCGGAAGTTTCGGGCTTCTTAGGTACACCTCACGTCGGTGACGAACTCGTCGAAATGAAGAATGAGCGCGCCGCTCGTAAGCTATCGGAAGAGCGTCAGGAAACGCACCGTCAGGAGCGACTCGCAGCACCGAAGCGCTCACGCATGGAAGACATCCTTGCGATGATGGGTGACGGCGCTCAGAAGGTTACTCTGAAGATCTACCTCAAGGGTGACGTACAGGGCTCTGTGGAAGCGATCAAGCGCGCTATTCTTGAGATCGAAAGCGAAAAGGTGGAGTGCCAGTTCATTGGCGCAGCCGTCGGTCCTATCACGGAAAGTGATGTACTCCTCGCCTCTTCTTCCGACGCGGTTATTCTCGGCTTTAACGTGAATGTAGAGAGCAATGCTGTCCGTGCCGTGAAGCGCGAAGGCATTCAGGTGAAGATCTACTCCATCGTCTACGAACTCATCGATCAGGTGAAGGACGCGATGCTTGGTCTCCTTGAGCCTGAGACTCGCGAAAACGTCATCGGTCACGCAGAAATCCGCCAGATCTTCAAGCTCAATAAGGGCAAGGCAGCAGGTGCATTCGTCACCGATGGTCGCATGCACCGTACGGCTGAGGCTCGTGTGCTGCGTGACGGACAGGTCGTCTTCGACGGCAAGATGTCCACACTTCGTCGCTTCCAGGATGAAGTGCAGGAAGTGAAGGTAGGCCTCGAGTGCGGTATCCGCCTCTCTGACTACAACGACTACGAAGAGAAGGATGTCATCGAGTGCTACACGCTCGAGAAGATCAAGCAGACTCTGTAATTTCTATTCCTTACCGCATACGATATGGCTACACGACGCATGGACAAGGTGAACGAACTGATGAAGCGCGAAATCAGCGCGGTCATTCAGCGTGACTTTGAATGGTCTGGAACTATTATCTCCGTTCTTGAGGTCAACATCACGGATGACCTCAAGGAAGGACGCGTTTGGATAGGCGTCGTGGGGCGCATGGCTCCACCACAGGTCATAGAGAAGCTCAATAAGAACAAGGGCTACATCCAGAAAACGGTGAGTCGCCGAGTGGTGCTTAAGAGCACTCCGCGCTTGACATTCAAGTACGACAACTCGGCGCGACACGGAGTAGGACTTGTGAATCTCCTCGATGATATCGACCAGAACCTTCCAAAAGCACCGCCACTCCCCGAGGGCGAATATGATCCCGAGATTTAAAAACTTGATCTCATACGGGGAGCTTGCAAAATTAGCAGCTTCGGATTTTGCATGCACTTTGGATGATAATTTACGGCGTTTGGGCGCGCATAGCGAGCTATGTAAGCCTAAAAAGCTGTAAATTCTCGCCAAAATGCGGCAAAAAGCATGCTATTTCGCTCATTATCGAGACTCCTATTCTGCCTAGACTAATTTTTGCAAGATTCCCATATGGCAAGTAAGTTAACCATCAGACGAGTAGGAGTGCTCCTCCCGACGCTAAGTCTGGTGGTTCTGCTTGTTATACTCCTACTCTTCACATGGCTGGGAATCGTAGGTATTCCGGCATTTGCGCTGCGTGAGCTTGAGGAATACGCGTCAGAGCAGGGTATACACCTCAAGGTGAAGAAAGTCACTCTGGACTACACGCAGGGTCTCGGGCTACGTCTCAAGGAGCTCTCTGTCTACGCGACAGAAGCACAGGATGGGGAGGCTCTCATTTACCTACCTGAGGCAGAGATCAGCCTCGAACTCCGCGCCTTACTCGAAGGGACGATAGATCCTCAGTACGTACGCCTGCATGATGCAGTCGTCTCGATACCACTGGAGGAAAATGAGGAGGAGTACTTCCAGATACGCTCTATCAACGTGACGGCTCACCAGCCAGCCACGGATGTCATGCGCCTATCTGAGGCAAGTGTCGATCTGGATGGCATTTCTGTTAAACTCATCGGTCTGATCAATTTAAATGAACTAGGCATATCCGTCGCACAGCAGTCTAGACCAGCCCGCACTCCCTCCCCAAAACCGTTCAATCTAGAAAACGAACTCCGCAAGCTTAGCCCCTATGCGCTTGAGACAAAGCGCTGGATAGAGTCGCAGCAGTGGCAGGCAGACTCTTACCCGCATATTGAGCTCGATTTCCAGATAGGGAGTAGATCGCAGTGCTCTATCCATGCTGTCGCTCCTCGCATAGGTCACAAGAATTATCGCTTCAAGCATGCTGTACTCGACCTCTTCCTAGATGACGAGACGATAAAGCTGAATAAATTTGTAGCACGCAGTAACGCGCCACAGGGCAAGATCAGCTTGCAAGGAGAGTATAGATTTACGCAGCATGCGCTGTCTTTTTTGATAGAAACCGACCTTCCTGCCATCTACTTCGCTAGTGAGCTATTAGACTCTCAGGACGTGGCACTTCTCTCGGGGCTGCCTACGCTCGAGCGAGCGTCTAACATATTCAAGCTCAAGGGAAATATCCATCTTTCGGAAGAGAACAGCGTCAATGCGCTCTTCCTCAGTGGTCATATAGAGCAGGAGCATATCTCATTATCATCGACTCGTATTGACAAGCTCACTCTCTCTTTCTTCTACGACAATAGTAGCTTCACGGTAGACCAGTTTAAAGTCGAGCTCCCGCGAGGAGAGATATCCGCTCAGGCTTACTTGAAGAGCGGCTATGGCAAGACGAAACTCAAGATGGATTTACCGTCTGAAGATCTCATCTCGCTGCTGAAGGGATTCCCCGCACTAGGCGTAAATGAGGAGAGTCTCAATGCGATTAAGCTGAAGGGAAATCTACGGCTTGATCTCGATGCAGACATCAGCACGCCGGACTTCGTACCAGGAAAGAGCCCACTCATTGACTTCATGCCCGATCTACGCGACACGGAGCTCACGATAAGCATACCCCAGTTCAGCTACACGAGTGATTCCTATCTCATCGAGGCGATGAATCCACGCATGGAGTTGAAATTAAAAGGGCTCAACGGCGTGCGCGGTGAACGACCTGACCTCATCAAGAATGCGCAGATTTCCCTCAGCGCAGACCAGCTACGCCAGAGCAAGGGCGAGCAGGAACTCCGCATAGAAACCCTACTCAGCGAAATCGTCACGGAAGAGCTTAACTGGAAGAAGGACACGAGCCTCGACGAGCTCTTCATTGAGAAGAGCTCCCTCTTCTGCTATGCGAAGCAGTTCGATACCACAGACGTGAAGGCAAGCGAGATTAATATCAACCTACGCGACGCGATGAAGATACGCCCCCTTGCCCCTGATATGAAGTACGCGCAGTCAGGCAGCTTGGATTTCACGACATCCAAACTGAGCGTGCATGGCCGCCAAGCAGAAAGCATCGACATCACTCTCCAGCTCCCCGATGCGAACAAGCTCACAGGAGACATCGCCATCATCTGGAATGAGTCTAAGAAAGAGCAGCTCTCACTCTCGCTGCTATGGGAGGACTGGAAGAAGCTAGAAATCTATGATGCGAGCTGCCAGCTATCAGCAGAGCTCGCGTCACGCGAGCTTCCAGAAGGATTTAGCGAAGAATATGGACTTAGCCTACTCGGCGACATCAGCCTCCATGACTCGACACTACGCTTTGACACCACGGACTGGAATTATCAACTCCTGTCTGGTAACATCGGCTTAGACATAAACAAGCTCCAGCGTAGACCCGTCGATGTGCTCGCTCTACGGGAGAAAAGCGAGACGGTGAATCTATCCACTCAGCTACGCTTCGAGCGCGACATGGAAGGGAACTATGCCTACGATGTCAGCGAACTCACACTACAGCACCATAGCGGGGCATTAGAAATGCAGGTGCAGGGGAATACTGCGGGCTATCTTCAAGTACAAGGCAGCAATAACATCAGACTCCAGCATCTCAATGTACTCATAGGCTCCTACGACGCGCATACCATCATTCGAGACTTCAAGCTCGATAGTAAGTCCCTATTTACACTCACGAATATAGAAGCACTCATCAACTATGAGCGAGGTCTCGTCATAGAAGCTTCGGTAGATGCGCATCTGAAGAACTTAGGCTTTGCCATCGGTGCTATCGTCGAAGAAAAAAACGCTAAAGGCAAGCCGACAGGGAAAGAAAAACTCGATAAAAGCCGCCGCCCAGACCCCTTCACCTACGCCCATGACGTCACCGCTCACGTCGACGTGTTCGTGAATCACAAGGCACGTGACAGCGCGAATCAAGCCATCCCCGACAAGCAGCTCATCAGCATCCTCTCGCCTCGCATTATCTATAACAATAAACCATGGATGCGCGCGAATAAGATAGCAGGACCTGCCCGCGAATCTAAACTGACGGGCGATAAGGTAGATATAGACATCATCAACGACAACGTGCAGATCGAAGGCATCGGGGGCTATATCTATCCAGCCTACGCGATAGGGATGTTCTACAGCCCCCTTTACGAATACCTCGATGGACTTCAGCTCGCGCAGCCAGTCACGATGAAGGCATCGAAGAGCGAGTTCCCCATCGTGAAGGATTACACGCGCCCCATGCACAGTACGATAGAAATCCACACGCCCGAGAGCGGAATCTACCACTTCGTAGGCATCGACATTCCTGTATCGAAGTTTTCAGGATTCGTGAATATATCGGATGATTATGTCGACTTAAAGCACTTCAATAGCTATACGTGGCAAGGAGTCGCGAATCTCGATCTACGTATAGGCATCTCAGGGAAGACAAGCAGCCTTGACGGCTATATACGCGCTGTGAATATGGACTTAGCCAGCATTTCCAAGAGCTTTGAAGCCGAACTCTCCCCCGCCCTCTGCTACGCAGACTTCCGCTTTCGCTCGAAGTCGACGAAACTCAACGACCTCGAAGGCTACGGACAGCTGAAGCTGCGAGACGGCAAACTACTGGAACTGGGCATCTTCGCGCCTATTGCAGAATTGATCACCGATCTACCTGACTACACCAGTCGCTATAGAGATAAGCTAAAGGCGGGCGATCCCACTGTCATGCAGAATATGGTCAATGGGGTTTTCTCAGGAGTAGGCATAGCCGTGCGGGAGGCAGGAGACGTACTGGACGAAACGACAGGAAAGGTACCGGGCATCAACTACCTCTTCAAGTATGGTTTACGCGACGCAGACGCAGACTTCACCGTGAAAGACGGCTTCATGTTCACAGAAAACCTCGTCGCAAAAGGCAGCAATCTTACCGTACCACTCTATGGGTCGCTCAACCTCGACTCCCTGAATGTACGAGCACGCCTCTGGCCAGACCTAGGAAGCATCCTGAATGTAGCACTATCCCCCATCACACGCATCTCGGAGCATATCATCGACATAGAACTCTATGGCAAGATAAACGACCTTAAATGGAGACTAGACGCAGAATCTCCATTCAAGAGAAATAGGAATAAAAAACAGGCTCAGCCCGCGACAACCCCTTAGCCTCCTTCACGCACCCATGAACTGGTACGACTATGCACCACAAGCAAGCGCCCTCCTCGCCTACACCATAGGCATCCTCCTCGCTCTGCATGCCATCTACCATGCGCGAACCGCACAAGGGGCACTCGCGTGGGCACTCGCCCTTCTATTCCTCCCCTTTATCAGCATCTTCTTTTATCTAGGTCTAGGCACTAAGCGACTGGAACGCCTCATGCTTCAGACACTCCCCAAAAGCAGCGTGCAGAAGCTCTCCGACCTCTGGACAGCCTACCCTGCAAAGGCGGGACTGGAAGAGCAATCCCTTGCAAAGCTCACCGGCATCAGCCCCTGCTCTGGAAATAATCTCCAGCTCCTGCGCAATGGTGAAGAAACCTACGGAAGCCTGCTAGAAGCCATAGAAGAAGCGACAGAGACCATAGAGCTCGAATTCTTCATCATCCAGAACGACCTCGTGGGAAACCTCCTCGCTGAGCTCCTCATAGGAAAGGCACAAGAAGGGCTGCGCGTGAAGGTACTCTATGATGAAATAGGCTCGCACAAGCTCCCCCTCGGCTTCATCCGCCGCCTGAAAAAAGCAGGCATAGAGATTCACCCCTTCTTCGGAAAACGCTTCTGGCTGAGCTCCTTCTTACGTATCAACTACCGTAATCACAGAAAACTCGTCATCGTCGACCACAAGCAAGCATGGCTGGGTGGGCTGAACATAGGAAACGAGTACATAGAGCAGATGACGGATCTCAACTGGCGTGACACCTTCATGAAGCTAGAAGGCCCAGCCGTCGCTCAGGCATTCCTCTGCTTTGCACAGGACTGGTACAGGGCAACCGCCGCAGACATCAGCGGAGACTTCCCGAGCAGTATCGTCAGTGCAGGTCAGCAGCAAGCCATGTGCATCCCCTCAGGTCCCGAGAACTATGTGAACGCATGGCAAGCCACCCTCCTCATCCTCGCCGCCTCCGCGAAGAAACGACTGTGGATAGCCACCCCCTACCTCGTCCCGAGTGGAGCTGTCGTTCAGGCACTGCACATCGCAGCACTACGCGGAGTCGATGTACGCCTCATCATCCCGCAGAAGGAGAATAACATCGTCTCTGGGCTCGCCATGCTGAACTACATCCCTGAGTTCCTACGCTTTGGAGTGAAGATATGGGGCTACAAGGCAGGCTTCATGCACCAGAAAGTATTACTCTGCGACGACGACCTCAGCTGTATAGGCTCGGCTAACCTCGACAACAGATCTTTAAGCCTGAACTATGAACTTAACTGCCTCATGCGCGATCCCGCGATGAATGAAGCCGTCAGCGACATGCTAGAAGCAGACATGGCAAAAAGCGAGATACTCACCGAAGCCATATGGACAAAAGCCAGCGTCATGAAGAAGCTCGGAGCGCGCGCCTGTAGACTCCTCGCACCAGTACTATAATTCTTCTATCAGAAGAATTATTTCCTTGTAATACAAGCATCCTTTCGTTATAGTTCCAGTATGAGGAGACCACCCATACTAGGACTGATACTGGCAGATTCTTGGCTAGCCCCCTACGAGAAGGCGATACGCGCACGCATGAAGCTACTCGATAGCCAGCTTGCTAGTATACGAAAATTCCACGGCTCGCTGCGCGAGTTCGCACGAGCCTACACGCGCATGGGCATCTACCGCGACCCCGAGACACAGGAATGGGTGTACCGCGAGTGGGCACCAGGGGCGAAGGCACTGTCCCTCATCGGCGACTTTAACTACTGGAACCGCGAGGCGAACCACCTCACACGCCTGCCCAATGGACTATGGGAGATACGCCTCCCAGCCGATAGCCTCCAGCATGGACAGTCGGTGAAAGTCCACATCGTCGGCTCAGACGACCAGCGACGCGACCGCATCCCAGCCTGGATACGCTACACGAAGCAAGACCCGCACAGCCTCGACTTCACAGGCAGCATCTGGCAGCCAGAAAGCGAATACGTCTGGAAATCGAAAAAGAAGTTCAACCCTGCGAAGATCAAGGTGCCGCTCATCTACGAAGCGCACGTCGGCATGGCTGGCGAAGAAGCACGCCTGCACAGCTACCGAGAATTCGCGGATCACATCCTGCCACGCATCGCGAAGATGGGCTACAACTGCATTCAACTCATGGCCGTGCAGGAGCACCCCTACTACGGTTCATTCGGCTATCACGTCTCCTCCTTCTTCGCGCCCAGCAGCCGATTTGGCACACCTGATGACTTAAAATACCTCATCGACACCGCGCATCAGGCGGGCATCGCCGTCCTACTCGACGTCGTCCACTCCCACGCCGTGAAGAACATGGCGGAGGGGCTGAACAACTTCGACGGCACAGGCGGACAGTACTTCCACGCAGGTGAGCGAGATGCCATGCACCCCGACTGGGACAGCTGCCTGTTCAACTACGGCCGCCCCGAAGTCTTAGAATTCCTCCTCTCGAACCTCTCGTGGTGGCTAGAAGAATTCCGCTTTGACGGCTTCCGCTTCGATGGTGTCACCAGCATGCTCTACCTGCACCACGGGCACGAGCCCTTTGTCAACCTCGACTGCTACTTCAATGAGCAGGTAAACTACGACGCGATCACCTACCTCCAGCTCGCCACCACCCTCATCCAAGAAGTAAAACCTGGAGCACTCGTCATCGCCGAAGACATGAGCGGCATGCCCGGACTCTGCCGCCCCGTCGAAGAAGGCGGCATAGGCTTCGACTTCCGCCTCTCCATGGGACTCCCCGACTACTGGATCAAGCTCATTAAGGAGTACAAAGACGAAGAATGGAGCGTGGGCGACATGTGGTACACCCTCACAAACCGCCGCTACGGCGAAGCAAACATCGCCTACGCCGAGAGCCATGATCAGGCACTCGTCGGCGACAAGACACTCGCCTTCCGCCTCATGGATGCCGAGATGTACAGCGGCATGAACAAGCACTCCGAAAGCCTCGTCATCGAGCGTGGCATCGCCCTACACAAGATGATACGCCTCGCGACCCACGTCGCAGGAGGCGAAGGCTGGCTGAACTTCATGGGGAACGAATTCGGACACCCCGAGTGGATAGACTTCCCACGCGAGGGCAATGGTGGCTCTTACCAGTACTGTCGCCGCCAGTGGTCTCTCGTCGATCATCCCGACCTGCGCTACGGCCAGCTAGGAGAGTTTGATAAAGCCATGCTCCAGCTCAGCAGCCAGCACCACCTCCTGCTACGCGCTCCAGCACAGCCGCTGAAACTCGACGAAAAAAACCAAGTCATGGCCTTCGTGCGTGGCGACCTCCTCTTCGTGTTCAACTGGAATGGGCAGCTAGCCATCCCGAACTACCGCCTCCCCGCCCCGAAAGCAGGAAAATGGCGCGTCCTACTCGACTCGGATGAAGAGCGCTTCGGCGGCTTCGGCAGACAGAACCTCGACCAGCAGCACTTCACCACAGGACTACAGCCCGAGCTTTCCCTCTACCTGCTGCCCTTCACCTGCATGGTACTCGCGTGCGAATAAAGACTGACAACGACATAAGGGCACCTTACAAAATTAGTCTGAGTAGAATGCTAATCTAGAGAATGAGCGTAACAGCACGCCTTTTGTATGCATTTTGGCGAGAATTTACAGCTTTTTGGGCTTACATAG
>CAYJNX010000013.1:0-26374 GCA_964371525.1 uncultured Akkermansia sp. | reverse complement strand
TCCGACCACCTGTCGGGTCAAGGGCGCGGAGCCCTTGCGGGTCTGGGCAGAGCCCTGAGGCAGACCGTGCTCGAAGAGCACGGAACGTCAGTGAGAAAACTCACATTATTAGAAGCCCGCGCAGAAGTCGCAGCATGGTGTTAGCACCCTCACTGATGTCCCCCATCCTCTGCCCGCAGGGCAGCTCTTCTCAGCCGTCGCCTACGCGAAGCGCGGGTTTGTGTCAGTAGAAAGAAATATTTTTGCTTTGTCCCAGGGATGTATGCGAATCTCGATTCCTTGCTCGCGGCTCGTCAAGCATACCAGAGGGTATGCTTGTCTCTTGGGTGGCTCGTGCGCTTGTTTTCGCGTCTTCTGTGTATGGACGCTTCGCGTTTTCGACGGAAGAAAAGTGTCGCGCTGGCGCGCGCTGTGGTCGGAGCATCAGTTTCGGGTGTGGAGGTGATGCTGAGTTTGCTCCACGGGCGCGTGTGACTTCAGGTTATGATGAAACTGACGCTGCCATGCTCTGCGAGCATGGCTTTTCCTTGGGCTTTGCCCAAACCCAGCAAGGACGCTGTCCTTGCATCCTGCTTAAGGTCAGTGGACCTTAAGAATCCATTTAGGTGTCCCTTATGGGTGTTGCGTCACTTCTATATAAAAAATCCCCGCCTTGTGCAACTTGATGCACAAGGCGGGGATGACGAGTAAAACTCGCTTTAAGGGATTTTTATCTTAGAAGGAGAAGCGGTAGCCTGCGCTCGCGCTCATGCTGCTCTGGTTCTCACGTAGGTCTAGGTTCGCGTCGATGAAGATGCTGCTGGTGTTCTCCATGATGGGGATATTCAGCCCAGCTCCGATTTCAAGTCCGAACATGCCGCGCTCGGCACTCTTCACCTTGCCCGCTTCTGTGCCTCTCGCGAGTGCGACGTTCGCTTCGCTGCTTTCATCGCCGAAGTCGGCTTTCGCCATGGCGCGAAGTGACAGCACGGAGCTGCGGTTGTACACGTTCTCTCCGATGACGGTTTCCATGCGCGCACCTAAGCCGAGTGTCGCGTAGGTCACGCTCTGTTCTCCGACCTGTAGTGCTGCATCCGATCCAGTTTCGGTGTAGGCATCCACGCTGCTGCTCTGGAAGGCGATGCTGACGAGTGGCTGCCATGCGGTGCTGCTTTCTTCATTCATCGCATAGGTGTAGGCGAGTTCGTAGAGCATACCGAAGGATGTACCATTCGTGTCGCCGTCAGCGTCGTATGAGCCACCGGCGTAGCTCACGGTACGTGTGGTGCTCAGTTCACTGAGTCCGCCCGAGATGACGAAGCTGTGTGACCAGCGTCCTTCGTGCAGTCGAGCAAAGGCGCTCAGGTAGTTCGTGTTCACATCTCCTGAGAGGCTGTCCACATCATTGCTGCTGTAGTCACCATACATGGAGGTGAGTGCGAAGCCGACGGTGAGTTGGTCGTTCAGGTTCGCTTCTGCGCCTACCGTTCCACCCCAGCTGCTCATCTGGTAGCCAGCGTTCGTGCCCTCGCCTGAGAGATCGGTACTGCCACCCTCGGCATTAATCCAGCCGTTGAAGCTCATTTCACCTGTCGGTGCTAAGGAGGGGTCTAGTCCCATGCTCATGGTGCGGTTGCGTATGCTGCCCAGTTGGCGGCTCATGTCGCCGCTCACGGCCATTCCGAGCCCGAGGTTACTCGCGCCAGCGATGCTTGCGGCGAGTTGGTCTAGTGCGGCGGGGTTATTCTCGATGAGTTCATCGAGTGCGTCCATGACTCCTGCGAGATCCTTGTACTCATCCTTGTTCGATTGAGGATTCAGGTTAAGCAGTGCATCAGAGACTAACTCAAAGCCAGCGTGTCCATTCTCGCTACGTGCATATTCGAGGTAGAAGTCTGTGTTGATACTCGCAGAGATGATGCCTGTGGCCGCATCGTAGCTCAGGTTCGCGAAGTACTTACCTAGTGTCGAGCCCAGATCAATCTGGTTGCTACTGAGGGTCAGGCCTTCAGAAATCTCTACGAGCTCGACATTTGTACCCCCGCCTGCTGCGAATGTCAGTAGTTCGACACTGTCATCGAGCTGGAGCATGAGATTCGTATCAGGCTCAAGTGTGAGTGACGCACCGCTACTACCGATGACGAGCTGTGTCTGACCTGCCTCGACGTTCTTCTCATTGAGCAGGATGGTGAGTGTACCACCGTCCATAGAGGAGGCTTCAGTCAAGGTCAAGCCTTGATCGGACGCGGCATTGCGCAGGTCGATGACCACGTCGGTGCCTGTCGTCTGGATGGATGTCATCTGGGCTCCTGCCGCATCGCTGAGCTCAGCGCGTCCAGCACTACCTGTGATCGTGAGTCCATCGCCTGCCTTCAGGATCTGATCTGCGCCTGTCATGAAGTTGATCGTCGCATTTTCGTAGCTTCCTGTGTAGGCAGCTCCTGCGCCGTCTATGTTCACTGTACCCTTGACTACGGAGCCTGTGATGGCTCGTGTCGTGCTCTCATTCGTCAGACCACCGATGGTGATCGCTGCTGACGTGGCATCGAGGATGGCATTGTCCAGATTAAGTGATTTGACGACAAGGCGACCATCGACACCTAGGCTTTCGACGCTGAGGGTGACGTTCTTCGCGTTGAGGTCGCCGAGCACTTCACTATAGTCGCTGTTGCTGAGCGTCACTTCATTCGAACCACTACCGATGATGTCGAGCGTGGTGTCCTCCGCGCTCCAGAGGTTGGAGACGGTGAGTGTGCCTGCGCCGAGGTGGCTGATGTCGATGGTGCTATCCTGCGAGACGACGACCTTGTCCACAGTGTCGAGGACATTCAGGCTGTCCATGCGTCCCTCTGCATTCAGGATGGGGCTCAGGATGCTCAGCTGGTTGTCTTCATCTTCCGTCGCGGCGAAGTTGTCTGCCGTGTTCCACGTACGGTCGGTGGATTCCTGTATCGTCAGTGTGAGCTTGTTTGTGCCTTCCTTGGTGAGCAGCACATCCATGCCAGCCTCGACATGTGTGTAGATGTCCGATGCGATCAGCGAGAGGTCAAAGTTGCTCCACTGTGCACCCTCCTGCTGGTAGATGTAGTAGGTGGTGCTCGTGCCTGCGGTCTGA
Source organism: uncultured Akkermansia sp. (assembly GCA_964371525.1). Taxonomy (GTDB): domain Bacteria; phylum Verrucomicrobiota; class Verrucomicrobiia; order Verrucomicrobiales; family Akkermansiaceae; genus Akkermansia. The sequence continues at coordinate 23,280 of CAYJNX010000013.1, read as the reverse complement.
GCCGTGGTGACGGCGTTGTTCAGTGAGTCTGTGGTGATGTCGAGCTTGACCTGTCCAACACCGCCGAGTGTCGCTAGTGAGCCTGAGGTGATCGTGCTTACCAGCGTGTTCAGGTCACCGTCGATGAGGATGGTGTCCACGTTCAGCGCGGTGAAGGTACTATACGCATCAGCACCCATCGTGAGCTTTGAGGCGATCACTCCGCCTGAGATGATGCCTGCCGATCCATTCTTGACGCGGAGCTCTCCTGTGGCGGAGGTGACGTGGATCGTCCCTGTGCCTCTCATGCTCGCGAGGTTGACATTGTCCTCGACTCGCAGTTTGGAGCCCTCCCCAAGGTCGAGGTGCTCATTCACCAGTGTGGTGACATCGGCGGTGGCTCCATCCATCGTGGCGACTGTACCCGCCGTATCAGTGACGGTACCAATAGTTGAGCCATGACCGAGGGTGAGTGTGCCCGAGTTGGCGATGCTCGCACCTGCAGCATTGAATGAGTCTACCGAGAGCGCGCCGCGGTTGTTGACGACGCCTCCCGTGTTGTAGCTCAGAGTCTTTGCGGTGAGTGTGGAGGTTGAATCAAGCTCGAGCGTGCCCTCGGCACCGATGACGACGAGCGCGTCGATAGTCGCGCCCTCCGTGAGCTCGACCGTCGCCCCTTGGAGGCTCAAGATACCCTTGGAGATCTCCAGCGAGTCTGTCGAGAGCTTGCCTCCACCAGTGAGGATGTACTTTGAGCTAGTATTCTGTGTCTCGACGAGTACGTTGGACGCGGTCTCGTCAGCTCCGAGAGTGATCTCAATAGGTGTAGCGAAGCTGCCGCCCAAGATGGCCTCAGCTTCGTTGCTACCCGGTGAGCTGGGGGAGAAGCCACCCTGCCAGTTGGTCGCGTCAGACCATGCGCCATTGCCGTCAGCGACGATCCAGTTATTGCCCTGACGCGTCATCTCGAGGACGATGTTCTCTCCATTTTTCTTGATGGTGAAGAGTGCTGTGCCTACCAAGGTGCTGTTCGATCCATTGAGTAGGAGGTTCGCATCGAGGATGTTGCTACCATCGTTGAGATCAGCGAGGATATAGCTGTCACCGTCGGTGAGTCCTGTGCTCAGGAGACTCTCATCGTCGATCAGGAACTCAAGTGCGGCGGCACTGCTGCCGAAGTCGAACTTGTTCGCCGCGATGACGGGCTGAGATGCAGGAGCGAGGTCGGGAAGCAGTGTCGCGAGGCTGTAGGCCACCTTGATGGAGGTGAGGCTGCTCGCGTCAATATCACCTGTGACGATGAGATCGCCGCGCAGAGTCATGCTCGATGCCTTGAGACTAGCCGCCGTGAGCACACCACCTGTCGTGAGAGCAGAGCCTACCGAGAGCGCACCCGTCACATCGAGGCTAGCACTCGTCGTCAAGGAGCCCGTCACATCCAAAGCACCGATAGCATTGCTTTCAGAGCCTGTGAGGGCGAGGTCACCACCTGTTGATAAGCTACCCGCACCTGAGAGCTTGACGAGGCTGGTCGCCTCTGCCGTGGTGACAGTGAACGAGGAAGAACTGCCTTTCAGTGTTAGAGAGAAATCATCTCCCTCTAAGCGCCCTACCGAGCTAGCTGAGGGAATAAAGCCAGCAGAGCCATCATCCTCTGTGCCCACGATGACATGCTTGCCCGAATTCGTCAATTTGAAGCGATCTGTCGTCGTGACCTGATCAAATTGATTCTCCCTACCTTGGAGAATGATACTATGCGCTGAGACAATGCCACCTTGCGTGACGCTCTCGGAAATATCCAGCACGCTGTTCACGGCGACTCCGGGCAGGGTAACGAGCGACACGCTCCCTGTATTCGAGAAGTTTGCCACGGTGACGTAGCTATTGATGGTTAATGCGCCAGTATTATCCAAGCTAGTGAGGACATCCCTTATCCCTCCGAACTGAACAGTACCTGAGCTCACGAGCTCTATTGTACTGTGGAGGCCGTCAATCACACTACCGTCTCCGATAGTGAGTGACCTAACGGTGACATCGTCGGCATCCAGCTCGGTGAAGGTCACCATATCCGTGATCGCCGACAAGTCGACATCACCTGTCGTGCGAAGAGTGCCACCATTGGTGACCGCGCCAATCGTCAGATCGCTCTCCGCAGTGAATGTGCCTGCATTGTCCAGTGACTGGATCGTGATAGCATTCGTATGTGACAGCGCGAGTGTATTGCCTGTCGCGATGATCACATCACTCTTACTCAGATCCATCGCGACAGCGGAGGTGAGACTCGCTCCTGCGCCTATCACCGAGAGGTCTCCATTAACCAGGATGCTAGCCGAGTGGTTTGAGGGATTAAAGGTATACGTCGCGCCATCGACGGTCATGTCCATGACTGTGATCGCTGATGTAACGTCAATCGAGGTAATCGTAGATCCAGCGGTGAAGAAGACATTGTCATTCTGGATGAAGGCCGTATCGGCTCCTGTAGCACTATCCTTGTGCCAGTCAGCCGCATCCGTGGTATCCCAGACGCTATCTGCACCGTCACCTACCCAGTAGAGATCCTGTGAGAGGACATTGGTCAGCACGAGGCTATCGCCCTGCTGGATGATGAAGAAATCACTGCCAAGTGCATTGCCATTGAGCGTGCCCAGAATATCACCGGCAGCGATGCCTTCATCGCCCGTACCCAAGGTGGTGAATCCTGTGATATTCTCCAGATCGGCAAAGTCGGTGATACCGCTGACGAGTACCTGAGTGAGCTGGTCGCCTGCATTCCACCCATCGACGATCAAGTGAAGAAGAGACGTCGCATCTGCACGGCCAAAGCTGCCTGATGCCCCGAGTGCTATGCCTGCGTGTCCGAGTTCCATCGTGAGCGAGCCACCGTTAGAGAAGCGAGCTGCCCCATTCACCGAAAGGCCAGAAGCTCCCAGATTGAGATTTCCTCCACTGATGCTGACAGCCGTCAGGGTGGAGCTCTGCGCGAGCTGGAGGCTGCCTTCTGCGATAGCTATGCTACCTCCGCTCTGCGCTGCTCCCAGCACGAGTGTACCTGCGCCTTTCTTGGTCACGAGGGTGGCGTCCAAGTCGCTGAGGCGTTCATCATTGAGTGTGACGCTGGCAGCCTCTTCATTCACAACCACGATGTCGAAGTCCACGAAGCTCACCTTATCGAGCTTCGTGGCATCATAAGTATCATCGACAAAAGTCAGGGTACGCTCACCCTCCAGCATAGAGCCAGTCGCCGCCCCCTTATAGCCGCCACTGATAGTCGCGGTATCGCTAAAGTCCATGGCAGAACCTATATCCACACCCGTGCCAGCTGTCTTCATGGAAGCATCACCTAGCTGGTGACCTGCGGCGTACACCGAGCCGACAGTACCGCTAAGGAGTTCAATGTGTAAATAGCCCTGTGTCATCTGATTAGCAGTCGCATCCAAGTAGCCACCGCCGACGATATCTCCCAACACCGTAGCACCATCGACCGTAATGTAAACGTCCCCTATAGCGACGCGATCTCCATCAAGCAGAGGGTTACCACTCTTGTTCAAATAGATCCCCCCGTAGATAGAAGAATTAATCGTGCCGCCGTTCAACCTTATAATAGACTGCCCATGCTCCTGAACACCAGGAGCTGACGCGCCTTCTACGCATGCACCGCCCACCAGTAAATCATTAGCATCCGAGCCTATCGTGCCTTCATTGATGGTGATGATGGAGCTTCCCGTCATGGTGGAGTTGTAACCAAGGCTCAAATTCATATGACCGCCATAGATATTGGCATCTATATTTGTATCGGCACCATTGATGGTGATGTTTGTATCTCCATCTAGCGTCAGGTAGACGTTACCTGCATAGGCATAGTGTCCACCGATGATGTCGCGAGTGAAGGTGACACCCGCCTTGCCCTCGATGCTGATATGCGTATCGCCTGTCATCTGGGCACTGCCCGCGCCTGACACGCTATTGTTGTATGAGTGGGTGGTAGAGCCGCCGATGAGGAAGCGATTGAAGCTTGTCTCCGTTGAGGTCGATTCTGAGAGATCGACGTTGATATTCGTATTGCCAAGCAGAGTCGAATCGCTGCCGACGTTGGTCACCCACGCATTGCCGCCGATGATGGCGTCACGGAGTGCTATGCTATTGAAGAGCTGGCTTCCCGAGGTGTCGTTGAGCACGGTATTGACAAAGATGTGGGTATTACCCTCCAGCGTAGGATCCGCACTGTGTGTCATGCCTATACCACCGATGACGGAGCCTTGGAGAGTCGTGCCATCCTTGACAGAGATGTAGGTATCTCCGGTGAAGTCCGCACCCTGTGCTTCCTTGTAGTTCGCGCCCACGATGGTGTTGATCGTGCCTCCCTCGGTGAGGATATGCGTGTCGCCTGTGAAATGGCAGATCGCGCCGCCAGCCCAGTTATCCGCAAAGTTACCACCTGCAATGAGCTTGAAAGTACCGCCTGTCACCTTGATCCAAGTATTGGTCGTGACAGCAGCTGCACCCGTAGTAGAGCTCACACCGCCGAAGATGTGCGTCTCTGCATCACCGCCACCTGTGAGGAGAACGGATGTATTGGGCCCTGCTGTGTAGTCAGCGGGAGTATTGTAGAGACCCACGAAGCCTGTCAGATCGGACTTCTCTGGAATCGTTGTGGGTGCCATGGCGATCACCTTCGTCCCCCACTGGATATCCCAGTCGAGGTCGGCCGTGGCAGCGGCATCCAGCGTGAGTACCCAGCTGCCTGAGCTGTTGTCGAGCGTGTAGTCTGTCCCTGCTGTATAGCCGATGACATTGATCAGAGTCTCATCGACGCTCGCACCAATGCCCAGGTCGTAGGCACCAGCGGTCTTGAGCTCCTCGGCGATATCGAGGATGAAGATATCCAAGGTCGCTGTCGTCTCCGCCCAATTCGTGATGTCGAGGAGGGGATTGGCGATGGAATCATATACCAAGCTCGCCTTGTTAGCACCGAGGCTTAGCTCAGCTATCGTGACCGTAGCGGAGCTCCTCATGTAGAGCGAGCCGCCCTCGTTGATCGCGAGGCTGGTCAGTGTGGATGTACCCGTGCCTGCTGCGCGGAAGGAGTCTGTCGCGATTGTCGCTCTGGACTCAAACGTACCGTTGTGCTCAAGCATGATGGAATTCGCAGCGAGGCCAACACCTGTCTCCAAGGTGACGCTACCTTCTCCCTTGACTACAAAATCGTCAGCGAGGAGATTCTCACTGAGGTTCTGAATCACGAGCTCCTTGCCTGCACTTTGCTCGATCGTGCCTACTGTCACGGCGCGTCGGTCGACCGCTGTCTCATCCACGCGTCCAAAGTCGATCACACCGTCATAGTCTACGATGGATGCTAGCTCTAGCTGCATGAGCTCAGCGTCGGGATTCACATTGACAGTAAAGCTCAGCGTGACATTATCCGTCGTCGTCGTCAGCTCGGCAATCTTCCACTGATTGTTATATCGGTGAGTGATGGTGCTATTGGCAGACACCTCCATGCGGGCGATATTCGCCGTGGCGGTGTTCATGTCATACACATTGATTGTACCGCCGTCCATTTGGATGGTGTTGAAATCCACCGCTGCATTCTGGAAGTACATCTCAGCACCACTGCGTATAATGATGCGCTCAAAGGCATTCGTATAGGCATTCCCCTCAGCATTACCATAGCCGAACGTACCGCCTGTGATATCCAGCGTGCCTGTATGCGTCGCATTCGAGCGCAGATAGACACCCCATGCTGCGTCGCCTCCTGTCAGGTACAGCGTGCCTGAGCCCGCGAGTCCTCCGTGGAGGTAGATCTGGTAGGTGCTATTGATCTCACTATAGTTATTGGCTGTGAGCTGTCCATAGAATTGCGTATTATTCGCCCTGAGCGTCGCGCGCTCCGTATCGAGGGTGTCACCTTGCAACGTCACGCTGGGATCGTTGTCCGTATTATCGAAGGAGAAGTTCTGCATCTGCAAGGCCGCCCCTTGGGCAATCTCAAAATCATAATTGGCAGTCGCCGTCGAGGCATCCGCACCGCCATAGTACAGTGTCCCTGAGTTCAGCTTCACCGTGCCTGCGAAGTCCTCAAGACGCTCCTGATAATTCGCCACTCCTGCAATGTTGAGCTCCAGCGTACCTGTGTTCTGTACGCGCGCGTCTGCATGGAGCAGATCGCCCTCCAGTACGAGGCTTCCCTTCAGATCGATGACTGCGTTGAGTGTGTTGCCTACGGTGGCACTCTCGAGCGTGACTGCCGACTCAGCGTCAATGATGACCTGTGCGGCCGTGATGCTCTCATTGAGTGTCACGGTAGGTGAGGCGGTGAAGAAGACCGTATCACCCGTGGCGAAGGGCTTGCCTGCCTCGAACTCAGTGCCTACACTCCACGCGATAGCATCGCTGGAGGCGTAGGTGTGGATCTCGCCGCTTTGTGCGATGACGAGCTCACCATTGTTATTAAATGTCAGTGTGTAGCCAGCTGTGGTGAACCCACTGATGTTCGCTGCTGTCAGCGCGGCGAATCCGCTGTCAGCACCGCTCAGATTGACTAGGCTATGCGTGCCCGCCTCTGTGATACCCATTGCAGCGAGGTCGAAGGTGACATCTGTCCAATTCAGCGTGCCATTGTTTGTCACCGTCAGGATGCTCGTTAAGGTGCCTGAGATATTCGCTGTCTTGCCAGCATCGACGATGAGTGAGCCTGTGCCGCCCAGATTTCCCGTGATGTTTGTCGTGGTGTTTTGCAGTGTCAGCTGGCTGCCTGCGGCGATGGTCGCATTGGTCATTGTCAGGCTACCCGTACCAGTGATCGCCGTCGTCCCTGCGGTGCTCAGCGTCGCCATAGTCGTGGGGCTCGCTCCGAGATCGAGGGTCGCGCCATCCTGCATGGTGACAGCACCATTAAGTGCCAGTGAGGTCGCCCCTGTGATGCTGCTGCGCCCTGTGCCGCCTACAGTGACAGCACCGCCTATGGTGGCATCGCCAGCGATGAGGACGAGATGCCCTGAGTCGAAGCTCATGCTGCCTGTGGGCAGTACATTGGCATTCGTCGTGCCCGCAGTGGTGGTGGTGTCATTAGCAAGATTAAGCGTCGTGCCCCCCGTGATCGCGAGATTGTAGCCATGCTGTGTACCAGGGTTATTAGCCGTATCCGAGTAGTGGTAGTCAAATGTACCACCGCCTGTGATTGTCGTCGTGTAGCCCGTGTCACCTGTCAAGTCGGCCTTGAATGTCAGAGTCTTGCCTGAGGCGATGTCGATTGTGATGTTGTTTGGCCCTGCTGAGAAATTGCGCGAGAATTGATCCGCGGTGGTGAGAGCACTACTTACTAAATCAATGGTGAAGTTTCCATTGATATCAAGCAGCGCATCGGCGACCAAACCATTAATGAAGCGGTGACCATCATTCGTCGCGACCAAGGATGCGCCGTCGACATCGACGCGTATGCCTGAGATGACGCCTGAGCCCAAGTTTCCTGTATAATTGAGCACGGCATTCTCACTGCCAGCGGCAAAGATGAGCGTATTAGCAGTAGCACCCCAGCCCCCGAGCTCTTGGAGCACAGAGCCACTAGGACCTGCGAAGGTCACGTCCGCTGCTCGGACTTGCTCGTGGTTAAGGATGTAGCTGACCACACCGACACTCAGTGAGCTCGTCGCAATTGTGGTTGTGAAAGAAGAAACCGTGGCGTAGCAGGAGAGCAGAGCCACACGGAGGAGATTAGGAATGCGTAGTTTCATAACAAAAGTCTAAAAAGTAACTACCTATTAGCATATCTGGTCGTATTTTTCAAGCAGAAACTGCCAAGACTTCACTATTCACGCCATTTTTATAAGTCGCGTCCCATTTTAGTATCATAATGATAATATATACAATTCGCCACAGAGAACACTTATAATTAAAAACAAGGAAAATTCATCATTACAAAAGCAGCAAGTTTTAACTTGATTCCGCAGGGATAGATTTGCTACTATGGATCTCATATGAAGAGCACTCCTCTACTTTTCGCTAGCATCGCGCTCATGCTTGGCGCGCTTAATCCTGCCATGGCAGATAGGAATTCTGACTACTGGGCACCTGAGAATATGGCTAAGCGTCAGTGCACCTCCGTTCACATCCGCTACCTCCCTACAGTACAGAATCACTCTGCGGTTTACAATGAAATGACCGTCGAGAAGAGTGCTCCAGGTACTTACTTCGCGGCGAATAACTTCGACTCAGGCTACATAGGCGTGCAAGAGACAGTGCGTGACAACAAGCCTCTGCGTGTCGCCATCTTCTCCATCTGGGATGCGAAAGACTCAGGCGACAATCCAAATGCCGCCCCTGAGAGCGAGCGCGCGATGCTCATCCAGAAGGGCGAGGGCGTGACGACGCGCCGCTTCGGTGGTGAGGGTACAGGGGGGAACTCCATGCGCGTCTTCGACTGGAAAGAGGGCGAAGTCATCCGCACGCTCGTTATCGAGAAGCCCGATGGTGAGAACTTCCGCCAGATCGCTGGTTATATTTTCAATCCTGAGAGCAAGAAGTGGGAGCTTCTGAGCTGCTGGCGCATACAGGCACTCCGTCGCGGTCTCGGTGGCGGTGCAGGCTTCGTAGAAGACTTCCGTCGTAATGTGGAGAGCAAGCTCATGGAGCGTCGCGCGACCTTCGGACCTGCATACCGCTACGCTGATGGCAAGTGGAATGCCGCGACGGCATTCCAGTTCACCAAGGATGGAAATCCGAATATGGAGATCAACTGCCGTCTTAACCCCAAGTTAGGCTTCTTCTCCCTCGCCACGGGTGGCGCATGCAAGCCTGAGGCAGATTTCCCCGTCTTCTCGGAGAAGAAACTCGATACCATGCCACAGACGACACCACCGGGTGAGGATGTCATGACTCTCATCAAGCAGGAGAAACTCGAGAAGAAAGAGTACCCCGTCGATGTGAATCCGCTGTAATTCGCCACGCCACCTTTTTCAATATACCATGCGACCTCGCTGCTCTGTGCGCGAGGTCGCATTTTTTTACGCAGAGTGACACAACGAAAAAACCAAGTTCATCAGAACTTGGTCTTTTCGTCTTTTCGTTTAACATCGGGCAAGCGGGATTCGAACCCACGACCCCTTGCACCCCATGCAAGTGCGCTACCAGACTGCGCTACTGCCCGTGTTGTCTCCCTCTTTAGCGAGGGCACGGCGGGAGTATACATAGTGCTAATACGGCTGTCAATTCTTTTTTTACTTTTTTTCATTTCTTATAAAATGAGGCTAGCATATGACGCAGATTCCTGTTATGATCGCGCCCGTTATGGATAATATGTATCTAGCTATCTTAGGCATTCTGTTTGTACTAGCCATATTTGACCTCGTTGTAGGGGTGTCAAATGATGCTGCAAACTTCCTAAATTCAGCCATTGGCAGCCGCGCAGCACGTCGCAGTTTCATCGTAGTCGCAGCCGCGGCAGGTGTCATCATCGGTGCGAGCCTCTCCAGCGGCATGATGGAAGTCGCACGTAGTGGTATTTTCAAGCCAGAAATGTTCACCTTCCACGAGATCATGCTGCTCTTCTTAGCAGTAATGCTCACGGACGTCATCCTACTCGACCTGTTCAATACCTTCGGCATGCCCACGTCGACGACGGTTTCTCTCGTCTTCGAATTACTCGGTGGTGCTGTGGCTATGGCTCTCTACAAGATCTGCATGATCGAGGGCATCACACACACGAGCGTCATTTCTTATATCAATGACCAGAAGGTGCTCGAGATCATCCTCGCCATCTTTAGCTCCGTGGGTATCGCCTTCTGCGTCGGCTGTATCCTCATGTGGTTCTCTCGCCTCATCTTCGGCTACCGCTACAAGAACTCCTTCAAATTCATCGGTCCTATCTGGAGCGCGACTGCCCTAACAGCCATTACCTACTTCGCTATATTTAAGGGGCTTTCTAAGAGTTCACTCTTCGACAAGCAAACGATAGCCATGCTGAATGAAAACATCGTTCTCTACACCGCATACGCATGGTGCGCATGGCTAGTCATCACAGCCATCATGCAGTACGTCATCAAGATCAACGTGCTTCGCTTCATCGTCATCACAGGCACTGCCGCTCTGGCTCTCGCCTTCGCAGGGAATGACCTTGTGAACTTCATCGGTGTCTTCATGGCGGCGAAGGCCTCCTTCGGCCTCGCTAATGATGTCGCTGCCGCTGGCGGTGACTATGTGAACATGGACATGGGCTCGCTCTCCAAGCATGTACAGACGGACATGATCTATCTACTCGGTGCTGGTCTCATCATGGTGGGTGCTCTCTTCTTCTCCAAGAAGGCACGCACGGTATCCGAGACAGAGGTAAAACTCGCACGTACGAGCCTCGGTGTCGAACGCTTCGGCTCGACGATGCTTTCTCGCATGCTGGTACGCAATACGATGAAGACGATCAAGGTTCTCAAGAAGGTTACTCCTATGCCTGTGCAGAACTTTGTCGCAGCACGTTTCCGCCCGCTTGATCCTAGTGAAGAGACAGGCGCGGCATTCGACCTTATACGCGCGTCGGTGAATCTGACAGCAGCCTCCCTCATCATCTGCTGGGCGACATCCCAGAAGCTCCCTCTTTCCACGACCTACGTGACCTTCATGGTAGCCATGGGTACGAGTCTTTCTGACCGCGCTTGGGGTCGTGAGAGTGCCGTTTACCGCATCACGGGCGTGCTCACCGTCATCGGCGGCTGGTTCTTCACGGGCATTGCCGCATTCACGGCCGCATTCGTGACAGCGACTATCCTCGCTTACGGTGGCGTATGGGGCATCATCTTCATGGTGGGTCTCGTCATCTTCATCCTAGTGAAGACAAGCCTGTTCCACCGCAACAAGAACGCTCGCGAAGTGCGCATCATCGACCTTCAGGACAGTGATACACTGAAGCAAATCGGAGAAGACTCCGCAAACAGCCTCGGTCGCATCATCAGCATCCACCGCGAAACAGTCGCAGCTCTACTTGAGGAAAATCACAGCGAACTCAAGCGCCTGCGCAAGAAGGCTCGCAATATGGATAAACTCATCGCCCTGCGCAAGCAAGACGAGATCCTCCCCAGCCTGCATAACCTCCCAGCTGAGCTCATCCAGCGCGGACAGATCCTCTACCGCATCACGGAGAGCCTACAGGCTATCAGCGAAAGCCTCACGACGATTGTCTCCAGTGCTTACACACATATCGACAATCATCACCGCGGGCTTAACGCCACACAGGCGGATGACCTACTCTCCATGAGCCAGAAGGTAGCCGACATCTTCCCAGGCATGCGCGAAGCTCTCGAAACTGGTAAGACGGCGAATATCGAGCAGGTGCTGCATCAGGCAGGCGACCTCTCCGATGAGTTCGCAGACTGCATCAGCCGTCACCTCGCGACAGGCACAGAAGACATCGGCGCGATGCGCAGTGGCATCCTGTACCTGAACCTCCTGAACGAAACAAGATCCATGGTACGTAAGTCCTTCTCACTCATCCGCGAGCAAAAGGAATTCTACCGTAGCAAGATCTAAACACTTAACCCCTAAGCACCATGGCAACGACACTCCCTTGGCCGCTGGCCATGGTGCTTATACTCCTTGCCTTTGCGCTTCCTTTCCTCCTTTTCGCTGCGAATCTGAGGAAGGAGCGCAAGCTGGCAGAGAGCCAGCAGACGGAACTCAACCAGCTGCGCAATCACATATTACTGCTAGAGGAGCAGGCTGAGCGAGACAAGGGAAACTTCCTCAATGCTGTCGCAATCCCCTTTTTACTACTGCGCCCCAGTGGTCGCATCATTGCCGCGAACAAGGCCGCCCAAGATCTCTTTAAGCTAGACGCACGTGTGCCTAACACGAACCTGCTAGAGCACCTCGACGCAGGACCACTCCATCAGGCACTAGCTCTCATCCTACGCGGGAAGAGCATGCAGACCCAGAAGGTGCGCCTGAATATGCATGGCGCCGATCTCGTCTTCCGCCTTCTATCCACCTCACTGGACAACCACCACGGAGAACCCCTCGTCGGTATCGCCTTCCGCGACATCACCGAGGAACAGCGCACTCTCACAATACGCCGCGACTTCGTCGCGAACGCCTCACACGAGCTTCGCACACCACTCACCATTATCCGTGGCTACCTCGAAACCTTAATTGAAGACCCGGAGCAAGCAGAAGACCCCGTGATGCGGCAGCGCGCTCTCGGACTCATGAAAAAACACTCGGATCGCATCGTACGACTCGTGGAAGACATGCTAGCCATCTCACGCCTAGAGCGCGCAGATAAGGCGCATTTACGAATGGAGGAGTTCAGCATGGAAAGCGTCATCAGCGATGTGAACTTGCGCCTTGATAGCACGCTACGCGCGAAGGGAAATCGTCTCCACGTAGATATTAAGCCCCTCCCCTTTCTTATGTACGGCGATCGCTTCTACTGGGAGCAGGTTTTCTTCAATCTAATTGAAAACGCCATCAAGAACAACCCAGAGGGTGAAATACGCATCAGTGTAAAAGCACGTATCGCTGAGAATGGTACAGCTATCGTTCAAGTCGAGGACAATGGCCGAGGCATCAAATCGGAGAGCCTCCCCTATATCTTCAAACGCTTTTTTCGCGCGGATAGCACCGGCATGGTAAAGGGGACAGGGCTAGGACTATCCATAGTACGTAATGCCGTAGAAGCCCATGGAGGCAGTATCAGCGCTGAAAGCGTCGCGCAAGAGTATACACGTTTCACAATAAACACCCCCCTTCGCGCTAGCATCGACGAATAAGGCTATATTGCAATATAGCAACTAATATATAGATGAAAACGACGGCGCTTAGGTGAGCATAGCGAGCTGATACAAGCCTAAAAACCATCAATACTCATGAACAAACATCTAAGTCAGCACGAATGCGCACATTTGCAAAATTCAAGCCAAGCATAAAAGAACACTGCACGCAAGAGTTATTCTAAATTCTAGGTGAAGAGTAATTAAGAAAGTAAATGTTAGTTAATTGGGTTATATTTTAGAACTATTTGCTATATAAGTAGTCTTGCTTACGCACTTAATACGTTACACACCTCACCTAACTTTTCCCACGCTCTGTATATATCGTATTTTTAAGTAATTATGCTAAACTACTTAAAAAAATGACATCTTTTATCACTGAAAACAGAAAAAAGACTTGCATTGCTCTGCGACTTCAGTAAAATATTTCTGAAAGCGCGGGTATAGCTTAGTGGTAAAGCTCCAGCCTTCCAAGCTGATCATGCGGGTTCGATTCCCGCTACCCGCTTCTTTACTATACACTACGAATAATCCGTCTAACCCCTTTGATGTATGAAATTAACAAATAAAATAACTGTAGCATTTGCTGCTGCCGCTCTGTCGCTTGCTAGCTTGGCTGGTGCACAAGAACAGCTGACTTATAGTCAGCAATTACAAACGCTTCAAAACGATGCGAAGGAAGATTCTGGTAAGACAATTACAGCAATCAGCAATGAGCTTTATAAGCTGGTGAAAAAAGACCCCTCGCAGTTGGCTTCGGTTGTTTCGGCGGTGCTTTCTCAGCGCAGTGAGTGGACGGAGACGGAGCTTTATGCAATATGCAGAGCTGGGCTTATCGCGGCTCCAGAGGTTTTTCAAGCTTTAAAGGCAGCAGCGCATGATACTGATACAGAGGTGCTTCATCAATACGGCATGATGGCTGCGACTCTTAAAGGTAAAGGACTCGTCGAATTGTGGCAGGTAGTTAGTGAAGCACTGAGTACTACAACTACAAGTGGTTACTTTAATAAGGTGATGACTCGACTGGCTACTGAAGGTGTATCCTTTGTGAGAACGTCTACTTACAGCCTTGGTATTCTTGATACGGTTGCACTGGGGCAGGGTGAAGGTAACTTCGTGCCTGTGTTCCCTCCTGTGTCGGACAACAAGTAATCTCCTCAGTTTAGAATTTTTCAAATCATGAAAATAAGCAAAAAAGTACTCCTTCTTGCAGCTATATCTCTCAGTCCTGCTGTTCAAGGCTTCACGCTCTATGATGCAGCTCCATCGTTAGACCTCCCAGAGGCGCATGCGCTTCGTTATAATTTCAATGTTTCTGTTGGTTATGATACAAATGTTGACGACGCTAGGGATAACGAACGTGGCTCAGGGAAAGCGACTGCTAGCTTCGGTGGATCATACTCTAAGGTTGAGTCTGTATTGACTGCGAGCTACAGCTTTACCCTTGGAGCTACGTATTATATTGAAGGCGCAGAGGGGACAGAAGATCACTTATTCTCCAATTCAAGCTTCAATGCTAAGGTTGACTATCAGCTCGATAGTCGAAGTAATGTAAGCTTAGCTGCAGATTTCAGGTATACTCCTGACATTGATTACGGAAATACGATTTCTTCACCTACAAGTCAGGGTGACGTACTCTACTGGGATGTTACCGCTACGGGAACTCATACCATTAGTCCGCTCACAAGCTTTAGTATCACGATGGAAACAAGTGGTGTGGAATATGCGGAATCGCAGCATAATATAGACGACCGAAACTATGTCGGTATTAACTCCAGTTTGACCTACGCTTACACCCCTCTGACGAATCTCTCGTTTAATATCTCAGGGCGTTACGACTTCCGAGATTATGGTATTGATTCGGAGAATCTTTATATGACGCTGGGCTTAAGCTCTCGCTTATCTCCAGTAGCCAGCATATCGATAAATGCAGGTGTACAGTCCAAGTTTATTAGTGATCAGATAAACTACAGCCCCAATATCCGTATCTCGTACAATCATCAAATGTACAATGATGACAGCATGTCATTCTACGTGAACTTTGATAATGAAAACGTAGGTACAGCGCGCTATGATAAAACGAGTTCGGATATTGTTAGTTATTTCTCCAATGCCGCAGTACGCGTAGGCTTGACCTACAATAAGAAGTTCAGTGCTGACTGGTCTGGTAATGCATCTGTTGAGTACTACAGTGCTTCCTATTCGGATGGTGAAGTAAGCGGCATGGAAGATGAGAATCGCGTAAATATTTTCGTCAGCGCAGGTCTTAGCTACAAGTTAACAGAGTCTGTGTCGCTTAATTTGAATTATACCTTCACCGATGCTAATGAAGATGCTGGTGGCTATCAGCGTCACTCCATCACAGCAGGTACAGGATATTCTTTCTAAAAGTGCAACAAGTCAGAGAGGTAGGTACTGAGTGACTTACCTCTCTGTTATTATTATATACTATGTCCGACAATATCTTGTCAAATACTGATAAAAGAGAGACAGTGCTGCATGTTCAAGATTACTTGATGATGCTGCGCAATCGCTGGAAGGAGGCTATTCTTGTTTTCCTTCTTGTTTTCATTTCATGCGCTGTGCTAACGCGTATGATGACGCCTATGTATAGAACGTCGATGTGTTTCGAGATTAAAGCACCAAGAGATCTTGTTAACATCAGCGGAGGCGTGAACCCTATCGTTAAGGCTGCTAGCACATCCTCCTCTTATATGCAAACACAGTTTGAGCTACTTGTGACAGAGGAGAATCTTGTCGCCGTAGCCAACCGACTGGGACTTGCAAAAGAATGGGGAGTTACTCCTAAGCAAGCTGCAGGAAGACTCTCAGGTATGATTTCCATCCAACCACGTCGTAGTACAGATATCATCGACGTTGTGGTAGTAGGGAGCGATCCTAGACAAGTACAACGCGTATGTGAAGCCGTCCCTCTTGCGTACAAAGAGGTACGTGAAGGTAATGAAGATGACCTCATTAATCGCACGATTGAGTCACGCTTCGCGCTTATTCGTGCGCGATATGATGAACTAGAGCGAAAGGCAGATGTTGTACGTCAATATATTCGTTCTGGAAAATACCTGCACAGTGGAATTTGGAGCGCAGGAAGTGCTCCTCTACCTGATACCGATGATACAGAGTCACGCGTGAACTCCCTGCAGGCACGTCATAACGGTCTTAGGCAAGAGATCTCGACGAGTGAAGTCCATATTAATGAACTTCAAAAGCTAGAAGACGACGCACTTTTAAGCTACGTGCGCCGTACAGGCATTCTTACGGCTGAATCGTACAGCTCTTCGCGTGTGCGAAGCCTAAGCGAGCAGTACAATAGCGAAGAGGAACAGCGTCGCTCCATGCTTATGGATGGATTAGGTCCAAACCATCCTCAGATTAAGCTGCTTGATGCACAGCACGAAGCAACAAAGGATGAGTTGTTCACAGAGTTGATCGGTATGCGTGATGCCATGCATGATCAGCTCAATATCAAAAAAGCTGAGCTTGCTGCTGTTGACAAAGAGCTCGATGCCGAAAAGGAAAAATTACGTGGAGTTCTCTTGGAGAATCAGAAAACGATGCGCGCATTGCAGGAATATAATGCTGAAAAGCAGCGCTACGATCAGCTAGAGAATGATTATATTGCCGAGCGTATTCACTTAACAGCTCCTCGTGAAACTATCATCATTCATAGTGAGCCTAACCTTCCTATGGCGCCAAGTAGCCCTAATTACAAGCTTAATTTGACAATAGGTGCTGTGATAGGAATCATTGCGGGTATTGTAGTGGCGTTTGTTTATAACTACTTTGATACATCCATTAAGACACTTGAAGAGGCCGAGCGTCAGCTAGGCTTACCCGTACTCGGTGTGATTCCACAAGACGCGGGACTCTTTATCGTTCAGGGTGGGGACTCGCCAGACGCAGAAGCATACCGTATTCTTCGTACGAATATTGAGCTCAAGAAAGCACTCTTCAAGTCATCAGTCTACTCTGTCGTCTCCTCGAATGCAGGTGAAGGTAAGACGACGACACTAAGCAATCTCGCCTATGTTTGCGCTCAGAGCGGATATAGTACCTTGATGATTGATGCTGACTTACGTCGTCCTCGACTCGCGAGTTATTCAGAAGTTTCTAATGATTTCGGTCTGACAAATTACTTGTCCAGCGATACAGAACTGAAGGATGTAATCTTCAAGACTGATATATCAGGACTCTATATTCTTCCTTCTGGACCGCAGAGTTCTGACCCATCAGGTCTGCTGGCTTCCTACCGCATGGATAGACTGCTGCAAGAAGCAGCACGCCGATTTGACGTCGTGCTAGTAGACTCCCCGCCTATGCTTGGTGTGAGCGATGCCTCACTCATCGTAAGTAAGGTGGATGCTACCCTTGTCGTCTTGCAACCTCGCAAGATGCCTGTAAAGGCGCTTCAGCGCACGAAGACTCTTATCGAGAGTGCTGGCGGGAAGATCATGGGCCTCGTCCTGAATAATGTGGACATATCTGGTGATTCACAGTACCAGTACTACACGACATACTATTCCTATTACACAAATGATCAGCTTCGTAAGGAGCCTCAAGCTATCAAGAAGAATACAGCTTCTGAGAATAACCCTCAAGCATCAAGCGTAACGGTAGCCACACAGGGTACTAAGCCTGCAGCTTATCCTATTGTCCCCCCTGCTCCCGGTGGGCAGCAGACGGAGATAAACGAAGAACAAGACTTATATTAAATACTTATTATGATTAAATATATTTTCGCATCACTCGTGGCATTGCTCGCATGTGTAAGCTATGCGCAGGAAAGAGTACTGCCAGATCCCACCGCAAAAAAAGGAGCTGAGATCACAGTAACGTTGAATAACATTCCTGCGAATGATAAGAGCACTATTAATACAAGATATACAGTTGACAGTAGAGATGGTACGGTAAAGCTACCTTATCTAAAAGAGCGTGTCTATGTCGCTGGCAAAACACAGCGCGAGGTGAGTAATCTCATCGAAAAGCTCTATATAGAGCAGGGTATCTTTACTCAGCCTATCGTCGACGTAAAGGTAACCGATGAGAGTCTCACAGAACAGCTCACGCGCCGTACTATTCAGGTGACTGGTTATGTCGGAAGTAAGCAGAATCTGCCTTATCGACAAGGGATGACTCTGATCGAGGCTCTTCTCGCCTGTGGAGATATCACCGACTATGGTTCTCGAGATATTCAAGTCACTCGAAAGGGCGTAACGCGAACCTATGACTACTTTAGTGGTCGCGATAGATCCATCATCCTGCATGAGAATGATATCATTCACGTGCCTATGCGAAGCTTCTTCGAGGGAAGACCTAGTTCTATTGGACCTTAACTTTTCATGTTGAAGATGACTCCTTCGTTTCTTGCGAGATGAGGGAGTCTTCTTTTGTCCACAATTTGCCAAGAATTTCGCATGCGAGGTGAGTCATCTAAATCTCTTCTTATTCT
The DNA here is from genome assembly GCA_964371525.1 of uncultured Akkermansia sp. Lineage (GTDB taxonomy): Bacteria > Verrucomicrobiota > Verrucomicrobiia > Verrucomicrobiales > Akkermansiaceae > Akkermansia. Next base: position 5,085 of record CAYJNX010000013.1, on the reverse strand, counting down.
TACTATAGCTTATGGTGAGGGTCACCGAGCTGCTGCCCGCGGGCTCGATGCGCATTGGCGAAGAAACGGAGGGGAGAGCCTGATCGTAGATGCACTGGCTGAGTCGTCAGTGTCGGCGGTGTATGAGTGGACACGACTGTATTATAGTCTCTGTGTGAGCCATGTACCTTTTCTATGGGCACTCACCTATGACCAGACTGAGACGACTGACTGGGCGAGCATGGTGCGCACTGCCTTATTTAAGCCTATTCTGCGTAAGCTTGAAGAGCTCGTGAAGCGCGAGAATCCAAGCCTTATTGTCTGCACTTATCCTCTTTATGGCTACTTATTGGATTATCTCGTTGAAAATAATGGTCTCTCCGTGCCTTATCTGATGCTTGTTACCGACTCTATCGCTATCAGCGGACCATGGATGCGCTCGAAGGCTGATGCGTGGTGTATGCTAGATGTACATTCGCGCAAGCTTGTCATTGATCGCTATGCTTTAGAGGAAGACAAAGTTTGCGTCGCGGCTCTTCCTGTTCCCCCACGTTTCGCACCCAGTGAAGAATCTCGCTCGCTACAAGCCATGCAAAGCCAACTTCGTATTCTTTACTCGGCATACGCGCCTTTTGATCAAGTCTGTGATGAGCTGGAAGGCTTACTGGATACTTACCCACAAGTAAGGATCACTGTTCTAGCGGCTAATAAAATGAAGTCCCTTTCTGCATGGACGCAGAAAATGCCGTGTGATAAAAGAGCGCGCTTAAGTATAGAAGCTTACCGTCACGATATGGATGAGCTCTTCAGAGCACATGATATCTATGTAGGGAAAGCAGGTGCTGCAACATTATTTGAAGCCTACCAGTCGCTCTGCCCCGTTATCATTAATTTCGCCCTTCCTGGGCAGGAGCTGGGTAATCTAGATCTCTTATTAAAAGAAGGCTTTGGATACTATGCTGAAGGCGCGCGCGAGCTGTGTTTGGCTGTGCAGAGACTCATTGCTCATAACGGTAGTATGCACCGCATCATTCGCGAGCGTATGATGCATTCCCAATGCCGCAATGGGGGGGATGCATTGATTGATTATATCAAAAAAACATTTTTCTAATATGAGCGACGACGTGATTTTACTGATTGATAATTCCAATACGAGGACGAAGTTTCGTCTAGGTATAGGCTTATCTTTAGGTGAGGAGCAGCGCGTCATGCCTACCAGCGACATCAGCGTGGAGAGTGTAAGCGCACTTCTAGCAGGCTGGAGTTTTAGTCGAGTGATTCTTAGCTCCGTTGTGCCAGATAAGCGTAGGATTCTCTGCGCGAGCTTTCGTGTGCCAGTTCATTGCTTAAGTGCTCATAGTGTGCTGAACTTCTCATTAGAGGGATATGCAGGTAAAGAAACAATTGGTGCTGATAGGCTGGCGAATGCAGCTGGTCTTGTCGCTTACGGGCATTTTCCAGCCATAGCAGTCGATATGGGAACCGCTGTCACCTATGAGGTACTCTCCGCATCAGAGGCGGGGGTGCGCTTTGCGGGCGGGGTGATCGCGGCGGGCTTGGCTACCTTAGTAAGCTCGCTAAGCCAATCGACAGCACAATTACCACTTGTACACCCCGATGTACACGCGCCGGCTCTAGGGCAGGATACCTATGCTTCACTTCGTTCAGGGGCATTATATGGCTATGCTGGGATGGTGCGTGAGACGCTCTGTGCGCTGGAAAGAGAGCTCGGAGAGGCAGCACTTGTCATCATGACGGGTGGAGATGCTAGCTTTGTTTTACAATATGATGAAAGTTTAGGTGAGTTGGATGAGTCACTTACAATGAAAGGTTTACTGGTATTATCTCTTCTTAATTGAGCTGTTTTTTACTCAGCTTTGTAAATTTCTGTTGCATTTAGTTCCAAGCTTTAGTATATTGAAGTCACTTCTAAAATAGTCACATCTTATGTCCGACAACATTGAAAGCAAAGTAAAAGAAATTATCGTCGAGCAACTCGGCGTAGAGGCTGATAAAGTGACCACCGACGCTAAGTTTATCGAAGATCTCGGTGCTGACTCCCTTGACACAGTTGAGCTCGTTATGGCCTTCGAAGACAAATTTGGTATCGAAGTCCCTGATGAAGAGGCTGAAAAGCTCAAGTCTGTTGCAGACGTTGTAGCTTATATCAACAAGAGCCAGGCTTAATCGCCCGTGCATCTTTAATACTTCGGGCGACTCTTCCTATGGGAGAGTCGCCTCTTTCTTTTAGAGGACTCATGATGAAAGCACAGCTTTTTGAGAACGCGATACGAGAGACACGTATCATCTATGCTCCCGATCGACGCATAGAGGCCTTTGGGGATACGATGTTTAACTTCCGCCTCCTTACTGAGTCATTAGATGATCCGGGCCTGTGCTGTGTGCGTTCAGGGCGCATCGAGGCCTTACGTCCCCGAATTCTACGCCCAGAGCATATGATGGAGCTCGCGCTCGAAGGCTTTGGAGATGATGCGGCAGCTCTCTTTGATTGGATGCGTGAAAGAGGGGCATCATTTCAGTCTCTCATTGAATACGGATTTCAATTCCGCCGAGTCGACTTAGAGGTGGAACAGGTCCACGAAACTGCGCTTGTACTTGAAGAACAGCTGCGCGAAGAAGCTCTGCATTCAGGTGACCCTTTCAGATCTGTCATCTGGGGTGTAGAAGACGCCTGGGAAGCATCGCTTCTCATATTTATGCTAACAATGATCCAAGAATCTCATGAAATTAATCTTTTTGATATACGCCGCCGCGGTTTGCTCTAGTACAGCCTTATCGCAAGGGCAAACCTCACTCTGGCCTCAGCGCCCAGCGGCGCTTAATGAGGCACGCCTACTCGCCCACGAGGCTCGCTACGCTGAAGCTCTGGATCTACTGCGCCCCTTAGTGTCGTCTGAAGGAATAGTCGGCAGCGAGGTACGCGCGCTCTATTCTTCTATTAATATGCGGCAGTATATGAATAGAGAGCACCCGCGCGCCTTCGTTTATGAGGTGCAGTCCGGTGACCATATTCAGCGTATAGCAAATAAGACTGAATCTACCGTATCTTTGATACTGTTTTTGAATGGGATGACCGATGCCGCGCGGCTGCGCGTAGGGCAAAAATTAGTCGCCCTTCCTCTTGATCTGCATATAGCGATACATGAGCAGCAAAAGGAGCTGGTGCTCTGGGATCGTGACGTGATGCTGGCGTCCTTCCCCTTAGATGCGAGAGAAGGTGAGGAACTGAAACAAGGTGTGAGCTATACAGTCGAAGACATCCTTTCTTATCGGGGCAGTACGCGCTTGAGTCAAGCGTCGGAACAGTACCAAGTAGGAGACAGAGTCATCAAACTCAATGATGGAGTCTACATCGCAGGTACACAGCAAATAAGTGATGCTAAGACTGTATACCGACTACCACAGCGCCTTATCAACGAATGGGCACTGCTAATTACAACAAAATCGACGCTGAGCGTGCAAGCATCAAAAAGGCCTGGAGAGAAGCCTTCCTTATAAGCAAACTATAGAGTTTAGTTGTTTATTTTCGTGGCACTATGCCAATATAGGATCGTATTTTCTTAAGAGGCGGGCGCATGCGGCGTGGCTCTGCCGTGTAGAAGAAACTAGAGCTGCCACCATCTAAGTTGAGAGCTGTCTGTACGGGGAATACATCCGAGAAATCCTCACTCTTCATCCAGTCAGCAAGCTCGTGCAGAGTTAAGGGGCTGCTCACACCAATGCACCATTTGCCTTTACCATTCGTGGCGATGAAGCTGCGCTTAGACTTTCCGTGTCTGCTAAGACCTTCCGTCACTTTTCCCTTCTCCATGAGGAAGGGACCCGCCTGTATGGCCTCACGTAACTTAGAAAGCGGCGGACGCGAATGACTACTTCGCTGTAGGTGAATGTCCTTCCCAGTGTCGTAAAGAAGTCCTGATACCGTGAAGCGACCTGACTCTATGTTACCAGCTAGGGTTTTGCCCTCATGTCTCATGATGCCAAGCGGGCTACGCTTTGCGTCTCGCCCGAAGTATGAGGCATTAATGCCAGCCACACAGTTGTGCTTCTCAAGGTTTTTCTCTATATCTCCTTCATTTGCGTCTAGGATTATAATTTTCATATCCTTAGCATCAAATGTGAAGATCTCTATTGTGTCGAGCGCGAAAAAAAAGTTTCCATTATCGCGGCTAAGCCGTTCATAGCTAGCATAAGCGGGGCTTACAAGGAGTAGAATAATGGCAAGTACGCGTAACATTATAAGAATAGTAATACAAAATAACGGAGAAGGCTAGATTTTTTTACTGTAAATATGCGCGCTGTATGGACGCGTGAAAGTATAGGGGACCTTGCAAAATTAGCATCTTCGGATTTTGTATGCAGTTTGGATGATAATTTACGGCGTTTGGGCGTGCATAGCGAGCTATGTAAGCCCAAAAAGCTGTAAATTCTCGCCAAAATGCGGCAAAAGGCGTGCTGTTTCGCTCATTTTCGAGATTCCCATTCTTCCCAGACTAATTTTGCAAAGTGCCCTATAGCACCCTCTCTGTTGCTGTAGTCGCAGCATCGTGTCAGCACCCTCACTGACGTTCTTTTATCATCTGCCCGCAGGGCAGCTGTTCTCTGCCGATGAAGACGCGAAGCGCGCCGCAGTGTTCAGCGTGGTTCTACGCTAACGCGTTCGTGACTTCGCCATTGGGGCACGCGAATGAAAGAGTCTAGCCTTGTTTTGGAGATGTATGTATATCTCGTTTCCTTGCTCACGGCTCGTCAAGCATACCAGAGGGTATACTTGTCTCTGAGCTTGTTTTAGTGTCGGCTCTGCACGGACGCTATCGCGTTTGCCACGGAAGAGAAGTGTCGCGCTGTCGCGCGCGGTGAGGGGCGCGTCAGTTTCGGGCGCGGACATCCTTGCTGGGTTTGCTTCACGGGCGTGTGTGACTTCAGGCTATGATGAAACTGACGCTGCTGTGGCTATGCCACAGCTTTCCTTTGGGGGCTAGCCCCCATGCCCCCAGTGGGACGCCGTCCCACACCCTGCCAGAGGAACGCGTCCCTCTGGACTCCCATCTATGTGTTGCTGATGGGTGTTGCGTCACACGTGTA
>CAYJNX010000012.1:0-26465 GCA_964371525.1 uncultured Akkermansia sp. | reverse complement strand
CTAATTCATCCACAGATGCGTTCAAGTTACTGCTAGGTTATGGTGCTTGTACAGAGATAGAAGAATTGCATCATTGCTTTATTACAGATGAGCTGAAGCCCCTGATGAAGATGCCCATTGAAGGGGATCTCTCAGCATTAATTCAGTAAGAATGGGGGATAGCATCGACCAAGACAAGAAGAAAACAGGTTATTTAGCTTAAATCATATGAAAAATCACTATTACGCCGACGGCGTTGAAAATATAGCACTTCAGGGCGGACTCATCCGCATTGACTACTTCCAGTACGAACCAGCAGCCGATGCAGAAGCTCCCCCTGTGCATCAGGTAAACGATAGACTCGTGATGCCCCCACTCGCCTTTGTACAAGCCTATCAGGCTATGACTTCCATGATACAGCGAATGGAAGAAGAAGGTATCATTACGCGCCAGACGCCAGCGCAGGCATCGCCACAGCCTCTAACTCCAGATAAAGAATCCCTACCTACGCCTCCCAGCTCACCTAACTTCTCTTAAGGGGACTTTGCAAAATTAGCAGCTTCGGATTTTGCAAGGTACTCTTAATTACTTTTACTATAACTATGAATGACTTTCTCTACCTACCTGACGATTCGCCCACTGACGATATGGCGACTCGATCGGCTCGGCTTTGCTTAGAAGAGATCAATAAACTACTCCCCGATTCTCCGAACATAGATCATCTGACGGAGAGTGCGGACTTCGGGTCGAAAGAATCTGTCCTGCACGTACTAGACAGCATGAAGATAGGACCTGAGTGGAGCGATGATCTATCTCTTGAGGAACTATCTACGCACTTCGGCTCTCCGCTATTACTGCGCCTCATCAATGGAAACTGGGTATGCTATCTCGGCCATCGCAAGGCGAGCGACGCAGAGCCTGAGCATTACCTCGTCTTTGACCCGCTTGTCGAATCTGTCCACAAGACTGTCGCTGTTTCTCCAGAAAAAATGCAGGAAAAGTTCGCAGGCGAAAGCATCAAGCTCACCCGCTTTTCTAACACGAACTTCTCCACCGATGGTCGCCATACGAAGCTCTACTGCTTCACAACTATATGCCGACACCTCGGGGTGGATGCCTACGTACGTCGCTTCCTCCATGACTACGCCATAGGTGATGAAGAGCCCAGCAGCAATCTACTGGAAAAAATAGCGGAGGATAACAACATAAAACTCAAGTCTGGTCGCATCAAGTGGAAGCAATTCGAAAAACTCGAGAACTGCCTCCCTTGTATCATCACGGATAAAAACGACAGAGCAGCCGTGCTCGTCGCTCGAAAATCCATTGAAACACAGGATGAAAACACGGAGGATGCCGACACAGCGAAGGAAAAGAGCAGCCCCACCGCCTATCAGATAGGCGTATGGGATCCAGTCTCTCTCGACGGCACAGCCCCATCGCTGCAGTGGCTCACAGAAGAGCAGTTCCATGACCGCTTCACGGGTGAAGTGCTGCTCATGAAGAAGAGCTTTTCCCTCCTAGATGAGAATCAGCCATTTGGGCTTGCGTGGTTCATACCCGAGTTCTTCCGTCAGAAAAAGCTACTCGCGCAAGTAGCCCTTGCCGTGCTTATTATCAGCGGCATCGGACTGGCCATCCCCCTATTCTTCCAGATCGTCGTAGACAAGGTTCTCGTCCATCACAGCTACTCCACGCTTAATGTGCTGGGCATAGCGGTGGTGACTCTTCTGCTCTTTAATGCTATCTTTGAGTACTTGCAAAATTACTTCCTCATCTACTCGACGAATCGCATTGATATACGCCTCGCAATGCGTACATTCTCGAAACTACTCAGCCTGCCTGTGGACTTCTATGAACGTATCTCGTCAGGGGTACTCATCAAGCATATGCAGCAGTCGGAGAAGATACGCGGTTTCCTCTCCGGCAGCCTTTTCTTCTCCTTGCTAGAGCTCATATCTCTGCTCGTTTTTCTCCCTATTCTCTTCCTTTATAGCACGAAGCTCACGCTCCTTGTTCTGCTCTTCACCGTGCTAATGGCCTTGGTGATTGCCGTGCTGATAAAGCCATTCCAGCGCAGACTTGAAGAGCTCTACCTCGCAGAAGGTAAACGCCAAAGCATGCTCGTCGAGACCATTAATGGCGTTCGCACAGTGAAATCCCTCGCACTAGAGCCTGCTCAGCAGCGTAAATGGAACGATGTCGCCGCTTACGCGATCTCGCGTCACTTCCGCGTGGCTAAGATCTCCATGACTGCCCGCACGCTCAGTGGCTTGCTCGAACGTCTCATGTCCGTGAGCATCATCTGGGTAGGCGCGCTGCTTGTCTTTGATGACAAGCTCAGCGTCGGTGCTCTCATCGCCTTCCAAATGCTCGCAGGACGCGTCACAGGTCCGCTGGTGAAAATTGTAGGTCTCATCCATGAGTACCAACAGACAGCACTTTCTGTGAAGATGCTAGGCGTGGTGATGAACTCTCCAGAAGAGCAAGTAGGCGGCGGGATACGCCAGCCGCTACGCGGTGAAATCAGCTTTGAGAACATTCGCTTCCAGTATCTCCCCGATGCGCCTCCAGCTATTAGTAACTTCAGCTATCGCATCACACAGGGCAGCACCGTCGGACTCGTCGGACGCAGTGGCTCGGGTAAGACCACTCTCACGAAACTCATGCAGGGACTCTACCCTATACAGCAGGGGATTATCAAGTTCGATGGCATAGACATACGTGAAATCGACCGCTCGCATCTGCGCTCACATATTGGCATCGTGCTTCAGGATAACTACTTCTTCCATGGCAGCATACGAGAGAATCTCAGCATCACGCGCAAGGACGCGAGCATGGAGGAAATCATCCATGTCGCGAAGCTCGCGGGAGCAGAGGAGTTCATCCAAAACATGCCCATGGGCTATGAATCCATCCTAGAGGAAAACGCCTCTAACCTCTCAGGCGGGCAGCGTCAGCGACTCGCTATTGCGCGCGCCCTTCTGCCGAATCCCCGCATTCTCATCTTCGATGAAGCCACAAGTGCGCTCGACCCAGAAAGCGAGACTCTTATACGTAAGAATCTCAAGCAGATCGCGCGCAACCGCACCGTCTTCATCATCTCACACCGCCTCTCCATCCTTTGCCGTGCCGATGACATCATCGTCATGGAGAAAGGCAGTATCGCAGAGAAGGGCAACCACGAAGCCCTCCTCGCAAAAGAAGGCATCTACGCCAGCTTCTGGCGACAGCAGATGACCACGATCGACGACTAATTCATCAACATTCTACCACTCACCATACCCATGGCACAAGCTCCAAAACAACTCACTGACGAAGACATCGCCGCCTGCCAGCCAGAAGCTATCTGGCTGGAAAAGAAGAAATCCCCCATCCCCGCCCACACCACCTACTGGGTGCTCTTCGCCGTACTCATATCCGCCGTGATCTGGGCCTACTTTGCGAAGATAGACATCGTCGTCGTCGCGGACGGAAAGCTCGTGAATCTCCGACCGAACATCGTGCTCAAGCCCCTAGAACGCGCCGTGATTGAGAAAGTGCATGTCCAGACAGGTCAAGAGGTGAAGGAAGGCGATGTGCTCATCTCCTTCGACCCCACACTGAACCGCGCCGAGCATGAGCGTCTCCTCTCGCAGCAAAAGAGCTACCTCTGCCAGCAAGCGCGCCTACAAGCACAAATGGAAGGCCATGAGTTCATCCTCTCCCCGGAGCTAGCCGAAAGCTCCTATGCCCAGCAGCAACGCGCCATCTACACGAGCCAGTCAAGCTACTATAAAGAGAAGGAGCTCTACTATGATGAAAACATCACCCGCTACGAACTCGGGGTCGCCTCGGTGGAAGAAAACCTCAAGAACCACGAGCAACGCCTGAAAAACATGGCAGAGATAGAGGAAATGCACCGCAAACTCACCGAGCAATCCTACGCCCCTCTTCGCGACTTACTCGAAGTACGCATATCTCGACTCGCCATGGACGTGGAAGTAGAGAAGCAGCTCTCTACCGCCATCGAGTACAAGCAACAAATCCTCGCTTTAAAAGCGGAGAAAAACGCCTTCTTCGCGGAATGGAAAAAAGAACTCCTCGAAGAGCTCGTCGCCGTAGAGCGTGAGTTAAATGACGTGGAGCAATCACTTAAGAAAACAAGCATGCTCGAAGGCATGGTCGAGCTCCGAGCCCCCTGCGATGCCATCGTGCATGAGATAGCCCCCTTCCAAGAAGGCTCAGCTGTGCGCGAAGCCGAGCCCCTCATCACCCTCATCCCCCTGCACGAGCGACTTGAAGCCGAGGTGCAGGTGGATTCAAAGGACATAGGTCACCTCGCCATAGGCATGCCTGCGAAGATTAAGATGGATGCCTTCCCCTTCCAAAAGCACGGCACAAAAACAGGAATCGTACGCTACATCGCTTACGACTCACAAGAACAGCAGAACCAGCAGCAAGCGAGCAGCGAGGGTCGTCCACCAGCCGCCGCGCGTTTCATGGTGCGTCTGAAAATAGAAGGCGAGCTCAAGCACGTACCCGAGGGCTTCCATGAAACAGCAGGCATGCGCCTACGCTGCGAAATGAAGCGCGGAGAACGCACAGTCTTATCCTACCTCATCCACCCACTCACGAAAGCACTCGATGAGGCGATGCGAGAATAAAAGCAAACAACTATTAACTTTATCATCTTTAGAACCTTTAATCATGAAACGCACTATATTCCTAACACATATCTTCGCCGCTCTTCTATTCACCCAGCTGCACACTCCCCTTCTAGCCCAAGCTAGCTCACGCCCTCAGATCAGTTTCGAAATAGATGGAGTCACCTATACCCTAGGCTACTCCATCTCATCAGACTCAGACGAGTATAGGCAGGCGAACAAGATGGCCAATATCAGGCGTATCATCAAGCTTGCAGATAAACAAAACCTCGCGCAGGTCTATGAATTCGCTCGTGAAGCCGATAAGAATGGCAACCCACTCGGCAGCTACCTCCTCGCGCTACAGGCTCGCTACGGGCTCGATATGGATCAGTCGCTGGATAAGTACATTTTCCGCTTGAACCTCGCCGCGAAGAAAAATTATCCCCCTGCCCTTTTCGAACTCGCAAACGCCTATGAATACGGCATCGGTGTCGAAGCCGATCTGGCTGTCAGCCGTGGTTATCTCCAGAAGGCTGTCTTAGCTGACTACCCTGAAGCACTGGAAAAGCGTGGAGTCATCCTCGTGCAGGCAGATGCCTACGAAGACGCCCTACCTTTCTTAGAAAAAGCCGCAAAGGCAGGGCTCGCGGAAGCTAACTTCCAGCTCGGTGTCGCTTATGCTCGTGGGCTAGGCTGCAAGGCGGACATGAAACGCAGCATCGCAGCATTGACGAGTGCCGCCGATAAAAATCATGTGCAGGCTATGGGAGCACTCCTCACCATCTACCGTATAGGTATAGGTACGCCTAAATCTGAGGATAAAGTAAAGGAACTCCGTGCGCGAATAAAAGTCGTCATCGACGGGCATGATCTAGACCTAGCAGCACAATACGCCTACCGCGCCGCTTGTCATATCAGTCGTCAGGTTATAAAAAACGATAAGGAAGCACTAGCTCTCCTGCGCAGTGAGGCGAAGAAAGGCAACGCAAACGCCGAATACAATTTAGGGCTCGCATTCTACTCAGGATTTGGCTTGAAAGAGAGTAAACCGAAATCAGCCTTCGCCGCCGTCGAAAGAGCCGCAAAAAAAGGATTTGCTCCCGCTATGGCCACACTAGGCTATTACTACACCTACGGAATAGGTTGCACGCCAAGCCAAAAGAAAGCCGTCTCATGGCTAGAGCGTGCAGCGGAGAAAGACATGACGAATGCCCAGTTCTTGCTCGCCCTAGGTTACCTAGATGATGAGAGATACACACTGAGGCTACCACGTAACCACAAAAAAGCACTCGAATACTTCATGCGCGCAGGCAATCTGGGACACGCAAGCGCACAGAACCAAGTAGCCTTCATGCTCTATCACGGCATGGGAAGAAAAGGCACAAAGGAAGAGATACAAGCGTGGTTCGAAAAAGCGGGGGAGAATAACTTCGCAAACGCCCTCTTCACTCTGGGAGAGCGTGCCAGCATCGCCATGCATGACAACAAGGATGCCAACGGAAAATTCAAACCAGAACTACGTAAAATCATGTACGACTACTACAGAAGAGGCGCAGAACTGGGACAGGTGAAGGCTATGAACAGACTCGCTTCTTACTATGTGGGCTACACAGGAAATGAGCCTAATATCGACAAGCGTGTCTACTGGCTTGAAGTAGCATCCGAGTTCGGAGATACCCAAGCGAGCAACGATCTAGGCTACATGTACCTACAAGGTCGCGGGGTGAAAAAAGACATCAACCGTGCTCTCAGCATGCTCGAAAAAAATGCTACTGGACCACATGGCATTCAAGCGGCTAGAACACTCGGTGACATCTACAACCAAGGCCAGCACGGTGTTCCTATCAACTTGGAACGAGCAGCCATGCATTATGAAAACGCGCTAGCAGATCGTAACCGTGGTCACGTCCCCTCGCTCGTAAAAATCTATTTACAAAATGCGGCTGGCAAGCAGCAGAATCCCTTGAGAGCCCACAAACTCATGAAGGAGCAGTTCTCCCATTTCTTGGGTACATTCGATTACCCCCTCTGGCTCGCGCTTGAGCAATTACTTAAATTAAATGACGGGAACTTCCCCCGCCTTACACATGACCAGTGCCTCTCTCTAGCAGCTAAGGCACAGATAAACGACGAGAAGGCCATGTACCAACTAGCAGTCGCCATGCTACGAGGAGACACAGGAAGAGTAGAACCGCAGCGAGCCCTCCCTCTACTGCAAAAGCTCGCCGATCAGGGAAATGCAGACGCGCTGATAGACCTCGCGCTCTACATGCAATATGGCGTCACCGAACCTCCGAACATTGATAAATGCCTCGTACATATCAAGAAACTCTCACAAATTAAAACAGAGAAGGCTCAGCTCTACGCTGGACTCGTCGCCTATGCGAACATGACCATCCCCGCTCAGACCGTCTATGCTAGCTGCCTTGACGAGGCGAGCAAGATGGGAAATATGGATGCCATCTACGTCCAGCACAAGAATTGTACCTTTATCAAGAAGGAACTCAAGGCGAAAGCCCCCGCAGTCTTCAGGCAGCTTGGTGAGAAAGGGCATCTTGCCTCACTCATCGATGTAGCTCGCGAGCTACAGTCTAATCCCAAGGAGCGAATTCCCGTGCTGGAAAAACTCGCCGATATGGGGATAGCTAAGGCGATGGACCTTCTCTACTGCACCTATCATTATAAAATGCAAGGAGTAGAACGAAACCCGAAGAAAGCCGCGGAATACGAGAAACGCGCGCTTGAGGCTGGCTACTACGAGACGATCAACAGAAAGGCGCAGAGGGAGGCAAAAGCCGCCTCCTCAAGATAATAACAATCCGTAAAAAAGCAGCACTCGAATCAGTGCTGCTTTTTTGCAAGGGCTTCTAGGAAGCGCCTTCGGGTAATTTTTTTATTTTCCAAAGCTAGAAAGCGCGTCACTGAATTTCTTATTCTTCACGCGCACAGTAGCGGAAATAATATGATCCATAGCAGTGCTATGTTCAGCTTTCAAGGTTTTGCCCTCATCTGTCTTTTCGAATTCTTCGATCTTCTTCTTCATCGCCTCTGCTTTTTTCTCATCCTCCATGTAAGCTTTCATCTTTTCAAAGACGGGCTTACTGTCAGCGGCGAGGGCGTTGATCTTATCTGCTGCGGCATCAGGATCTAGTTTACCATCGATGGTGTCTTTACAGATGCTGCCCAGCTCGATTTGAGCCTTAGCCATATCTTTAAAGGTATTCGTTTCGCTATCACCACATGATGTCAGCACAATTGCAGGTACAAGAAATGCCCCGCCCATTGCTATAATTGATTGGTATCTCATAGTATAAATGTGGAGGTTAGCCACACACTATACTTTAAAGTATCATTCATTAAAATGAAAGAATAAAATAAAATAACAAGAATATAACAATCTAGCCGTGAGATATGAGCAAGAATTAACTAGCTCCACTTCAGTCCATCTCTAGCGAAACTTATCATACTCTAGAAAATGAGCGCATTCATTACTGAGGACCGCCACGATGGGTGGGTAGTGGTGTATAACTCATAGGATTTCCTTTCGCTAAGTGCCCCGCTGGGATATCTCTATCCACGACGGTCCCAGCAGCCACCACACAGCGATCTCCTATTGAAACTCCTTTTAGAATAATGCAGCGCATTCCTATATAACAACGCTCACCTACGAGAATCTCATTTGCACGATAGCTACCGTCACCTCTCCACCCTGTAGCCTCATCATAGTGATGAACTGAGCTATCATAAAACACGCTACCAGGTCCTACGACAGTATGGCTGCCTATAGATACTTTTTTTCGCGCGACGATTCTCACCCCGCTTAATCCAGCATAATCCCCTATACTGATCTCAGACTGGGGAGTGAGCGCACTGAGGATAACTGGCTCGCTTAGAAGAGGATTCGTGCGCTTCGATGAAGTCAGGGTAACCCCTTTTCCGAGAGTGATGGTAGCACCCTTAGCCTTCTTTACTCTAGCTAATCCATGTATACCGACGTCAGTTCCTATGGCGACGCCTTTTATGCGCTTCATCCACTCCGCGAATAGTCGCGATCGCAGCGCGACGAGTAGCATTTTTAATTTCCTCATGATCGCAAAGTATACGAGTTCATGGCTTTGCTATAGCATGCAAGAGTCTCTTCGGCACAGCGTCTCCATGAGAATAACTTCACACGCGCTCTCCCTTTCTCTATATAGAGCTCACGTAGTGAGGCATCTGTGATCATGGAGCGAATCTTCTCGGTCATCTCATCGACTTGGGTTGGGTCAAAATAAATCGCCGCATCTCCAGCGACCTCGGGGAAGCAGCTAGCCTCAGCGCAGAGCACGGGGGTGGCGCATTCATAGGCTTCTAGGATGGGTAGACCGAAGCCTTCGTACTCTGATGGGTAGATAAAACAGACCGCGCGATTGTACAGCACCGCGAGCTCTTCATCTGTCACCCACATCTGCTTGACATGTCGCTCAATACCGAGTGCTTTAATAGCAGCGATTTCATTGTCTTTAAACTTACCGCCTCCAGCACAGATCAAATGAAGATCGGGGCACTCGTCTATCAATGGCTTGATCGCCTCAAGCGTGCGCAAGAAGTTCTTATAACCGTCACGCTGCCCGACGAAAAGGATATATTTCTTCGGAATATCTAGCAGCATCTGCTCGTACTCCTCTGGCAAGACGAGCGAGTTTCCATGATGAATGACATCTACCTTATCAGGATCAGTGCCATAGAGGCGCACAAGATCATCCTTTGTCTGCTGCGAAATAGCGATGACGCGATCGGCTCGCTCAACCATGATCTTCTTACGCGCGGCTGAGGGATCGTGCGCAGGGAAACTCTCAGGTCGCAGCTCGTGGGTCATATCATGCACTGTGACAACGAGCGGTTTCCCATGGAGATGATCTAGAATCTCCAGCGAGTTCATATGCGTAGGATGTACGATATCAAAATCTATTATATCCAACGCCTTCGCGCCTTCCCATCGGCGAATAAATCGATGGAAATACGCAGCCAGTGGCGTCTTCATTCCTAAGTAGGCAAAGCTTGAGATATACCAAGGGCACTGTGGTGTTTCACCCGACACTTTATCGAAATAACTCGCTCGTAGTAAATACTCAGTAGGTGTTTCTTTAATGGGTATATGCACCTCATGCCCCATTTCGAAGAGCTCACGGCTTAGTTCACACACATAGCGTGCTACACCGCTTATTTTTTTCGTCCAAAAGCACCTCGGGTGCATATAAATGGAGAGAGAAGGTGATGTATTTTTCTTATTCATAGAGGTCATATTATGCAGTTACTAAATTAGTTTAACATAAAGGCGTATCAGCTGTCCAGTAGGCGACTATAAATGCTAAACATTTTTTCGTACATTTGCAGCGACGACAAGGCTGAGCGGCATTCATATCGACGGTTCAGCCCCATCTCTAGTGTCTGCTCTCGCGAAGAGCAGACATGAAGCACAGCCTTCATTAAAGCGGCATCGTCATGAATAGGAATAATATGGCCAGAGAGCCCCTCCTCTACATACTGCTTACTACCACAATTCTCTGTGAGAATGACGGGGAGCCCCACGACACGAGCCTCCTTGACTACTGTCGGGCCCGTATCCGCTAAGCTCGGTTGCACGAGACACCACGCCTTCTCATATTCAGACTTCATTTCTTCCCTGCTCACACGACCTACCACCTTGATATTATCGGGCAAGTCGAAATATCGTCCGTGCGGAAAACCAGACAGGCGTAGCTCTATATGCGAAAGCTCTGGTGTAGAGAACACGTGTATCAGCTGAGGGACATTCTTCACATGCGTGTCAGATCCAGCGAATAGACAGACAGGTGTACTGCTAGGATTTCTCTGAGCAGAGAAGAATAACTCTTCCACCGCATAATCCCACAGTATGTAGTCAGCAGTCGGATACACCTGACTCACCTGTTCTTGTGCCCATGGCGACTCTACAGTGATATGCTCAAATGCATTCAGAATCGTGGACTCATAGAGATGGTGTACAAGGTGAAAATAGGGCATTTTCCCATATTTTTTATACGCACTGATAAAACCCTGCACAGAAAGTAATTTTTTACAGCCACGAATATCTTTCGCGGCTAAGCCATAGCAATCCTCAGTCCCCCACGCGTGCACGAGATCGGGTTTAATAGTATTTAATACCTTTTTCATCGTTCGACGCTCGGCAAAATAGGCAGTGCATAGCCCCAGTACTCGCTTCGTGCGCGGCAAGAAGTGAAACGTTTGTCCTTTTGCCTGAACACTATAAGGCGCGGCAGTTCCCCTATGAAGCGTCACCCAGTGTATATCATAGCGATCTTGATGTGCTAACGCTTCACTCAAGGCAGTAAGCCACACCGCATAGTGATCCAGAGACTCAGGAATACGTTTATCGACATCCCATATAGGGTAATTTGCAAGAATAGCTATTACTTGACGCTTCATAAAAAAACTATTAAGCTTTAACACGACGATAAAGAGCCAAGAGGCGGGCAAAAAGCGACATTGGGAGAACTCGCATCAAAGAGAATACCCCCTTATAATGAAGTTTCTTGCGGACGCGCAGGCGATTTAAAATCCCCTTCCGCCAGTACTGCTTCAGCTCGGCACGCACATCCATATCCTCCTGAAGAGCCTTCATGAATGGGGCACAGGATTGCTGCTCTTCAGCACTCTGCTCCGATAAGTATTCTTTATAAGCCTTGATATCACGCAGCATGGGCTCCCAAGTAATATTATAATACTTGTCATTAAACTTCTCCAAGCGCATGATGGACTCATAGCCGCGGCTGTTATCATCGCCTCCTCGGCTCATGTTCTCACTGCCCATGCGCATGAAGACGTTCTTCGCGTGCTCGACATAGACTCCGTAGCCCATGAGATTAGCCCTATTGTAGCAGCAGAGATCATCGACATAATAGCCATGCTCGTGCAGATCACCAAAGCGATCATAGACAGAGCGATGCCATGCTTTATAAGAGTACGGAGCTGGCTGACGTCCACTCACGGCTTCATAGCCCTGTCTGATGTCGGCCACACGAAAAGAAGTCTCTGGCGTGCGGGATGCTTGATAACATTCGCGTAGAATATCCTCTTCTTCGTCATCAGTGAACTTCTTCACCCCTGTGACGACGTAGGTACAGTCGGGGTGTGCTACGATAGCCTCACCAATAAGCGTACAGCGATCAATGCTAGAAAAATCATCATCATCTGCGCGGATGATCCAGTCGCTCGTCGCATGCTTAACCGCATAATTCGTATTTAGCGCGAGGTGCCCGTTCTGAGGAGTCTGAATGAGGACGACTTGCCTCCCTCCCTTGTATGCAGCCACACACTCCTTGAGAATCTCAAAGGTGCTATCCGTGGAGCAATCATCGCAGAAGATATACTCCAGCTCACCTGCATAATCCTGCGCAAAGGCACTTTCGACGGCAGCTTTGATATACTTCTCTCGGTTATGCGAGAGAAGAACGTAAGATAATTTAGGTAAGTGAGCAGGCATAAGTAAAGCAGTAACTCGCGCCTTTAGGGCATCATAAAGGCGCGAGCTAGAAAAGGTAAGTAATGGCTTATTTACTCTGATTCACACGAGCAAATTGTTTGAGTCGCAGACCATTGAGATGAATGAAGCCGCTGGCGTCATCCTGATTGTAATCTTCCTCTGTGTAGTCCGCTTCCATGGTGGCCATAGCATAGTTGTAGAGCGAGTTAGGGCTCTTACGACCTGCGTTCATGACATTACCCTTATAAAGCTTCAGACGAACTTCACCATTCACTGTTTCCTGAGTCTTGGTGACAAGTGCTTGGATAGCTTCGCGCTCTGGTGCGAACCAGAAGCCATTATACACCATCGTAGCGTAGTCAGGAATGAGGGAGTCACGTACCTTCTGGGCTTCGCGATCCATCGTGATAGTTTCTATGTCGCGATGCGCCGCAAGGAGGATAGTACCACCTGGCGTCTCGTAGATACCACGGCTCTTCATACCGACGAAGCGGTTTTCCACGATGTCCACGCGGCCTACTCCATGCTTTCCACCGAGAGCATTAAGGATCAGCATGACTCCGAGTGGATCGAGGAGTGTGTAGCCATCGCGTTCGCCACGAGCTTCCACGCCGAGTTCTGCCATGAGTGTAGAAAGATTCTCATTCTGAAGACCGATGATGTCACCCTTTTCAAAGAGGCACTGCACGTATTCAGGAGCATCAGGTGCGTCTTCTGGAGCTGTGGAGAGGAGATACATCTCGCGATCATCTTCCGTCGTAGCATCATACCATGTATCTTCAAGGATGCCTGCTTCGTAGGAAATGTGAAGGAGATTGCGGTCCATGGAGTATGGCTTCTTCATGCTCTGGCGGATGGGGATGTTATGAGCTTCAGCGAACTCGATCATCTCTGTGCGGCCAGGGAACTGGTCACGCCATTCCTTCATACGCCATGGAGCGATCACTTCGAGGTGAGGAGCGAGCGCGTTAATAGAAAGTTCAAAGCGCACCTGATCATTCCCCTTACCTGTAGCACCGTGTGCGATAGCATGCGCGCCTTCAGCGATAGCAAGATCCACCATAGCCTTGGAAATACAGGGGCGTGCGATGGAGGTGCCTAGAAGGTAGCGACCTTCGTATACGGCGTTCGCTTGGAACATGGGGTAGATGTAATTCTCGGCGAAGTCAGCCTTGAGGTCTCCGATGATACACTTAGATGCACCTGTAGCGAGAGCCTTTTCGATGATGCCGTCGAGCTCATCACCCTGACCTACGTCAGCACAGTAAGCGATGATTTCAGCATTGTACTTTTCCTTGAGCCACACCAGTAGAACGGATGTGTCAAGACCACCTGAGTATGCGAGAACGATCTTCATATTTCATGAGAACGCGTTTGCGTGCGCGTCCGCGTCAATTATAGACTATTCCTCATCTTTTGCAAAGAAAATTTATTCTAGTAAAAGAATGTACGTGTATGGTCGATTAATTCACACTCAGCGCAGGTCGCGCATCGCCTTCACACAGGCATGAATGAGAGGTGGTCCATGATAGACGAAGCCCGTGTAGAGCTGGACAAGGCTAGCGCCAGCCTTCAGCTTAGCGACAGCATCATCTGCGGACATAATACCGCCCACGCCTATGATGGGGATTTCACCCTTGAGCTCCTTAGAGAAGGCCTCTAGGCACTCATTAGCTCGGTGATAAAGAGGCTTGCCTGAGAGACCACCGCTCTTACTGGCAGCAGGATGATCCTCTACTCCTTCGCGCGTCGTCGTCGTATTCGTGCAGATGAGCCCATCGAGCTGGCCGTCGATGAAGACCTTACTAAGCTCGCGAATCTGACTCTCTGTCAGATCTGGAGAAATCTTCATAGCAATGGGGACATAACGCCCCGTCTCGTTGAAGAGATTACTCTGCTCACTCTTCATAATAGAGAGAAGGTCTGCGGCGGGTGCAGTCTTCATCAGATCGCAGAGGCCTGCCACATTCGGGCAAGAGAAGTTCAGCGCGATGTAGTCGGCATAATTCCAAGCCTTGCGAAGGCACTGAAGGTAGTCCGCATGGGAGTCGTCATTACTCGTCGCTGTATTCTTCCCTATATTCACCCCGACGATACCCTTGAACTTTTTACGAGCACTCAGATTACGCATCCCTTCTTCCACACCGGGGTTATTAATCCCCATGTAGTTAATAATAGCCTGCTGCGGTATGCAGCGATGCACGCGAGGTTTAGGATTACCAGGCTGAGATACAGGAGTCAGTGTGCCTACTTCGATGAATCCAAAACCGAGCGTACCTAGCGCATCCACCGTATTCGCTTCCTTATCCATCCCCGCGGCTAGACCTACGCGATTGGGAAACTCTAGTCCCATCACCTTGACAGGATCTTGGGGCACTGCACCCATGATGCTGGGCAGGAAGCCCAGTTTCTCAGAGATGCGGAGGGCGGATAAGGTGACGTGATGAGCCGTTTCAGGGTCAAGTTGAAACAGGAGCTTCTTGGCGAATTGGTAAAGGGCTGGTGACACTGTGATAAAATAAAATCAGTTAATAAATATGATAACTAAGGTCAGTATAGCGCAGTAAAGAAATAAATCAATCCTTTTTTAAGAGGACAGTCGAGAGTGAGGGCTGACTTATAACTTCAACATGGATTCTTCTATGGGGATGAGTCCATTACTCGCAGTCACCGCCCCTGTGATGCCGCGTTCATCCACGGGAGTGAAGTCGAGCACTCCTCCAGCCTCTTCGAGGATGACCTTCGCCGCAGCAAAGTCCCACACATGAATGAGCTGCTCTACATAAGCATCGAAGCGACCTGCAGCGATATAGCAGAGCGTCAGTGCAGCAGAACCTAGAATGCGCACCTTACGCACCTGAGCGGAGAGATGAGCGAAGCGACGTATACCAGCCTCACCTGAGCTATCATGGCGACCATGACCGATGAAGACGACGGCCTGTGACATTTCTCGTCGAGTAGATACCTTAATAGGATTCCCATTACAGAAAGCACCCTGTCCACGCAAGGCGGTGTAGCATTCATCCTGCATGGGATCATAGACACAGCCAAGCATTATTTCACCACGATGGCGCAGGGCGATAGAGACACAGAAAATGGGGATGGAGTAGAAGAAGTTCACCGTTCCGTCGATGGGGTCGATGATCCATTCGTACTCTGCTTCACTCTCTCCTGCATCTCCCTCTTCGCCTAGCAAGCCATCATGCGGGAAGTGCTTTAGGAGCTCGTCGGTGATGAGTTGCTGTGTTTCCTTGTCGAGTCGCAGCTTGATATCGTGTGCGAGTAGCTCGTCTACGAGTAACTCGGTATCATGGAAATGCTTCTTAAGAAAAGCCCCTGCGAGGCGTGCCACTCTCATGGCCTGCTCCATGCGCTTATGTAAATGATCGTGCGTGTTCATTTCTTATCCTCCTCATCATGCTGATGCTCAGCAAATTGAAAAATCTGCTCCGTGAGCAAGGGGGTGATATACGCGAGACGCTGCTTCACGAGCTGCTCCGAGGCTGCTAGAGGGCGTGGGTGGTCAAACCCCATCCATACAAAAACCGTCACACTATGCTCTCGGCTCAGCATGCACCACTGACCCTCATCCTCGGGCAGCGTGATATTCAGCTTAATCGGCTTATTATCGGAGCTCTCAAAAGGAAGTAACTGCTTGACTATATGCGTTGCTTCGCGTCTAATAATTTCTTCTAGCTTCACATCTTTCTCACTATAAACGAGAGCTCGGTTATGAGAGAAGATGCCATCAATAAAGCGAAAGGGAAAGTCTATCCCCTGATGCAGAAGCGAGAATAAACGCCTTGCCACGATGATACGTGGGGCTTTATAGAGTCCCTGATAGAGTTTAGTCGCTTCGTCTTCAGGGATACTTCCCTTGTAGAGACCTAGATCTTGGAGATATTCTGAGACCTCCCTGTAGCCTAATCGCTCGCCTGTCAGAGCGGGATTGTTCGCGATGATGCTATGCTCGGCCATCTCTGCCTTACAGGCCACAGCGTAGATGAAGGGGCTAGCGACAGCGCCGAGCAGCATGCCTTCCTCCCATTTGTTCTTTGCATCCCATGTGCTGCGTCCCGCTATCAGAGCCTGTACCTGCCCTTTCTTGTTCCTGCGAGCATCGACTACGAGCACCGCGCATTGGAGGAGGGAATCTTCCTCCCCCTTTAAACGAGAGGGAAAAGCGGGAAGAGCTCTCAGCTTCAGTAGTCTATCTTTAATTTTCTCTTTATCCTCGTCCTTGTCTTGGGCTAGGATACTGAGCCAGTCTTCTGGTATCTGGCGACTGCCTTCAATGAAGCGCAAGCTCTCCTCGCTGCTGCGCTCGACATAGTGCTGAATAGCCTTGTTAAAGTAGCTGCGTATCCCCATGTCTGCCGTATCGTATAGGACATCGCTCTGGAGGCTTTTCAGCTCTGCTTCTATGACCATAAGCGGATAAGAAGCCGCAGGGAGAGGTCCGGCGACTTGCTTGATAATAATGGGTGCATTCTTGGCTTTTTCTAGCTCTTCTTCACTGATAAAGTCCAGCCTCCGCATGGCTTCTAGTGTTTCGTTCTTCACCTGTATCGCGGCATCCATATTCACGATAGGATTAAAAATAGCGGGACCTCTGATCAGCCCGACGAGCGTGGCGCACTCGACTAGATTAAGATCCTTCACCTGCTTGCCAAAGTAGAGCCTCGCCGCATTCGCTATCCCATAGCTATGTCTACCATAGTAGATACGGTTGAGGTATTGGACTAAAATGGTATCCTTGTCGAAGGTCTCTTCCAATCGGCTGGCAATAGCAATCTCAAGCAGCTTACGATCCATGGAGCGGGAACGAAGCTCGAAGACATTACGCGCGAGCTGCATGGTGATCGTCGACCCGCCTTGCCTATAGCTTAGGTTGCGTATATTCTGATAAGTCGCACGCCCAAAGGCATAGTAATCCACGCCCCCATGCTCGAAGAAGTCATTATCCTCACGGGCGACGAGTGCATTAACCAGATGCTGCGGGAGATCTTCTCGCGTGGCGAGAAGGTAGGAATCCTTCCCTACGAGACCTAGCTCCTGATTATCGGCGGCGTAGAGCTTACTCGTCCCTATAGGCTTATTCATAATAGAGAGATCATAAGTCGCCGCCTGTTGCTGATAGTAGTACAGGATGAGGAAGAACAGCACAAAACCACCGATACACAGCCCGCATACAAGACGCACCCAGATATGCCTAAACTGGAAGAATCTATGCCAACGCCTACGTTTGTTCAAAGATGCCATAAGAAATTACTGCTAAAAAGAGGCTCAAAACACCGCATTACTCATGCTTCATGAAAAGAGAGAGCTTACCAGAAGCCTGCCATTGCGGGAAATCCTGCTTCAGCATTTCTTCATATTGCTTCGCTTCTTCTAGTTTTTCACTACGCTTCAATGCCCAAATAATCTTATACAGAGCCAGAGGCTTAAGTTGAGGATCACTTGCTATATTCGCCGTGCGTCCATAGTATTTCGCCGCTTGGAGGTATTCCTTCATGGAATAGTACGCATCTCCCAGTGTGATGAAGAGAGAGGACTTCACCGGTCCATCCACGCCATAAGCGATGGCTTCCTCTGCATGGGTGATGGCCTCCTTCTCACGCTTCAATCCTATAAGAATGAGCGAGAGATCGCGCAGCCCCTCAGCCTTACGATAGGGCTGAGACTCCATGCTCACATAATGCTGCGCAGCCTCCAGAGCCGTATCATAGCGCAGCAGTTCCAGTCTAGCGCGAGCAAGCGACTTCCATATAAGCGGCTCCACCTTAGCACGCGTTTTCGTGACGCCATCACTATCAGTGTATGTCTCCTCTGGCTCACGCTCCAAGGAAAGTGTCAGGTAATGATTCGCCATTCTATAATCCTTATTCTGGTAGCTTGTCCAGCCGCACCAACGGAATACAGAGGCAGGTAACTCCTTGTAACCCTGAGGATGAGATTTTTTGAGCATTTCAAGAGCTTTTGTAAGCTCGGGAAGCATCTTCAGCTTGTAATAGGCCTGCACGAGGTTAATATCAGCTAAGGGAGCGTACTTTTCTACATTCACCCTTCGTGCATTTTCAAACTGGACAATAGCCTTGCGCGTATCGGTATCCAGCAGGGCTGAAGCGATACTAAAGTAAGCTTCTGCGCGCGCAGCTTCCTTGATGAATGGGAAGTGCTGCAGCAGGCCTTCGTAGTAATAGATCATCTCCTCATCCCTATCCATCTCACGATAGAGCTGTGCTGTACGCTGCCAGCTGAGTGCCGCAGCCTGTGATTTCGGGAATATCTTAATCACATGCTGAAGATCCTTGATCGCCTCATCGACATTACCTCTTTTTACGAATGCTTCGCCGCGGAGGGCGTAAGCGTCGGGAGTTTTTGCGTGCTGTGGGTATTCGGCTATGAATTCATTAAGAATATCTATGGGATCATAGCTCTGTGTCTTAGAGCCGAGCCACGCCTTTCTATACAAGGCATCCGCTTGGATATTCTGTGGGAGGTTCTCTATATTAATCGCCTCGTACTGGCGAGCAGCTTTTTCTAAATCGACAAGAAGAAGCTTATCGGCATAGATGAGACGCACCATGTCATTGAGAGGGTGATCCGCCGTGGCTGCATAGGTGGGGTAATTCTTCAGATACTGCTCCGCGAGGATGAAGATATCACTATCCTTCACCACCTGCGCGCACGCTATCTGCCTGTAGGCGGCTTCGAGAGCGGTCTTCGATTTAGGTAGCAGCTCCTGCACCCTCACAAACCATTCCGCCGCTTCATCGTACATCATCAGTTCCATATAGGACTGACCGATAATAAGCGAGTACATGGCCATCTTCTGAGGATCTTCGAACTCGGCATGCTGGCGTGAGTGGATGTTAATAATCTGCCCATAAGCATTCTGCTTCAGTAGACTGAGAATCTGCTCCATCTGAGCCTCGTGGCGGAAGTTCTCCATACCTTCCAGCTGACTGAGCTCAGAATAGTACTCTTGCGACTGCTTGTTATTCCCCATCTTAGAGGCGAGGCGGGCGGCTTGAAGTGTCGCTGATGCACGTGTTTCTTCAGCTATACCATCGAGCTCAAGAAGTCGCTCAAAATAAGAATAAGCGGCAGCTTCTTCCTGTCGCTTGAGCATGAGCTGAGCGAGCTCATACAAGGCTGCACCGAGGAGATTAGGGGCTAGCTCCTTTTGCAAAAGCAACTGCTGGTAATAGGATTCTGCCTCTGAGTCTAAGCCCTTCTCGCTAGCGATGCGGGCTAATCTATACTGAGAATCGTGAACGAGGCTATTCTTTCCACTCTTCGCGACGACTTGCTTATAGTAACGCGCAGCTGTATCCCACTGGCTTTTTTTCATAGCGCGCGTCGCAAGCTGGTAAGCCGATGCGGCGGCGTATTCGCTCTTGGAGCTATCTGCGAGCTTCTGATAGACTCTGTTCGCTGAGCTTTCCTGTCCCAGTGTATCATGGCAACTCGCCTTGATATAAAGAGCGCGTTCTACAAACTGAGATTTCGGATAAGCGCGTGCGAAATCATCGAAGAGCTCAATAGCCTGAGTCAGCAGGGAGCGGCGCGTAGCGTCATCTATATCTGCATCTTGGCTCTGGGCGAAAAGCTGCTCCGCTATCTGGAAAGAATCACGCTCGACATTTACTTCGAGCGCATCTGTAGGTGACTGCTGTGCCAAACTGGATGTCACGGCACAGCTGAGGAGATAAGCTGTCGGGAGGAAAGTATACTTCATGATTACTGTTGTTCTTTCGGGAGTTGCTTAGAGAAGGAGATATTCCACACACCTGCTTGGGAGCAGGCAGAGATAACATCGACAATTTTCTGCCAGCGCGCTTCTGCATCACCGCGTATACGCACAGCCTGGTTCGGATTCACGGTGACCATGCGCTTCATGAGGTCGTGAAGCTCGTCGCGTGTGAAGTTCTTACGGTCGATGACGATAACGAGTTCTTCGTTTTCTTCGCGTACGTTGATGATGATTTCTTCAATGGCACGCGCCTGCTCCTCCGTGGAGTTAGGCGCTGTAGGGACGGTGACTTTCACGTCCTGTTCATTGAGAATAAACTTCTGTGTGACGACGAAGAAAATAAGCAGCAAGAACACCACGTCCAGCATAGGTGTGAGCTGGAAGCCAGCGGCATCAGGAGTATTGCTCTTGAATTTCATGAAAATAAGATTGTACTAAAGTACCTCATTCGTAGCCACCCCGATGTGGGCACTATTCCCAAGTCGCTGCTCTCTATCCATCTGCACGGAAATCACAGAGAGGAGATGCGTCGTCGCTACTTCCATATCGGATGTTGCCTTCTGGATGCGGTTACGGAAATAGTAATAAGCAGCCATGCTAAGAATGGCAGGAACGAGCCCCGAAGCCGTCGTAATGAGTGCCACGGCTATACCGCTCGTCATCTGCATCTGCTTCACACCTTCGAAGTTCCCCGAGGCGATCTCCGCAAATGTCGTCATCATACCAACCACAGTTCCCAGCAGACCTATCATGGGCGCAATGGCGGCGATATCGGAGAGCCATGCTATCTGACGCGTCAGACGGCTGCTCTGGCGAGATCCTTCTGCGACGGCTACTTCGCGCATCTCTTCCATGTTCGCACGTGTATTACGTTGAAGAAAGTTCACCATCGCGAAGATAGTCCTCGCGAGGCAAGAGCCGTCGTAGGTACACGCGGTGAGAATCTCCACATAATTCTTCCTGCGTATGAGTCGCTCTGTCGCCTCCGCCAGCTCTTCTGGCATGATAGCGCGACGACGCGTCGTCCATAAGCAAGTGAAAATAAGAATAAAGGAGAGGACGGAGAGCGCAAGGAGTGGCCACATGAGTATGCCGCCTTGTTCGAATAATTCTATAGGTCCCCAGCCGACAAAAACAGAATCAGCAGTAGTTGGCTCTTCGGATGGTATCATTAATAAACCGTTCACGCGTTGATACTATCATATTCTACTTACTAGTTCAAGTAAGTAGAAGCACGTGAACGCAATTTTACAGAAATATCATCACTCCAAGCCATACTCTGCGCTTATTTGCGCCTCTATACGCTCTATTTGCGTCGAGATTTCATCCCAGCGGCTAAAGAGATTCTCCTCCTCTCGCTGGAGCTGCTGATAACGCTGCGTGAGCTCCATGAGCTTCTGATTCTCACTCATATTTGCAGGATCTTCCAGCTGATGGGAAATCTCAGAGCGCTGTGTTTCACAGGTCGCGATGCTCTTTTCTACACTGAGTAACTCACTCTCCAGAGGCTTGAGCAGCTGCGCGCGCTTCTGTCTCGCCTCAGCTTCGCGACGTTTCTGCTCCTTTCGCTGACTGCCAGACACAGCAGCAGCACCAGATCCAGCAGCCCCCCCCTGCATCTTCTCCTTCTTTTCCAACTGCTCGATACTGTCGAGGTAGGCGGAGACATTCCCGTAGAAGAGTCTAGGATTCTGACCAGAGCGAAACTCTAGCACCTTGTTCACAATAGGATCGAGGAACTGCCTGTTATGCGAGACGATACAGTATGAACCGGGGTAATCAAGAAGAGCCTGCTGGAGCACGGTCTGGCTCTGGAAGTCAAGATGGTTCGTAGGCTCATCCATGATAAGAAAGTTCGCAGGATGGAGCAGCATGCGCACCAGCGCGACACGCGAACGCTCTCCACCCGAGAGCACCCCTATCTTCTTAAAGACATCATCACCACGGAAGAGAAAACAGCCAAGCAGATTTCGAACGAGGGGGCGCGTCTGCGGACTCGCCGCCGATTCGACACACTCGAGAATCGTCGATTCATCATCGAGAACATCTGCGTGAGTCTGCGAGAAGAAGGCGAGATGCGTATGCCTCCCCCACTCTACTACACCAGAATCAGCCTGCTCCGTCTGCGAAATGAGGCGCGTGAAGGTGGATTTCCCCGAGCCATTCACCCCCACGATGGCGATACGATCCCCCTTTTCTAGGAGATAATCATACTTATTGAGCAGTTCTATAGGTCCATAGGATTTACTAACCCCCTCCATTTTTAGCACGGTGTGTCCACCTGTAGGCGGCGGAGGGAAGCGGAAACTCATGATAGCGTCGTCATCCTCGACTTCGATGCGGACGATTTTCTCCAGCTGCTTGAGGCGACTCTGCGCCTGTGTGGCCTTACTCGCTTTCGCACGGAAGCGTTCGACAAATCGCTCCGTCTTGGCGATCTCCTTCTCTTGCGCCTTCGCTTGACGGAGTAAAATCTCTTTTCTTGCGACGCTTTCTCGCAGGAAGAAGGAGAAATTCCCTGCATACTCCTCAGCTCGCCCATGATGGAACGCGATCGTACGCGTCACGAGACTGTCAAGCAGAGCCACATCATGGCTAATGATACAGATAGCGCCGCGGTACTGGCGCAGATACTGCTCCACCCATCGCTGGCTCTGAATGTCGAGGTGATTTGTCGGCTCATCGAGTAGGAGCACTTCGGGCTCTTGGAGGAGGAGCTTCGCCAGAGCGATACGCATCTGCCAGCCTCCTGAGAATTCACCGCAGTCGCGCGTGAAGTCCTTTTCACTAAAACCGAGACCGCGCAGGATAGATTCCACGCGTGCTCGCGCCGTCGCCTGCCCCTGCTCTTGCAGGACGATTTCTAAATGCCCGATACGGTCGATAGCGGCGAGATAAGCCTCACTCTTACTATCGAGCGTGCCAAGCTGAAGAGATAATTCGTCGATTTCCTCTTGTAGCTCCACGACCTGCCCACAGGCGCTAAGCACCTCTTCGATCAGAGGCGAGCCACTGATATGAATGCCATCTTGCGGGAGATAGCCGACGTCGCAGTACTTAGGACGAGCGATATTCCCCCTATCGGGTTCTATAACTCCGGCAATACACTTCATCAGTGTGGACTTACCAGCCCCATTTTGCCCCGCGAAGGCGATGCGCTCCCCCATCTCCACTACAAAGGAGAGAGAATCAAACAGAACACGCGCTCCGTATTCAATATGCAGATCCTGTACAGCAAATATCATAGACAATTATAAAAAAAAGGATACCCCCACGCACGAGCGGGAGTATCCATAAAAGAGGCGAGCTTACTTCTTGAGCTTGCTGTTCCAAGACTGCACATTAGACTTCTGCTCTTCGAGCAGGCTGTCAATGGAGTCATGTATCTCGATGGAAAGAATCTTATCACCCTGAGCGATGCTATCCACAACCTTCTGGTCAGCCGCATCAACCACATTACCGAAGATAGTATGCTTACCGTCGAGCCATGGTGTAGCTACATGCGTGATGAAGAACTGTGAACCATTCGTACCGCCACCTGTCCAGCTGCGTCCAGCATTCGCCATAGCGAGCTGACCACCGCCTGTGAACTTCAGATCAGGGCGACATTCATCATCGAACTGATAACCAGGACCACCACTACCTGTACCAGTAGGATCGCCACCCTGTACCATGAAGTCAGCGATAACACGATGGAAGCTTAAGCCATCGTAGTACCCCTGCGATGCAAGGTTAAGGAAGCTAGCGGCTGTCATAGGAGTCTTGGAGGCAAAGATAACAAGCTTGATGTCACCTTTACTGGTCTTCATTGTGATGTTAATATCAGTATCCATGGGCGTATGATAGGGAAAATAGCTGCAAAATGCAAGAAGGAAAGGGAGAAACAGGACAAAAAGCCTACTGAGGGCGAGTTTAGTCTTCATAACGATCGAGGAGGTTAATGGCGGTTTTCGCTTGCGTAGCCATACTCAGAGCATGATTCAGCACATCTTCAGCACTCTCATTAAAGCGGTAAGCGTAGCAGTCAGGACAACTGGGGGCTTGCCTTTCAATAATAGACTTACAGACGAGGCAGATTTTATAATCTGTCGGAGATTTCGTGTATTGGGCAATCAGTTGCTTATCCTGCTGCTTCTGATTCTTTTTAGGCATAAACTACAGTGTTCTTCTTTTATATACTCGCGAGGGCATCAGTAGTGAAACTGATGCCCTCGGAGGTAAAACGAAAACCTAGAAAAATTTAGGCGATGGAAGCAATTGCCTTAGCAGCCTTGCTCTTGTAGTTAGCAGCGCGATTAGCAGGGATAACGTTCTTCTTAACAGCCTTGTCGATTACGGATGCGAAATCATTGTAGGACTGTGTTGCGAGATCCTTATCCTTAGCTTCGACAGCGGCATATACTTTCTTACGAAGTGTGCGTACACGAGAAGCTGCAGCGCGGTTAAGAGCTGTGCGTTTGATCGTCTGACGGATGCGCTTTTTAGCGGACAAAGTGTGTGCCATAATGAAATTGGGAGTGTTGTATGAGGTTTAACGTTTCTTGTGGCAGGAAGTTTACTGCATTCGCTCACAAAGTCAAGCAAATTGATGGAAAATCACTATTTTTTTCTTCACCCAAACAACCACACTCATCATTTCCAGTTCAACAACAAAAGATTACACTTCTCTACACCTCACATTAAGAAACATCTTTACACGCCACAGCATTTATACTATTATCCTTAGTCTAGACCGTCGCAACGTCACAATAACATTTCACTAATGGGGATTTCTAATTTCTCGCGAGGCGAGATTTTGAGATGATTTTCGAGATGTATTTTTCACGAATTGATGGCTCAGAGTGTCCTCTGAGACGAAAATTCGGGGCAAATCCAGCCGAAAAGCACTCAAAAGATGCCTCGTGAGCTGATTTTCCTCATTAGCTTATTTAGAATAACGAGAATTTAGAAGTCCCCTAATAAAACAAGACTATGAAATTCCCTAGCATTACAGGACTTATCGTAGCGACTTGCGCACTTGCAAGTATCGCTCAAGCAGAAATTAAGGTTGCAGCCGTTAATATGCAAGACCTTTATAAATCCTTCTACAAGCGCATCAATACAGAAAAGCGCCTCAATGAGCTAAAAATACAAAATGAAGAAGAACTAAGGAGTCGAGCAGAACAGCTCAGGGCACTGGGCGAAGAGCTCAACGCTATACGCAAACGCAAAGCCCCGTCTCTGTCTCCAGCCGAACTCAAAGAAATCGAAAAAGAATTCACTAATAAGCTTAAAGAAGCTCAAGCGATTGAACAGGAATTCGTTCAATTCAGACAGCAGCTTGAACTCACATTTAATGAAATGGAGAGTCGCGAAACGGCTATCATCATTCAAGATATCGAGAGGGCAGTAAGCGAAGCCGCAGCCGAGGGAAAATATCAGCTAGTAATCGATACTTCGGCAGCATCACCGCCTCTAGGTACAAAGGTTTACCCATACGTCGACAAGACTCTCGACATCACTCCGATCGTAATGAAAAAGCTCAATGCATCTGCCCCCGCCAGCCATAAGCCTCAAGGGAAATAGCACGTGCTCATTGCAAAGCCACCTCTCAGAATATTCGCGAGTAAAATCATCATACTATCAGATAATGACACAAAATAAGCTACTTTTTTTGCTCATTTTCTTGACCTCGCCTATCAAAATGCTATAATCACTCTTGACTATACAACATATAAACATGAAGTTCCCCACCATCACAGGACTGACACTTGCTGCATGTGCACTTGCAAGTACCGCTCAAGCAGAAATTAAGGTTGCTGCTGTTAATATGCAAGACCTTTACAAATCCTTCTACAAGCGCGTCGAAGCAGAAAAGCGTCTCAATGCAACAAAGACAGATATCGAAGAAGAAATGAAGAGCCGTGCAGAAAAGCTCAAGGCACTGGGCGAAGAGCTCAACGCTATCAACAAGAAGAACGACCCTGCACTCTCACAAGCCGCACGCCAAAAGATTCAAGCAGAATTCACCGCCAAGGTAAACCAAGCTCAAGCAAGTGAGCAGGAATTCAACCAATTCCGCCAGCGCCGTGAACTCGCATTCAAAGAAATGCAGCGTCGCGAAATCCTTATCCTCCTTCAGGACATCCAGAAGATCATCGACGAAGCAGCCGCTGCTGGTGATTACGATCTCCTGATCAACTCCGGCGCAGCCTCCCCTCCACTGGGTACTATGGTGTTCCCCTTCGTTAAGAAGACACTCGACATCACTCCAGAAATGATGGAAAAGCTCAACGCTGGCGCACCTGCTGGTTATGATCCAGCAGCTGAAGTCGAACGCGCTAACGGCGCAGCCGGCGGAGCAAAAGAAGGTGAATAAACCTACAAGTTCCTCTCCCATATGAAGCTGAGTATCGACGATATCGTCCAGCTCACGGGAGGTAAGCTTCTTAAGACGACTCCAGAGATACTTATCTCTGGAGTCTCTACCTTATCAGAAGCCTGCCCCACGGAAGCAAGCTTTCTTGGCAACGAGAAGTACTACCATGACTTCCTCCAGACTCGGGCTGGACTAGTCCTCGTGCCCCCCTCATTACCAGAGTACCCAGAAGGACCGGCC
>CAYJNX010000011.1:0-27101 GCA_964371525.1 uncultured Akkermansia sp. | reverse complement strand
GTCTTCGGCAGGTAGAGCACGTAGTCCATCTCCTTGCAGCTCGTGCAGAAGTTCTGCGCACGATGTGCATAAAAATCAGAGCATTCGAAGCGGCACACCTTCGCCCCTGCGGGGAAGTCCAGTCGGAACGCTCCTTCGATGTAGTGCGGTTCTGGCTTCTTAGGACTCATGGGGTCTCTTCATCGCTCAGCATCTCTGCGTAGGGTCGCTCCAGTGGAGTGACACCCAGACCTAGGTAGCGATCAGCCTGTGCTACCTCCGCTTGTAAGCTATCCATAGGCTCGAGCTCCATCATGCTATCTGCCGTAGAGACACGCACGCGCTTGTGCCCGAGGCTAGGGGCTTGTAAGCCTATAAAACGCCGCGCTATCTCCTCATTCTCACGCAGCTGAATGGTCAGCTCACGCAGGAGGAACAGGCTATGCGTGCTCAGCATCAGCTGTACTCCTGCGCGGCAGAGGCAGAGCATGATACGCACGAGAGCAGGCAGGTGCGATGCATTCAGATTCATCTCGGGCTCATCCCAGAACAGCATCGTACCGCGACGCACGCTGCCATTATCCAGCAGCAGGGCGAGCGTGCCGAGTCGCTTAAAGCCCTCAGCGATGAGATTCAGCTCTACGAGCCCTATCTCGGGACGCTTCAGGTAAAAGCGCGCATGCTGACGCACGAGCTCACCACCAAGTAGGCTCTCGATATGCGACTTCGCCTCAGCGATGGCAGCAGCTGGCTTTTCCTTTAAGGGCGATTGGCTCAGTGCCTCACAGAGGCGACGGCTCACACCATCGAATAGCTCAGGAAAGCGCTTCGCCCCATGCGTATAATAGGGGAAGATAGAGAGCACCTCGCGTGGGGAGATAAATAGAGCATTCTCCAGCAGGGAGCGATCAGGCATGCGTGTGATGCTCAGCCCCTGCGCATCCTCCTTCCCAAAAAAATGAAACGCCAGCTCCGATGAGCCAAGGGGTACATGATCTCCTGAGAAGCTCGCCTTTAAAGACGGTCGTCCCGCGCTAGCAACGCGCGATGAGAGGGAAGAGAGCCCCTGCACACCAAAAGTACTGATGAATGCCTGACGCAGCCGCTCCTCGGCAGCCCATTTTTCGGGGAGTTCGCGTGAGCCATGCTCACACATCCAGTGGGAGAGCGCGTAACTGAGTTTTAGGAGATGGCTCTTTCCCGAGTCATTCCCACCGACCACGACGTTAATCCCCTCGACGAGGTGGAATACCTCGCGCGTCGGGAATACGGTTACAGCATCGACGACAAGCTTTCGTATCATTATTGATGGTATAACATAAATAAAGAGGAAAGACAAGCGGCAAAATGCTACGCGGTTCTAGCAGTTATTCTTTCGCCGCGTTGTGGGCGAAGGTCACGATCTTTTCTATGCTATCCTGTGCGGCAGAGCCATCACCAGCGCGTAGGGCTGCCAAAAGTTCATCATGCAGTGCGAGCGCGTACTCTTCATACTGCCTCTCATGCAGTACCTCGCGCCAGTGGCGACTCAGGTACTCGGCGATCACGCGGTAGATCTGGCTGAGTATGGGGTTATGCGTGCAGTCGGCGATGAGCGAGTGAAAGTGCATGTCGGCTTCTATCCCCTCCCCTGCCCTTGTCTTGCAGGCTTGAAGAGCGATTTCCAACTCGGCGAGTTCTGCGTCCGTGCGGTTCACTGCGGCGAGGGCGACTATGGATTTTTCAATGGCGAGTCGCGCTTCTAAGATGCTATCCATCTCCACCTGCTCCAGTCTCTGGTCGAGGGCGGCGTTCAGTCTATCGGTGGCGGTGACGTAGGTTCCGTCCCCAGGGCGCGCGACGAGGAGTCCCGCGTGGATGAGTCCCTGCACGGCTTCGCGTGCGGTGTTGTGACTGACAGCGAAGAGGCGCGCGAGCTCCGCTTCGGCAGGGATGCGCTCGCCTAGCGGCCAGCTTCCCTCGCGGATGAGCTGCTCCATCTGCTCGCGGAGCTGTCCAGCGAGCGATTGACGTTTCAGGGGCTTGGGCTTCGGGGTAGTCATAGGGTGATCATGGACCATAGGCGACCGTCACGGCCTTCCATGAGTCGAATAGGCAGGTCAAATGCCTCGGAAAGTATCTGTTCTGTGAGTACGTCGTCTCTTGTGCCGCGTGCCATGATATGCCCGTCGCGCAGGATCATCCCTGTCTTAAAGACGCTGGGCATGATGTCTTCGATACGCTGGGTGATGAAAATCATTGTCAGCTCGGGACGGCGCGCGGCAAGGTCGGCTATGGTTTGCAGCAGGAACTCACGTCCTGCGAGGTCGAGGTACACGCTAGGCTCATCGAGTATCATGAGCTCGGGTTCTGTCATGAGGGCGCGGGCGATGAGCACCTTCACTTGCTCGCCGCTGCTCATCTGATGCACAGGGCGGTCAGTTAAGCTGTCGGCATGCAGGAGGCACAGTAGCTCGGCGGCGCGTGTTTCTTCGCTTTCGGTGGGGTCGCGGAATAGTCCTATGGTCGCGTCAGCTCCTGAGAGCACCATCTCGCGTCCTGTCCATGCGCGCTCACCGTTCAGCCACTGCTGCATGAAGGGGCTAACCCATGCGATGCGGCGGCGCAGCTCCTTCAGATTCACCTGACCGAAGCGCGAGCCTAGTACTTCCACCTTCGCGCCGAACAGTGGCCACGCGTAGCCGAGGAGCATGCGCACGAGGGTGGTTTTCCCAGCGCCATTCGCACCGAGGATGAAGCAGCGATCTCCGCGCGTGAGCTGCCACTCAATAGAATGAAGCACCTCGCGACCGCCTAAGTACACGGTGGCGTCTTCTATATTAATAGCTAGGTCTGTAGCGTCCATCTATTCCCTGCTTCTCGTGAAAAAAGGGGCGCAGTTAGGAACTGCGCCCCTGTGATATATATATTCAATCTCTTATCGAGAATTACTTGCGCTCGAAGAGGGAGCGGATCTTGCGTCCGACGACTTCGACTGGGTGTTCGTGGAGTTCTGCGCGCTTAGCTGCGAGAACTGGTGCACCCTTGGATGCTTCTTCAAGCCAGACGCGTGCGAATTCGCCGCTTTCGATGCGCTTGAGGGATTCCTTCATCTTTTCCTTCACGTCAGGCTGGATGATCTGTGGTCCGTTGTAGTACTCACCGAACTCAGCTGTGTTGGAGATAACTTCATTCATGCGCTCGATACCACCAGCGTAGATGAGGTCGACGATGAGCTTTGCTTCGTGTACGCACTCGAAGTAAGCCATTTCTGCTGGATAGCCAGCTTCGATGAGTGTTTCAAAACCATACTTCATGAGGTCGACGATACCACCGCAGAGTACGTTCTGTTCACCGAAGAGGTCTTCGTATGTTTCCTGCTCGAAGGTGCACTCGAGAACACCACCACGTGTGAGGCCTTCTGCCTTTGCCATACCGAGAGCGATGTCACGGGCTGTGCCAGATGCATTCTGGTACACACCGATGAGGCCTGGGCAGCCGAAGCCTTCTTCGAACACGCGACGGACTTCTGTACCTGGTCCCTTAGGAGCGACGAGGATAACGTCGACGTCTGCTGGAGGTACGATGGTCTTGAACACGTATGCAAAGCCATGGGAGCAGCTCAGTGTCTTGCCTGTAGCAAGGTAAGGCTTGATTTCGTTTTCGAAAACAGAACCATGGGATTCATCAGGGAGAAGGATGTGGATGATGTCAGCACGCTGGGAAGCATCAGCGACGCTGAGCACTTCGAAGCCTTCCTGTACAGCTGTGTCCCAGCTCTTGCCAGCACGCAGACCGATGATGACATTCACACCGCTATCGCGCATGCAAAGTGCCTGTGCACGTCCCTGTGCACCGTATCCGATTACTGCTACTGTCTTGCCGTTGAGCACACTTACGTCTGCATCCTTATCGTGGAGAATATCCATATTATGTGATTCTATAAAAAAGTTTTTTAACATTCACCCAAACACCCAATGTTTGGACATGTGCTTATATTATCAGATGCAACTCGAAGATCAAGCATAAATTCTAATAATTGTGCATGCAATCTAAAATTATGCTATGAAACAGTAATTAATTTTGATAGACTGAGCTTGTTCAGATATTATGAAAACTCATATACTAGTCACATCACTGCTATGCTCGCTGGTTAGCCTAGCCAGCGCGCAGGTCGTCACTATAGACGATCCTCAACAGCATCAAAAATCATCACCTGCCCCCAGCAGTGTGACGACACAGCCTGTTCAGTACACGCAGCCTGCCCCACAGCCTGTACAGTACACACAGCCAGTCCAGCAGCCCCAGCAGACTCAGCAGCCTACTGCGCCCATGGGCGCAGGCGCAGTACCGGTCTACGAGAGTGCGCGTAACTACGTCAGCCTGAGTGGTGAAATATGGCTACCTCACGATGCTCTCTTCGATGAAGGTGGTGGTATCATCTCCGAAGATGAGAAGGTGGAGTTCTACGGCTTCGGCATAGAGGTCGGAACGAGCCTTAGTCTCAACAACCGTCACTGGGGCTACTTAGCTATGCGCTTTGGCGGCGGCACTTATGAGCGCGACACAGAGGTATTCACCGACCCGCTCAACCCGAACAAGAGCGATCGCTTCCTCATCGAAAACGACATGTTCCTGTTTAGCTTCACAGCAGGCTACCGCTACCTGCGCCCGCTGAGCCGAGGCATCACCATGCACGTAGGTGCGTACGGTGGCTTCGGAACGGTCGGCTTCAACGATCCATTCTATGATCCGTATTATGACCCGTACGACCCTTATTATGATTCATATTACGACGATTACGACTGGACTGATAATAGTGAGGTCGGTGCTGTCGTCGGGGCAGAAATAGGCTTTGAGTTCCAGATCACGCCGAACAGCTTCCTGAGCGTAAGCTACGGCATCGAGTTCCATAGCGCGTCACCAGATTACGAGTTCACGAGGCATCGTCACGCATCGACACGCGAACTATTCTACCAAAACATCAGCGTCTCCGTAGGCTGGCAGTTCTGATAGCAATCAAGATAACATCAAAGACCGAGGCTCTTCGCGAGTCTCGGTCTTTCTTTGTAGATGTACAGTGCTGCTATTGGAGACTTGCATTGGAGATGTATGTGAATCTCGTTTCCTTGCTCACGGCTCGTCAAGCATATCGGGAGATATGCTTGACTCTTGGGTAGCTAGTGCGCTAGTTTTCGCAACTTCTCTGTGTGGACGCTTCGCGTTTGCCACGGAAGATAAGAGCCGCGCTTCGCGCGCGGTGATCGGAGCGTCAGTTTCGGGTGTGGAGCTGATGCTGGGCTTGCAAGGCAGGCGCGTGTGACTTCAGCTTATGAGGAAACTGACGCTGCTATGCTCTGGGAGCACAGCTTTTCCGCGAGGGCTTTGCCCTCACACTCCCAGCAAGGACGCCGTCCTTGCATCCTGCCAGAGGAGCGTGCCCCTCTGGACTCCCATTTAGGTGTCGCTTATGGGTAGTATGTCACTCAAATATAAAAATACGAAGCTTTAACGTATTCTTTACTTTTTCTTCTTTCGGAAGTCAAGCAGGGCAAGCTGCTGCGCGATGCGGCTTTCGAGATAAGCCTGTTCTTCGCGGTTCATGACAGAAGCACCATCGACTAGAGCCTGCTTCGCTCGTGCGACTGCTTCTTCCACGCTGTTAATCTCGACCTGCGCAGCATCGACAGCCATGTCGGTAACGAGAAGGATATGCCCCTTCTCCACCTGCATGAAGCCTCCGCCTATGAAGAGTTTCTTCGTCTCCCCTGCCTGCTCCCTGTAGGTGAGCTCACCGAAGCTCAGTGCCGCGATGAGGTCAGCATGGTCTGGCAAGATCTCTATCTCACCCTGCTGGCTGGGCAGATGGACGCTGAGCACCGCCGTTTCTACAGCGGTGCGCTGCGGGGTTATGATTTTTAGATCAAGTGCCATGCTGGGGATTATTCGTTGGAGTTCACGACTGTTTCGATGCTGCCCTTCATATAGAAGTCAGCTTCTGGGATGTGATCCCACTTGCCTTCAAGGATTTCTGCGAATCCACGTACTGTCTCTGCGACAGGCACGTAGGCACCAGGGATGCCACTGAAGACCTCAGCGACGCTAAGAGGCTGGGACAGGAACTTCTGGATCTTACGCGCACGGCTCACGATGAGTTTGTCAGATTCTGAGAGCTCGTCCATCCCGAGGATGGCGATCATGTCTTGGAGATCCTTATAACGCTGGAGGCTCTTCTGTACGCCACGTGCGACGCGGTAGTGCTCCTCACCGACAAGTTCTGGGCTAAGTGCCTGTGATGTCGATGTGAGGGGGTCAACCGCAGGATAAATACCCTGTGCGGACAGGGCGCGGTCTAGTACCACCTTCGAGTCAAGGTGAGAGAATGTGGTCGCAGGAGCGGGGTCAGTCAAGTCATCCGCAGGGACATAAACCGCCTGCATGGACGTGATCGAGCCCTTCTTCGTCGAGGTAATGCGCTCCTGAAGCTGCGCCATTTCCTCCGCGAGGTTAGGCTGATAGCCCACGGCGGATGGTGTACGACCGAGCAAGGCACTCACTTCTGAGCCAGCCTGTGAGAAGCGGAAAATATTATCAATGAAGAGCAGCACGTCCTTGTTCTCCTCATCGCGGAAGTATTCAGCCATGGAGAGCGCAGAGAGAGCGACGCGGAGACGTGCACCAGGAGGCTCATTCATCTGACCGTACACGAGTGCTACCTTTGATTCTTCTGGCTTCTCGATGTTCACGACGCCAGATTCACTCATTTCATGGTAGAAGTCATTCCCCTCACGTGTACGTTCTCCGACACCTGCGAAGATGGAAAGACCGGAGCGAGCTTTCGCGATATTGTTAATTAGCTCCATGATGAGCACAGTCTTACCGACACCAGCACCACCGAAGGAGCCTGCTTTCCCCCCCTTGATGAAGGGGCAGATCAGGTCGATGACCTTGATGCCTGTTTCCAGTACTTCGGAGGAAGTAGCCTGTTCTTCCAGTGTGGGAGCTTCGCGGTGGATGGGGTAGCGCTTTTCGCATATGGGAGCACCTCTGTCATCCACAGTCTCACCGAGGACGTTGAAGATACGACCGAGCACTCCTGTACCGACAGGCACGGTGATGCAGCTGCCTGTATCAATGGCTTCCATCCCGCGCTTGAGTCCATCTGTGCTGCTCATGGCCACGGTACGTACCCAGCCATCGGCAAGATGCTGTTCTACTTCCAGTACGAGCTGCTTGGGCTCACCTTCGACTTCGAATTCGACGGTAAGCGCGTTGTAGATGGCGGGCATTTCCGCCTGTGAAAAGTCGATATCGACGACCGCGCCAATAACTTGGACTATGGTTCCTTTGTTCATATGAAGCTGCTTTTCTATGCTAAAGTTGTGAGGTTAAAAATTGTTTTGAAAATGTTTTTTTGCGGTGCTACAGTCATCATTCCATGGCCTTCATGGCGGTGGTGATATCCAGCAGTTCGTTTGTGATCTGAGTCTGACGTGCCTTATTGTACTCCAGTGTGAGGCTGTCGATGAAGCCCTTTGCGTTCTCGGTCGCCGCCTTCATCGCCACCATGCGCGCTGAGTGCTCCGAAGCTTTCGCCTCAAGCACGAGCTGCGTGAGCAGGTGGAAGAAGTACAGCGGTAGGATGGAATCAAGCAATTCCCTAGCACTGGGCTCTAAAATAAAGAGATCGTTCTCCGTGTCGGCTATATCATCATCGGATGCGATGACGAGTAACTCCTCAGGGGTGACGGGGAGAAGCTTGCGCAGGGTAGGCTTCTGCACGACGATGTTCACATAACGCTGGAAGCAGACATAAACTTCCTTGTAGCCGTCCTCGATGAAGGCCTTCCGCAGGTAGTCGGCTATGGGCTTCAGGGCGGCATCGTCGAAGTTGTCCTTCAAGGCGAAGGAGGCGATGAGATTTCGCTGGAGGCGTGCGAGCTGAGGATTCAGCTTCGCGCCTATGGTCACGATATCAGCATCCGCAGGACACTCCTTCATCAGGAAGCGCATGAGGTTAGAGTTCAGACCACCGCAGAGACCGCGATCCGTGTTAATCAGCAGCACGAGGGTCTTGCCCTCTTCTTCCTCCAGCATGAGGGGAGTCTGGCATTCGTGAATCGTCTCCTCCAGATGCTTCAGCACATTCGCCATCGCGCTGATGTAGCTGCGCCCCTTCAGGGCGAGCTCCTGAGCGCGACGCATCTTCGCCGAGGCGACGAGCTGCATCGCCTTGGTGATCTGGGATGTGTTGCGTACAGATGAAATTCTGCGCTTGATGTCTCTGAGGCTAGCCATGGTAAGGGCTTAGGGGATGTTAAAAATTAAACAGTGAAGCTGAAGTTTTCCATGAAGGTCTTCAGTCGCTCATCGAGCTCAGGTGTCAGATCGCCGATGTGTTCGATCTCCTTGAGAAGAGCATCGTCCATCGCAGCTGTCGCTTCGAGCTTCTTGCGCACCTCTTCGATGGTGTCGACAGGAACCTTATCGAAGTAGCCACGCTGGATAGCGTAGAGGTTAATCACCTCCATGCCGAGTGACTTGGGCTTATAGAGTCCCTGCTTGAAGAGTTCCGTGATGCGGCTACCGCGCTCCAGCTTGTTGCGCGTGTTCACATCGAGATCAGAGCCGAACTGGGCGAATGCCTGTAATTCTTCGAACTGCGCGAGGTCGAGCTTCACAGAACCTGCGAGCTTCTTCACAATCTTCGTCTGCGCACTAGAGCCCACACGGCTCACGGAGATACCGACGTTAATTGCGGGACGCACGCCCTGATTGAAGAGGTCGGCATCGAGGAAGATCTGACCGTCCGTGATGGAAATCACATTGGTAGGAATGTAAGCGGATACGTCACCTGCCTGAGTCTCAATGATAGGAAGCGCGGTGAGCGAGCCCCCCTTACGTCCGTTATCTGTGTTGATACGTGCGGCGCGCTCAAGCAAGCGGCTGTGCAGGTAGAACACGTCACCAGGGTATGCTTCGCGACCCGAGGGACGGCGCAGGATGAGCGATACCTGACGGTAGGCTACCGCATGCTTAGAAAGGTCATCATAGACGATGAGGGCATCATCTCCCTGATCCATGAAGTACTCACCCATCGCGCAGCCAGCGTAAGGCGCGAGGTACTGCATGGCAGCACTGTCGGACGCAGAGGCGACGACGACGATGGTGTAAGGGAGTGCGCCTGATTCTTCCAGCTTCGCGACGAGACGCGTGATGTTCGCGCGCTTCTGGCCGATGGCGACATAGATGCTGTACATGGGGCGGTGCTCTGGATCATCCTTGTGCTGGATATTCTGCTGCGCCTGAGCGATGATGGTATCGACGGCGAGAGCTGTCTTCCCTGTGGAGCGGTCACCGATGATGAGTTCGCGCTGCCCACGACCGATGGGGATCATGGCATCAATGGGGAGTATCCCTGTCTGCACTGGCTGATCCACACCCTTACGCGTGATAATACCCGATGCGATTTTTTCCACTGGATAGTGGTCATCGGCATCAATAGGGCCTTTACCATCGAGGGGATTCCCCAGCGTATCGACGACGCGTCCGAGCATGGCACGACCGACAGGCACCTGAAGGAGTCGTCCTGTGCTCTTGCAGAGATCGCCTTCTTTCAGTTCTGGGCCACGACCGAGAAGCACTGCCCCCACCTCGTGTTCTTCGAGGTTCATGGCGAGTGCGGTCACGCCATAGGGTAGCTCAATCATTTCATTAAGCATGGCATCACTAAGGCCTTCGATGCGGGCTACCCCGTCACCTATGGACTTGATCACGCCGACGTTTTCATTCACTGTCGCGC
This sequence comes from uncultured Akkermansia sp., assembly GCA_964371525.1. Lineage (GTDB taxonomy): Bacteria > Verrucomicrobiota > Verrucomicrobiia > Verrucomicrobiales > Akkermansiaceae > Akkermansia. The sequence goes on along the minus strand of CAYJNX010000011.1, from coordinate 17,341 downwards.
GGACAGTTTGACGGATTTCTGCTTCGAGTTCTTGAACGATGTTGCTCATATGCGTTGTTCTTGGGAAAATGTAATTATACGTTGGGAAAATGGGAAAATTAATACTGCTTTGTCAGGCTACTCAGACGATTCAGGCGGGAAAGCACCGAGGCATCCGTGCGATCATCACCCACTTGGACGATGAAGCCCGCGATGAGGCTAGGGTCTACTTCCCACTGAAAGTGCAGACCTGCCTTCTTCTCTTGCAGGCGTGCGGTGATCTCTTGCTTCTCAGAGTCAGTGAGCTCGACAGCACTGCGGATGATGGCGGTGTGCTTCTTCACTTCCAGCTTCACAAGATCGCTGAATGCTTGCAGCAGGGGGAGATAGTTACGTGGCTTCGACGCCAAGAGGCGCGCAGAAATCTGGCGCACCGTGTCTTCACGCAGGATGGACTGCTCATCGAGGCAGAGGCGTAGCAAGCGGCGTGCGCGAGCCTGTGTATCCTTGGATATCTTCATCTGGTGGTCGTCCTACGTGTTGAGATTAAAATTAGAGCTGCTTGATAGCCTCTTCGTTAATGACGCGATGATCGCTTTCGCTGAGCACCTTGCCTGTCACTTGCGCGGTGGCTTGGGCGACGAGGTTCGCAAAGTCGGCACGGAGAGCGTCCTTCGCCTGCTGGGCTTCGAGCTCTGCTTGCTTGCGGGCATTTTCGAGAATATTCTTCGCTTCCTGAGCGGCGCGATTCGTCGACTCTTCCTGCACATGGCTCGCGAGCTGGCGTGCCTGCTCCAGATGCTCTTCGCTCTTTCCGCGAGCCTCAGCGATGATGTTTTCGCTCGTTACCTTCACCTCAGCGAGGCTCTTCTCACTCTCGGCGCGCATGGCTTCGCCTTCTTCGATGCGCGTGCGGCGCTCTTCGAGCTGGGCCGCGATGGGCTTGATTCCAAACTTCACTACAATGGCCACGAGCAGGGTGAATGCGATGGCGTGCGCAACGAAGGAATCGACATTCAAACCGAATTTGTCGACGAATTGCTGGAGATTAGCGGCGATGATGGGAGTGATCATATCTTTGAGATGCTGTGAGAGCCCAGTGGGCTAGGAGACGAGGAAGGCTTATAAAGCTTAGGATGCTAGTAGCGACTAGCGGCGGATGAGACTAGAGGTAGAAGTCTACGTGAAAGTTTAGAGCAGCCTCGACTATGAAGACTCAGGATTCAAGGCTGCTCCAAACTCATGTTATTCGCCTGTGGCGAAAAGTGCTACGAAGGCTACACCTTCGATAAGAGCCGCAAGAAGAATACTAATTGTCAGCACCTTACCAAAAGAGCCTGGATTACGGCCTACGGATTCAGCAGCCTTCATGCCGATGATACCGATACCGATGCCTGCACCGATAACGACGGCGCCTGGAGTGGATAATAATGAAGTCATATGGATGTTCTATGTTTTATGTTGTTTTTTAGTTTTTTCTAGCCGCCTTCACGTTTTATCTTCATGATCAGACGGAGAGAAATCTTGATATCAGGCCGACTCTTCCTCCCCATCGTCGAGTTGGGTGCGAAGAAAGATAGCGGTCAGCATGAGGAAAACGAGTGCCTGCACGAAGCCCACGATGAGCTCCAATGCCATGAAGGGCAGGACAGCAGCCCAGCTGACGAGACTCATCTTTTCAATGATGAGCTCACCTGCGAAAATATTACCGAAGAGACGTGCGGCCAAGGCGACAGGGCGAATGCAAATAGAAAGCACCTCAATAAGCCCGACGAAGAAGAAGATAGGCATGAGCAGGTACTTGAGCGCACCTGTGAGTCCCCCCTTCGGTCCGAAAAGGTGTGCGACGAAGTGGACAGGTCCTTGCTCGCGCATCACCCAGAAGAACCACAGCACCGCATACATCAGACCGAGGAAGAGCGTGACATTCAGATCCGCATTCGCGCCTCGGAAGAGGGGCTGACCTTCGTAGGTGATACTACCGACCCCCGGTACGAGCCCTATGTAGTTACTCACGAGGATGAGGAGGAATACGGTGGCGAAGTACCAGAAGTACTTCTTCGCGAGCTTACGACCGACGAGGCTTTCGACAAAATTGTACAGCACTTCAAACACCCACTCGACAAAGTTCTGCATCTTGCCTGGCACGAGTGCCATCTTACGTGTAGAGAGGCGCAAGAAGAGCGTGATGAGGAGCATGGCAATCACCATCATCACGAGAGAATTAGAAATAGGCAGGGTATGCCCTGGCCAGAACGGAATCTCAGGGTTCCACAAGAGAGGAGCGGAGACTGTCATCTCGTGATGCCCCTCACCTGCTGCCTGTGCCATCCCCGTCATCGCGAGGAAAAGCAGCGCAGCTCGCTGTATCCACATATTGATCATTGCCATCTTTCCCTACTATGATCCTTTTGCTGTGTCTTGTCAAGCTCTAAGCAAATCATTGCTTAAAAATGGGATCAGGCAGTTGATTTTCTTCAGCGGAACCTCCGCCAACATGATCACCTACATCCTTGAATGTCACAAAGATAAAGAAACCCATCATCAGGAAGACAAATCCAAGCTGTATCCACTGTAGTATAACACCCTGCACGGGGCGACCGATGATCATCTCCACGATACCGAGCACGACATGCCCACCATCGACGACAGGAAGTGGCAGCATATTGAGCACAGCGAGATTCACATTCAGAATCACCGCAAACCACAGCACAAAGCGCCAGCCATCGGGATGCGTCAGCATGTCATAAATATGCGTTCCTATGCCCACAGGACCACTGAGATGCTGCACCGACACATCACTACCAGGGCTGACAACCTTCGCCAGCGTGTCTTTCATCCAGCGCAGACTCTGCGTGATCTGAGAGAAGGGGCTAGGGTGCTCCATCGTGAGCTCCAGCGAATCCGATGCCCAGCTGATGCCCATGAGGGCGCGCGCACCTTCCTGATCCTTCCAGTTAAGCGGAACAACAGGCGTGAGCGTGACATCCAAGCTCTGCCCTTCCTCGCCGCGAAGAATGCTTAATTTCAATTCCTTTCCAGCCTCACTGAGCACCATAATGCTCTCGGGATTGTACACGCGCTGCCCATTGACCGCAACGATTCTATCGCCTTCTTGAAGACCTGCAAGTGCCGCGGGAGAATGTGGTGTCACCGCACCGACTGAGGCATCATAACGCGGGGTGATACCGATGCGGCGCAGGGCACTGCGCTGCCACCAGTTCGTCTCAGGTATTTCATAGCCACTGATGATATCCAGTCGCTCTGTGCCACCGCTCTCAAGAGGACGCTCGACGGTGATCGTGATTTTCTCTTCTTCGGACAGGGCGATCGCCTCACTCACGCCCTTCATATCACCGACCCACTCCGTGACTTCCTGCCCATCGACAGCGACAATACGGTCACCGGGGAGGATACCAGCCATGGCAGCTGGGGACTCGGGCACAACATAGCCTACTTGATTTGACATCTCTGTCGTGGGCTTACCGACAGCCCAGACGATGATGGCGAAGACAAAGGCAAGCAGGAGGGAGAACAGAGGTCCTGCGGCCGCGATGATGACCTTATCAAGAGGCTTCAGCGGCTTATGCTTCGCGAGGGCTTCCGCATCGAGGGCATCGCCCTCCACGGCTTCCATATCTCCCATCTGAGGGAGGGAAACAAAGCCTCCTGCGGGAATCCAGCCTAAGCCCCACTCCACGCCATTAATCTTCTTTTTCCAAATAGGCTTACCGAACCAGATCTGGAAGCGGTCGATGTACGCACCGCGCCAGCGGCCTGCCCAGAAGTGACCCAGCTCATGCACAAAAATCATGAGATTAAAGAAAACAACCACGAGGAGTATCATCGCTCCTGTCTGTAAAATAGAGAGAATCATATAATGGCGAGAAGTATGCCAGAAAGCTCAGCGCATAGCAAGCACCAATCGTTGCATTACAAAATAAGTGCAATAATAAGCATCCCCGACATCACGCCATAAATGGACGCATGCGGGAATCCCCACCTCTGTGCCATAGGCAGAAGCTCATCGAGTGAGATGAACACCATGATACCAGCGACAGCAGCGAAGAGCACCGAAATCACCAGCGGCGTCAGGAAAGGAAGCAGGATAAGCATCGCTACGAGAGCTCCCAGTGGCTCGGCTAAGCCCGAGACAGCTGCCCAGCCAAAGGACTTCCAGCGGCTCTGCGTCGCGCAGTACAGAGGGATGGCGACAGCGATGCCTTCTGGGATATTATGAATGGCCACCGCGAGCGCGACAGAATATGCGACTTCACCCCCTTCAAAGGCGGACACCATGGTCGCGATACCCTCGGGGAAGTTATGAATCGCAATGGCGAGCGCAAACATGAGAGCCGATCGCTGCAAGCCCTTTTTCTGCGTATTGCTCGGATCTTCCCAGTCCTTAAGACCATGGATTTCGTGCGGATTCTCATCACTGGGCACGAAGCGGTCGATGAGACCGATGAGCAATGCCCCACCGAAGAAGGCCGCCATAGGTGCCCAGGTCGGGTCATCAGGCTCTAGCCCAGCTATGGCCGAGGGCATGAACTCCATGAATGAAATGTACACCATCATCCCCGCACTCGCACCGAGCGCAAAGGTCATGATGCGGTAGTCTATCTTCTTAAGGAAAAAGGCTACCGCCGCACCGATAGCCGTCGAAAGTCCTGCTATAACCGAGAGGCTAAAGCCCAATACCATTTCATTCGTGTATGCTCCAAGCATGGCTGTAGTATAAAGTAAGTTTTATCTAACTTTCAAGTCAGATGTCAGACTTTTTTCATTTATTTTCCTCTCGCGAGTAGCGCACGAGTTGGAATCCGTCGTAGCATTCTACGATTTCGCACAGGGGAAACAGCTGCTTAAATTCTGGGAAATAAGTATCGCCGTCATAGGACTGCTGTATTTCCGACACGAGGAGCGAGTCACAGTGCTCTAGCATCATCGCGTAGAGTTCACCGCCTCCGATGAGCATCACCTGCTCATCCATGAGGTCGAGTGTAGCGATATCCGCGATATCATGGATGACATCGACACCTTCTGCCGACCAGTCAGACTGGCGTGTCAGGACGATATTCTGCCGCCCAGGCAGGGGGCGACCTATGCTTTCAAATGTCTTGCGCCCCATGAGGATGGGATGCCCCATGGTGAGTTTTTTAAAAAGCTTCAGATCCTCTGGCATATGCCAAGGCATGCTTCCATCCTTTCCGATGACGCGCTCGGGGGTCATCGCCACGACGGCTATTAATTGGGGGCTTGCACTCATACGGAGACGGCGGCTTTAATGTGAGGGTGCGGGTCGTAGTTTTCCAGCGTGAAGTCACTGAAGTCGAAGCCGTCAATTTCCATGACCTCGGGATTCATCCTCATCACAGGCAGGGGGCGCAGATCACGCGTGATCTGTAGGCGTGCCTGATCGAGGTGATTCTTGTAGAGATGCAGGTCGCCAAAAGTATGCACATACTCGCGCGCCTCATAGCCACAGACCTGCGCGACCATCATGAGCAGCAGCGCATAGCTCGCTATGTTAAACGGGACTCCGAGGAAGAGATCGCAGCTGCGCTGGTAGAGCTGGAGGGAAAGGCCATGCTTCTCGCCTTCTTTCTGCGCGGGAATCACACAGAACTGGAAGAGGCAATGGCAAGGGGGCAGCGCCATATCATCGACTTCTGCGACATTCCACGCGCTGACGAGATGACGACGACTCCACGGATTATTCTTTAACCCGTCTATGAGCTTCGCGATCTGGTCGATGCTACCGCCCTGTCCATCTGGCCATGAACGCCACTGAGTGCCGTAGACAGGGCCGAGTTCACCATGTTCATCAGCCCACTCGTCCCAGATGCTCACGCCATTTTCCTTCAAGAAGGCGATATTCGAGCTCCCTTTAAGAAACCAGAGGAGCTCGATAATAATGGAGCGCAGGTGTAGCTTCTTCGTCGTCAGACAGGGGAAGCCCTCGCGCATGTCGTGGCGAATCTGGCGACCAAAAACACCGACAGTCCCCGTGCCGGTACGATCATCTCGCCCGACGCCATTCTCCAGAACATCTTTTAGTAAGTCTATATACTGCTTCATACGCTTGCTTTCGCATGAGCATACCACAGATAGAAAATTTTAAAAGATTTTTTCTAGGGCTGTCTGGAAGCTTTCACCTTGATGACATCAAGATACAGCCTCTTCCTCCTCCTCGTCGTCACAGAGCAGGATGCGGGCAAATCTCTTCGCCAGCAGAGCCGAAATGAAGAAGAGAGCCGTGTATATGCACAGCTGGAGAATGGTATCGCTGTAAAGATCGAATTGATAACTCGTAGGATTCTCTCTATCGACTAGGATATGCACGTTTGAACCCTCATGATAATCATTGCGCTCATAGCTACCACGACCGCTTCGGCGACCGACTCTTCTCGTACTGTGCTTCTTCTCGTAGTCAAAGGAGACGAGTGAGCGGCCGTAGTTCGGAGCTCGGTAGGTTTTATCATTGACGCTATAAATCGCGTCGTAAGGATGATCTTCAGTTGGATTGGCAGCTCCTTCTAGTAGCGCGGGTGTCTCCACCCATGTGCTATAGCCACGCGCGCTAACATAGGATGAGGCTGTCTTCGTGAGATAATAGCCCGATAGTGCGACTACCGCTAGGCAAACTAATGTTAAAAAAGCTACAAAAACATTAGCTATTATTCCTCCTAGGCTTACGCTCTTTTCTGAGCCCTTTTCTGTGTCCATATAGGATGTATTCATGTCAATAATGGGATAGTTGTTGTGCCTAATTTTCAAAAGGCACGCGAACTATACCATAGTACACACACGCTGGAAAGAAAAATCACATCGTCGCACTCGGATTTAACTGACGCAACAACTTGTGCGCCTCATGATGTCCGAGCTTCACAGCCTCATAGAGCCAGTAGCAGGCTTTTAACTGCTCCTCTTCACGCCCCTTGCTGAGGCTACGGCCCAAAGCGAACATTGCATCATCATAGCCTTGATTCGCGGATAGCTCGAAGTACTGACGCGCGATGAACACGTCTCTCTCGACACCTGCCCCCTCCTCATAACAGATGCCCAGCATATACTGCGCATCTGCATCCCCCTGCTCAGAGGCTATGGTGAACTCCTGCGCGGCTAAATGCTTATCTTCTGCGACTCCAAAACCATGGTAGCAGCACATGCCAAGCGCGTAGTGCCCAGCGGCGAAATCCTGCTGAGCCGCCTGTGCGTACCAGTATGCGGATTTTTCAGGATCTCGCTTTACGGTAAACCCCAGCTCGTAAAACCCGCCTAGCAGGAACTGCGCATCAGCAGAGCCTAGATGAGCAGCCTGCTCAAACCAGTAAAAGCTCTTAGCACTGTTCTTTTCAAGAAAACCACCATCGCCATGATAATAGCCACTTGCCAGCTCCAATTGGGACGCGATATCCCCCCCTTCCGCCGCCTTCAGCAAGCCAGCGACATTACGGTCTAAATTAGAGCTAAGCTTTGTCATAGTAGTGGAATGCCTAGCGTCCCCTTCTCTCAAAACGGAAACATGAACGCCAGACTCCTTTCGGTTGTGAGTATTACATAGATTATATAAAAAGTCAATAAAAATCGACGGCATACTAGAGTTTAAATAATTGAACTCTAGCTAAATTGCAAAAAAAATACGCATCTTGCTAAAAAACAAGATGCGTACGGCTTTTTTTAATTATCGAATTATTACTCTGTGTTGGAAGACTCCGAGGTGCTCTCCAGGGGACCTTGCAAAATTAGCAGCTTCGGATTTTGCTTGCAGTTTGGATGATAATTTGCGGCGTTTGGGCGCGCATAGCGAGCTATGTAAGCCCAAAAAGCTGTAAATTCTCGCCAAAATGCGGCAAAAGGCGTGCTGTTTCGCTCATTTTAGAGACTAGCTTTCTGCTCGGACTAATTTTGCAAGGTCCCCTCTAGGGCTTCTAGGGCATCCTGAGCCTTGGGCTTTCCGTAAACGGCGGCTTTCTTCAGCCAAGCCATGGCATTCGCCCTGTCTGGCTTGATCTCTCCGAGACCATCTCTGTAGATAATACCCAGATCGTAGGCGGCATCAGTATTACCATGATTATTCGCTTCTACATACAATTGTAGAGCCTTCTGTAGGTTCTTCTCGACGCCTACGCCGTCTCGGTAGCACCGAGCTAGCCCGAGCTGCGCATTAGCATCTCCTAGCTTTGCGCCACGCTGGTAGTAGTCAGCAGCCACGTACTTCTGGCTTTCTATGTAATAGTCACCGAGAGCCGCAAAGGCAGTGGGCTCGCTCTGCCGCGCAGCCTTCTTCCACCAGTATACCGCCTTGGACTCATTCTTCGCGACACTGCGATCATCATCCATATAGTCGTTACCAAGCAGCACCTGCGCCCTAGCGTCTCCGCTACGCGCCTTCTTCACGTAGCCAGCTTGTGGGCGCGGAGCTTTCGATAACTCAGTCAGATCATTCTCGACGGAGCGCGATCCATCTTCGGTGTGGTAGATATTTCTAGTGACGATAAAACCTAGGGACTTCCCCTGCTTGTCTAGGACTTCAAAGCGATACACATACGCGGGATCTATGCAGACGATATCATCGTTGCGAAGGCGGCTGTAGTACCACTCTTCCACTTCGAGCCAGCGTTCGAACACAGCCTTCACCTCATCATCGCAGGGGATGACTGTGGTCGTATCCTCTACATCGGAGAGTGCCGCTGCTATGTTGACTTTCAGCTGATGACCTTCGTTTTTAAACTTTTGAATTTCTTCACGAAATGCCATAGCCTCATCCTCATCCATCTTGACGGTTTCGAAGAACTCGTCGAAGCCTTGCGCTCGCTGTTCTATATTAAGCTGTCTGTACTCGCAGCTTTGGAAGCTAAGGATGCTTAAGGACAGGATGGATGCCGTATAGATAGGTGATTTAAAGAACATGTTTTATATGGGTTATTTGTGTTTAAATATGTTAAAGACTCAGATCAGATATCGCTGGGAGCGACGAAGCCATTATCTCTGGCTCGCAGGTACCAGCTCTGGGCGACTTGTGGGTTCGCGGTGACACCTCTGCCGAGCTCGTATGCCTCCGCTAGCTCCCACTGAGCTTGGGGGTGATCGCGCTCGGCTGCTTTCTGGAGGAGGTAGACCATCTTGCTCTCATTCTGCTCCACGCCATGCCCACGAGAGTAGCACTGAGCGAGCAGGTAGGAAGCCTCTACGTCCTTATTAGAAGAAGCAAGCTTGAGCCAATAGATAGCCTCATTGAGGTCGCGATACCTCTTATTGGCTTCTAGATAAAATTTCCCCAGCAGGAACTGAGCCTCGATTTCCCCTTGGTCAGCGGCCTTCTTCCACCACATCAGAGCCTTATCAAAGCGCGGTGGCTCGCGGTGATCGCCCATGTAGAGAAGACCTAATTGTAGCTGCGCCATGGCACTGCCACTCTTCGCAGCTTTCTCTAACCACCGAATGGCCTCTGCGCGATCCACTGCTACCCCGTCGCCCTGCATATAGGCTAGCGCGAGGCTGAGCTGCGCGGCGAGCAGATCCTGATCGGCGGCTTTCTTCCACCATCGCATAGCTTCTTCCATCTGCTTTTCGACACCTTCTCCGAATTGGTAACGCATACCAACCTCGTTCTGTGCATCGGCGAGTCCTTGCTCAGCTGCTTTCAGGTACCATGAAAAAATCTCTTCACTGCGCCTCTCGAGCGCGATTTCTTTGTCCATTCCTTTTGGAAGAGCCACAGAATGAAGGGCGAAGGCATACTCAAACTGTGCGACAGCATCACCGAGTTCCGCTCCGCGCTGAAAGCAGTACAGAGCCTTACTGGCATCTTCTACTACCCCCTCTCCTACAGAATAGCAAAAGGCCAAAAAGCGGTAAGCGCGCGCATCGTCCTGCGCCGCGGCCTTCTTCCACCAGTACACAGAACGCCCCGCGTCCTGGTCGACACCCTTTCCTTTCATGTAGCAGTAACCGATGAGCTGCTGTGCCTGCGCATCTCCCTGCTTCGCCGCCAGATACCACCAGCGCGCACTCTCCTCATCACTTTGCTTGACACCCGCGCCGCGCTGGAAGAGATTTCCTAGCTCGCGCTGCGCGACGGCATCGCCCGCCTTCGCCTCAGCTATCATCTCATCGAGACTATGTTGGGGTAACTCAGACTCAGACTCAGGAGAGAAGAGTTTCTTTAAATGATTGAATAGAGACATAATGATGAGAGAGGTAAAGGTCTAGTTTAGTTGAATTCTTATCTATACTAGACCTACCAAGCTCCCTTGTCAATCGACTTTTTACATGATGCCATGATTAATATCCTATTTGTTCGCCTCATCGTAGGCCATGAGCGCGGCTCCGAGTAAGCCAGCATCAGCACCGAACTGTGCGGATTCCAGCTTTAATGCGGCGTAATGCGCTGGCATGAGCTGCTCTTTCAAGAAGCGATCCAAAGGCTCGAAGAGTAAATCATTCGCCTTCGCCACACCACCCCCAAGGATAAATTTCTCAGGCACGATGCTGTACATCAGATTCATGATGAGGCATGCGAGCTTCTCCGCGTAATCCGTATACACCTGAGCCGCGATAGCATCGCCAGCTCGGGCTGCGAGCTCTAGCGCGTAGGGCGTGCAGTCCTCATCCACCTTTGTCACGCCTATAGCAGCGTAGCGCGCGATCGCATCGGCGGTCATTTCTCTGTTCCCCAGATATTCTTCTATGCCACCGCGGTTCCCGTAGGGGCCTGCCTTGCCACGGTAATCAATGCTGCACATGCCGAGCTCGCCAGCGGAGGCGGTCTTGCCACGCAGCATCTGGTTACCGATGATGATGCCACCACCTATGCCTGTCCCCAGCGTGATGCTCACGACACTTTCACAGCCGACACCTGCTCCGAGCTTCCACTCTGCATAAGCCATGCAGTTCGCGTCATTATCCAGATAGACAGGCATACCGAGCTTCTTTGACATAAGCTCGCGCACAGGGGTAGATTCTTGGAAGGCGGGGACATTCACGAGGCGACCGAGAATACCATTCGCGAAGTCCACCCAGCCGGGCATCCCAAGACCGACAGCGCAGACATCGGGGTAGCGCGTTCTCAACTCACTGATGCAGTCACACATCGCCTTGATAATGCTCTCCGTGTCGGAGAACTGCTGTGTGGGGATGGGTTCTGCGATGCAGAGAATATCGCTGCCAGCACAGACACCGATTTTAATACTAGTTCCTCCGAAATCAACACCGATAGACTGAGCGCATTTATTCATATGCTCCCTATCTTCCCCATTATAGCCTTCCTGTCAAGAAGAATGTCTCCATCATGGCGCAGTTCGAGCGTCTTTCTCTAATAAAATGCTTGCGACTTCATTATTTTCTTGTACGACCTAGCTAATTCCATCAACATAGCAGCATGCTAAACGACCCATTATATCAAGAGCTAGTCGAACTAGAAGCAGAGTTCGACAAGGACGAAGTAACGGTATCAGACCTCAAAGCAGCACGCCGTGCGCTAGCCATCACGAAAGAATTACGCAGTCAGTATGGTGATAAAGCACTCATCTACCAGACATTATCGGCGGCACGGCTCGCTCAGATACTCATACTCGTAGACGGCGATGAGTACGAAATCGTGCAGCTATATACCCTAGCCCTAGAAGGATTCGATCAGATGAGCAGCGAGGAGTGCGAAGACAGAGACTACGCGACGATGCAGCTCGAACTCCACCAGCAGCTATGCAGCATATACGCTAATCAGGAAAATGCAAAGGAAACACTCGATTGCGTCAGAAAAACGCTGCACCTCCTTGACAGCCTAGATAAGAAGTACCCAGAAACGCATGTCGATGCTTATATCAAGTTCTGGCATTTTGCCCAATCTGTCTTCGAGGAATTCACGACGAAAAAAGAGCATAAGGCATTCATCGCTGAGCAGCAAGCATTTCACATGGAGCGTATGATGGAACACCCCGTGAGCTCCTACGCGCTCCTCGCCGCGATCGAATACACAAACTCAGAAATATACAACAATAATAATCAACCGCGTAAAACACTCAACGCGAAAATCAAAACCTGCGATTGGCAGAGCAAAAGCTTAGATATGAAGGATGAAACATGCGACATGCACCTCGTCATCTACACGTCCGACCTCGCGGGTCTCTATATGAAAAATGAAGACTACGTTAAAGCCAGCGTGCGTCTACGAGAAATCATCGACGCGGTGAAAGATGAAGGAGTCTACGACGAAGACATCCTACCCATCGTCGCTCAGGCACACCTCATGGTCATCGAATGCGTCGCTCGCCTCGGTTTAGAATCGGATGCAGAAGAATATCTTACCGAGGCACTAGAGCATATCCCCTTCATGCTCTCTCAGACGAAGAATACAGAGACACGAGGCGAGCTATTAAATACGCTTTCCTCCTTGAAAGTGATGCGCCACTCTGTGCTCTTTGAGGAGACAGGCGACATGAAGAAAGCGATCCCCTACGCGCTCGAAGCACTTCAGCATATAAGCGAAGCTGTCGCCTTCAACGAATCGGAGCATCACCTCAATGAGCTACAGCGCATCCTACTCATCTGCGGCGACGCATACCTAATGATCAACAAGGAGAAAGAGGCGAAAAAATGCTACAGCGAAGTCATCGACATTCATGAAGAGAACTTCGGCTCAGACGATTTCTTAGACGATCAATCACCAGAAGATCAAGCACTCATCAAATCATTCATAGGAGACGACAAAGATCTAGAAGAACTCTTTCACACGGAAGAAGAAAAGCGCAGCGCAGCGCTCAGTGCCATAGCGGAAGAGAAAATCGAGGCTCTGGATAGCTAGTCCTACTGAGAATCTTCCCTACCAGCTAGAGAGTTAGTCTATATTCGCATTGACAAGCACGCAGAAAGCTGTCATCATGCCATCATGATTCGCACGCGTGCTATCAGCATTCTTACACTTCCTCTTATAGCCCTGAGCAGCGTCAGCCTCTCTGCCGCCCCCGCCGCAGGCGATCAAGCTACAGAGCTCGATCTCTACAGCCCCAGCAGCTGGAGATACGACCTCCCGCCCTCGGGGCTGATGCCAAGCTACTTCTCCATCACCGCGCAGCTCGAAAGCGACGCGCGTGACGGAGACAGCACATTCGCGATGCAGCAGGCAGAGCTGGAAGTCCCGCTGAGCGACCCGAGAAAATCAGGCTACGCGAGCTGGGCCTTCATCTCCTCACTGAGCACGACCTACACCCACGTCGAGACGAATGCGGAGCTCAGCCTCGATCACAACGACTTCTACCGCTTCACCCTCCCGCTGGGTGTCATCCAGCGCAACGAGCATCGCAGCCTCTTCTTCATGCTCACACCGAGCATCGCCTCTGACTTTGAGTCCATGGATGGCTCATTCACGCTAGGCGGCATAGCAGCCTACTCCTCGACATGGGGGGATGGTTTCGACTACACCTTAGGATTAGGCTATTTCCCGAGATCCTTCCTCTTCGGCTTCATTCCCTTTGTGAACTTCGAGTGGGAATTCGCCCCCGATTGGGTGTTCGAACTTGAGCGCAGCACCCTCATACTGGAGCACCGCCTCAGCGAAAAGCAGAATCTCGCCCTCTTCTTCGAATACGACGGCGAGGCATGGACAGCTCACACAGACAGAGGGCTGCGCACCTTCAGCTTCAGCGCACTCGTCGCAGGCCTGCGCTGGGAATACAATATCGCGCCGCCGAAAGTGCCCAAGCAGCTCATACGCGTCGAACTAGGAGTCCCCATCTACACAGATGCTGACATAGAATACCGCAATCAAGACAGCGAATTCTCAGAACGATACGAGACATCGCTGCGCCTCTCTCTAGGGATAGACATGCGATTCTAAGCGATTCTAAGCGTTTCTGATAGCGCAATGCGTGATTGACACAGCGGGCGAACTATGCTAAAAGCATGAAATGTTTGTCAGACTTCTCAACACCCTTCTCCTCGTAGCACTCCTCCTGCTGCTCGGATGGGCAATACACGCCTACACCCTCGACATAGAAGTCGCTGACTGGGTGATAGCCAGCTACATGAGCATACTCGCCATCGGGCTCGTACTGAATGTCGCCCTCATCATCGCACGCCTCATCACGCGAAGGAACTCACTAGAAGACTGGGCATGGTTTAGCGGCTACTTCCTCATCACCTGCTTCATCTTCGGCGGCAGTAGCCAGCTCTACATGGGGGAGACGATCGTCAGAGAAGCGAATGTCGAAAGCATCCCCTTTAACTCCCCCTCCTTACAATCCCCCGAGGCGAAGGCTCACGCCCACGCCTTCCTCCAAGCCGTCGTGGACAATGATAGGAAACAGGTCGAAGAACACTTCTCCGCCACCTACGCGACAGACTCCGAAGTCGCCGCCATCGCGGCGACACTCGCCATCCAGTACCGTCGCCCTGCCCTGCTAGAATTTTTCCTAGAAAAGGGACTACCTGCGAACAGCATCTGGGATGGGAAGCCCTTACTCGTCACCGCCTGTGACGCATCACGCTATCAGGACGCGAAGACATTACTCAAGCACGGTGCGGACGTGAACCTCGCGGATGATCAGGGCATGACACCCCTCATCATGGCCAGCACTGTGAATCATGAAGAGCTCGTCAGACTCCTCCTAGATGCTGGGGCTGATCCAAGCCGTAGCGATGAGTCAGGCTACCGAGCCAGCGACTACGCCCCCAGTAGCAGCATCCGTGACATGCTTCCCTCAGCTCCTGAAGAGGAGGAATAAGATTCCTGGTGAAGAACGCAATGACGAAATCGTGAGATCAAATTTTCCTCTTTTTTAAAAAAAATGCACTTTTCTTCAAGAATTGTATTGACGCGAAATACGCATTCATGTATAATCTGCGCACACGAACAAAGGAGCGATGGCTGAGTGGCTGAAAGCACCCGTTTGCTAAATGGACGTAGGGAGTCAATCCTTACCGAGGGTTCGAATCCCTCTCGCTCCGTTCGACAAAAAAGATCATCTGAAAAGATGATCTTTTTTTGTGCCCAGGAGCAGCGCATCTTGTGTCATACCCTCTTTAAACTCTTGCACCGCTCTATATAATTTGTTATGAAGATAGCGTATGACAAAGCACACACTCTTACTGTCTGCGCTGACGCTATGCCCACTCATGGCTCAGGAGCAGGATCCACAGACTATTTTCGACGCACTCTCTAGCCCAGCTCGCGAGATGCAAACCGCCCCTGCGAGCGAGATCTACAGCACGCGTGCTGCTATCCCAGCAGGAGATTATGAACTCATCGCCGACGCGCGCATGCTTCCCTTCTTGCGAAAAAGCTTCGATCTTCCCGCCTGGGAGATGCCGATAGAAGCCGCGACCATATGCTGCACGAAGGGGAATATCCCCCAGCTCATGGAGGCTCTTCCTGCGCTCAACTCCATAAATAGCCACATCTACAACATGGAGTATCTCAAAAACGATGAAGAGCGCTTAGAAAAACTAAAAGCAGATCCGGGCGATCACGACGACGAGTATCTAAAGAACAGAATCGAGTATATGGAACTCACCATCGAACGGGGAAAAAAGACTCAGAAAAGAGAATTAGAACTTGTACTGAAGCTATTAAACGAACTACCTGTGCTATCGCTACAGCCTGTGTATATCTCATGCCGACTCAGTGAGCCACGGGCTGATGAAGTGATAGACAAGGTGACATCGGAAGCTATCCCTCATATGAAAGCGAGCACAGCACTCGGCATGAAGGGCTTTGAGCTAGATCTGTCGACCCTGCCCGAAGAGTATGCGGCTCTTGCGCAGTCGAAATTGAAAGGGAATCCTACGGTTTATTTCCAAGCCCTCAGCGCGCAGGAGGTGCTCATCATCGTGGGCTCAGGTACGGAGGCACTAGATGGACTGAAGAGTGGTGCTGCGAAGATGGATTCTCCTAGCATCACGGTAGCACGCGAGCAGCTAGGGCATCTCTGGGTCGATGTCAGCGTGATGAAGACCATCTCAGATCAGCAGAGGATAGAAAAATACTATGACAGTCAGCTGCTCTTAGACTCCGATGATGAGGAAGATATTAAGTCAGTGTACTCACTGGATGTCCTCATCAGCTCCTTGACTAAGATACTCCCCCAATTCACCGAGGGCTTAGGCGCGCAGCTATGGATGCAGGATGGAGATATCTACGCGAAGCTGAGTACGGCGATGAGCAATTATCAGATGGAGACAGCACCGAGGATGCTAGCCCATCTTGCGGCACAGCCCGACACGGATATCTACATGGAGCTTTCGCCCTTATCTGCGGAGGATGGGAATCGTCTATCTGATGCCGTGAATTCTGGAGCACTCTTCTTTATCAACGTCTTCGGGTTAGCGAAATCCGAGGATAATGCAGAAAACGCTCTCAGCGCTTACAAGACGAAGCACGAGAAAGTCATGCAGGCAGGAAGAGAGAGCGCTCTGGCTCTGACGAGAAATCTGGGATATTACGCGAAGACGGGCGAGCCCTACAGCCCAGAGACGCCAAATCTTAGAAAGACCTCAGGGGTGATGTTCGTAGGCGTCGAGGACATGGATAAGCTCAGCGAGAATTTACTACAACTCAAAGAAGCTTACATCAATATCACACAAGATAAAGAGTTTTCAATATTGCTCGATTCGATTGACAAGGCGATCAATTCGAAGAAAGAGGACTATGTGCACATCCGTAGCAGTGCTCAGAGGGTGGCTCTAGGTGATGACTTAGGCATGGTAGAGGCGACGGTAGCAAGCGGCACGACCAGCGATGCCCCTACAATGAGCGGTGCTCTCTTCATGCTACGCGGTCATCCCCTTAATGTAGGCTCCTCCGAGGCACCGAAGGGGATCTACATACGCCTTGATTCCAATGGCGAGAAGAAGGATGTGTACTTTAAGCTAGACATGCCGAATTAAGAAAATCGTTTTCACAGTAAGACGCAGGAGAAGCAGGCGATTCGCTTGCTTCTCCTCTTTTTTTAACAAGAATGAGAAGTGAGGGAAATTTAGACACTCATAATATGGTAAAAACATTGCAGATTTTGCTATGATAAAAAAGGTCACCCCCTGTAATCAGTACCACTTTTTCACAGGATTGGAAGAGCAGTTGTACCATCAGCATCATCTCTACTACTAGCTTGCAAATGAATGAAACTTTACAGCTTGTCATGAAGTCATCTTTCTGCTACAATTATGAACAGCAATTAAATTTATCACCTCATGAAACTTCATCTCCCCCACAAATTACGCGCGGCACTCGTTGCGGCAATTCTTTCTGTATCAGGCTTTTCATTACCCGCAGCGCAAGCCGCAGGCGTAGCAGAAACTAAGGCAGAACTTGAAGCGACGACGCTCACGGGGCTCTATCTCAGCCAATCTCCCCTTGAATCTG
>CAYJNX010000010.1:0-28446 GCA_964371525.1 uncultured Akkermansia sp. | reverse complement strand
AGGACCTGGGATGAATAATTTTATAGCCATAATAAGATTTTATTAATAAACCTGATTACAATATAGCAGGATTCTGACAATTTGGCGAGAAAAAAATGAACCTTACTCTTCTGCTCCACACGTGTCCCAAATAGCGAGAGCGTAAAAATCTGCCTATGAAATATCAATAACTTATGAGTTTTAAGTCTTATTTTGAAATGGAATCCTCCCCGAGTTTCGCCGTTCGCACCATGAATCTTTAGAAGCATAACTCATTCATCTTTCACGTAATCATTTTAGAAATAAAGTGATTCTTTTTTTTATTAACTTGGCAGTATTTTATAGGAACTTCTAAGATGCATAAGTAACATATTTATTGGCAAATAGGGTTCGTATGTCTTGCCTTTGCTGGGCATTTAGCTCCTTTAGGTTGATAGTTGCGCTCACGCGTATATTGTACCATATTACATTAGAGAAAGTCAGAGTAATAAAAGCAGCACCGCGAGAGTTTCTCGATAGGTGCTGCTTTTTCATAACGTGATCACGTCACGGTCTATGGCGAAGCCGATGCTTTCGCTCTGTCTCTTTTTGCTTTTCGCTCTATAGCTTCAGCGTAGCCTGCTTCGATGGCGCGTTTTTCGTATTCTGCGGCTTTCTCCCTGTCGCGTGTTATGCCCCCGCTTCCAAAATAATAGATGTTGTAAAGCGAGTCCAGAGCCTTGCCTATCCCTTTGTCAGCGAGCTTCTCCAGAACAGGGATCTGCTCCTTCGGGTTATTCTGTAGCATGAGGGCTACTTCGATGAGTGATGCCAGATGTCCTTTATCTGCCAACTCTTTGAAGACCGCGGGGGCTTTTTCCCTAAGCTCTCTCCTGATAAAATTGCACTTCTTGTGCTGGACATAAATCGAGTCCATATTCCCCATCTTGCTCGCTTCATCGAGGCAGCTTGCATAGGCGCGCTGCGCTGGCGTGGTGCTGTTCGCATAGGCGACGAGACCAGCGAAGAGCTGCGCTTTCTCCGTCTTAATCTGAGCGAGCTTCTTGGTGTACTCGAGGGTCTTCTCCATGTTTGGTGGTTCGGTTACACCGTGCTGGGCATAGAGTGAGAGGTCTATCAGGGCATCGACGTTCCCCTTCTCTGCTAGTTTTTCGAGTAGTGGGAGGGCTTTTTTCGGCTCTACCTGCCCTGTGTCACCGCGTAGCATGGCGACTGCGAGCTGATACATGGCTTTTTCGTCGTTCATCTTTGCCTTGGCGGCTAAGGACATACACTGCTCCTTGCTGAGGCGCGGGAAGTTCTTGTCGTCCATTTTTACCAATTGGTCGTAGGCGAGCCAGAGCAGATAGTTGTGGACACCTTGGAAGTAAGAGAACTGCTCTTTCATGAGTTCATAGGCCTTCACTGGATTCTGCATCTTCCCAGCTGCATTTTGTATATATATCTGGGCGAGCTTCGGGACACGGCCACGATCTTGCGGGATCAAGGCTTTTTGATAGAACATGACAGCTCTTTCTAGGTTGATAGGTACACCGTGCTGTCCTTGGAAGTATATATCCGCCAGTGCGTTAGCCGCATGTCTACCGCCAGGTGTCTCGGAGTTTTTTTCGAGCATTTCCATACCGCGAGCGACACTTTTCTTCACGCCATCTCCACGCAGATACATGATGCCTAATTCATACATCGCTGTAGGGTGATCGAACTCCGCTGCGACTTCAAGCCAGTAGACCCGCTTATTGACATCTGGTTTATTGCCCGTGTAGCCTACATAGTAGCTAGCGAGTCTGTCCATCGCTTTGACCTGTCCTAGTTCTGCGGCTCTTCTGTAGTAGTCGTACATGATTTTGCCTAATTCGGGCTTAAATTTCCCATTGGCATCCTTGTTATTGTGCATGTGAATGGTGGCTCGTTCGCCTAAAGTATAGAGGGCATTAGCGAAGTTATTCTCACCTGCTTTTTCAAACCACTCTTGTATCTCTTCTTCTGTACCTTTTCTGCCCATGCCTCGGTAGAGCATGTAGGCGACTTGATTCTGAGCGGCTCCGCTACCGAGTTTTCCTGCACGCATGAAGTATTCGAGTGACTTTTTATAGTCGCGAGGGAGATGAAAGCTGTAGTCCTCATTTCCAAGGTAGCCGAAGCCGAGTAAATACAGGGCATTCGTCATGTCTTTTTCCGCAGCACGTTCCAGCCATAGGACGGCTTTCTTATAATCCACCTTGCAGCCTACACCGTAAGCGTAGTAGAAGCCCAGCGTCGCCATAGCAGGGGCAAAGCCTTTCTTCGCTGCTTTTTCGACGAAGCTAAATGCTCCTTTCTCATTGCTCTGCTTCATGCCTAATCCCGAGTAGAGGCCTAGTCCTAGATTGTATTCGGCTAAGGCTCCGCCTTTCTTTGCCTCTTTTCGGAGCAGAGCGATAGCCTCCTTGTCGCTCTTAAGAACCTGACGGCTGATGAGACAGGCGGAACTATAGGCGAAGTGGGCGGCAAGTTCGAGATCATAGTCGTTGAGGGCGAGCTCAATCTCAGTACGGAGCTCCTTTACCTTATCTGGTGCTTTAGGTGTACCTATACCCAGTCTGTAAATGGTGAGCAGAGCCCCCTTCGCACGCACGTGTTTCTTATCAGATGCCGCGGTCAGTGCTGCTATACTACGCTTCATGTCTGCCTTGCAGCCTAATCCTCGAGCATAGGCGATTCCGAGCTGGTAGTTAGCCTCAGCGAGTCCAGCCTTCGCCGCTTTCTCTAAGAAAGGAAGAGCGTCTTCATACGCATCTGCCTGCACGAGGATGAGTCCGCGCTTCTCCATCGCCTCTGGATAACCAGCTAAGGCTGCTTTCTGGAGATGCCCGCGGCTGATACCTAAGTCGGCTTCGACACCGATGCCGTGTTCGTAGGCATGTGCGAGTTCAAAAAGAGCAGGAGGATAGTTTTTCTTCGCCGCGAGATTCAGGCGGAATATGTATCTGTCCAGTGACTGCTCCATGCCCAGCCCATAGCGTGCCTGTAAAGCGAGGATGAAGCTACCGAGAGGATCACCGTTCTTATCCGCTTCGCGGGCGAACTCATAGCTCTGAGCGAGATTTTCTTTTCCTGAAAGCTTGATGATACGCCTGATGTTATTCATCTTATTCGCCTGTTTGTACTCCTCGGAGTCTGTAATCGTGTAGCCCAGCGTGTAGGTGACTCCGTCTATCTCGAAGCTGATTCGGGGCTGCGAGCTAACCTGAGCGTGGAGGGGCGCTTGCAGCTGGCTAAAGAGAAGGGCTGCAAAAAAATGCGTTAAAAATATGGTCTTTTTCATATATGAAGAGGTGAGGTTATCTAACTCTATATTTTCCAGATCTGTATGTCAAACAAGAAGCTAGAGTATGACATATTATGACACAGTATTGAAAAGGTACACAACAAGCGTACAAAAAAAAGCCCCTCTCGCGCAATGCGGGAGGGGCTCTGCTATGAAGTAATATCGAGAGAGAGGGTTAGAGAACTTTAA
The DNA here is from genome assembly GCA_964371525.1 of uncultured Akkermansia sp. Lineage (GTDB taxonomy): Bacteria > Verrucomicrobiota > Verrucomicrobiia > Verrucomicrobiales > Akkermansiaceae > Akkermansia. Next base: position 24,971 of record CAYJNX010000010.1, on the reverse strand, counting down.
TGTTGCTCAGATTGTCCTTGTTGTCGCCTTCTTTGTTGCGACCATTACCGAGACCATCAGCACCGAGTGAGAAAATGTCGAAGTCGGGGTTAATCCCATTGCCTTCTTTCTTCGTTGTGCACTCAGCTTCACAGCCAAGAGTGTAACGGAAGGCGTTACTCCAAGGATCTAGCAGGATGTAGCGTGCGCCTCTCCTGTTCCCATCGTCTGGCGATTTCGCGAGAGGTCGCTTGAGGACAGGTATACCAGAGGAGGCATCCTTTTCGCCAGCCTTGAGGTAGGCGAGCTCACTGATATAAGCTGTTCGCATCTGATTCGTCCTCTTGTTCTTGTCTGGCTTGCCATCGTTATTTGTGTCACCAGAAAGCATCATGTAGAGGACATGTCCACTCCATTCATCACCATTCGCATAGGGGAGCACACCGCCATTGTCAGCCTTGTAGGCATCCATGGCTCCGACGATGAGGGAGAGGCGTGACTCTGCCGTCTTTTCCTGACCTCGTGCGATGAAGTAGTTACGCGCCATCCATGCGGCGGCCATGAGAAAGGCCATGATGGTGATGACGATGAGGATTTCTATCAGGGTGAAGCCTTTCTTCACCCTGAGAGAACCGCATTTTAAAGCGTTGATTTTCATGTCTAGCTTAAACGCTCTTGATGATTTCCATCATGGGGAGGAAGATCGCAAGGACGATACCACCTACAACCACGGCGAGGAAGACGATCATGATAGGTTCCAGCATGGATGTCATGGCGGAAACGGCATTATCCACTTCTTCGTCATAGACGTCTGCTACTTTCATGAGCATGTCTGGGAGCTGACCTGTTTCTTCACCGACGTCGACCATGGAGATCATCATAGGAGGGAAGACAGGACAGGTGCTCATGGGGGAGACGATGGATTCACCTTCGCGAACAGCATCATGGGTCTTGCCGATAGAGTCAGCGACGATCATGTTACCAGCCGTGTCACGGGTAATGAGGAGTGCTTGAAGGATAGGGACACCAGAGGCGACGAGTGTACCAAATGTACGTGAGAAACGTGCGACGGCACTCACGCGGTTCAGCTTACCGATGAGAGGCACTTTCAGCATGAAGGTGTCATAAGCGAGTGCGCCCTTCGGCGTACGGCGCCAGAACTTCAGACCGATGATGAGTGCTGCGATACCGAGTATCATGACGAATGCATTCGGCAAGAAGGGGACGATCGTCGAACTCATCATCTTATCCGAGGCGTTGAACACGAACTCTGAGATAGCTGGGAGCTCCACATCACTGCCTTCAAACATGGACTTGAACTTCGGCACGATGACGAGCATGAGGAAGATCAAAATACCCATGGTGATAACGAGAATAATGAGTGGGTAGACCATCGCAGAGGTGATCTTGCCACGCAGCTTGCTCGCCTTTTCTTGGTATTCAGCCAGACGGTTGAGCACGACTTCGAGCACACCACCGACTTCACCAGCCTTCACCATGTTGACAAAGAGGTTATTGAAGAGCTTGGGATACGCTGCGAGACCTTCGGAGAAGGTAGAACCGCCCTGCACGGAGTCAGCGAGCCCCTGAATCGTGGCGCGCAGGTTAGGATTCGGCTCCTGCTTCGTGAGAACGGTGAGTCCTTGAAGCAGAGGCAGACCTGCGTTAATGAGGGTGGCAAGCTGGCGCGTGAAGATCATGAGTTCCTTCTGCTTGACAGAAGCACCTGCTTTTCCTTTGCCCTTTGCCCTAGGTCCTTTTTTGCCCTTGACTTTCTTTTCCTGTGGTCCAGTGGCCTTGCCCCCCTTTACTTCGCGACAATCACGAAGGAGGAGACCGAGACCGCGAACTTGTTCCGCTGCTTCAATTTTTGAATTAGCGGAGACGATGCCCGTTTTTTCGACACCGTTTTGGTCGAGTGCTGTGTATTTAAAGTTCGGCATATGCGTGTATGATTAGTTGGGAGAGTGTTGTTTTATGATGATGATAAAGAGTAACAAATTTAAGTCGCTCGGTCAAGTATTAGGTGTACTTGAGTACCTCTTCGATGGTTGTATTACCTTCGAATATGTTATGGATACCGTCTTCACGAAGGGTGGACATACCGAGTTCGATGGCTTTCTGCTTCAGAACGATGGATGGCACGTTCTGCGTGATCATTTCTTTAATAGGATCAGAGGCGTGCAAAAGCTCGTGGAGACCTTTACGCCCCTTGTAGCCAGTGTTTGCGCATTTATCACAACGCTCGCCTGTGTAGAACTGCTGAGATCCAATGAGGCTAGGATCAATACCTAGCTGCTGGAGGAGGCTCAGTGATGGCTCGTAAGGGATTCTGCAATAAGGGCAGATCGTACGCACAAGTCGCTGAGCGAGGATACCTATCATCGTCGCGGAGAGAAGGAAAGGCTGCACACCCATATCAACGAAACGCGTTACTGCACCAGCAGCATCGTTCGTGTGAAGAGTGGAGAGAACCAAGTGACCTGTGAGAGCCGCCTGAATGGCGATTTGAGCTGTGTCTTTGTCTCGAATTTCCCCCACTAGAATGCGGTCTGGGTCTTGACGAAGGAAGGCTCGCAGCACACGCGGGAAGGTCACGCCTATGCCTTCATTAATAGGTACCTGTATGATGCCGTCGATGTCATATTCGACTGGATCTTCTGCTGTAAGCACCTTCGCGTCTTCGGTATTCACCTCACGCAATGCTGCGTAAAGAGTAGTGGTCTTACCAGAACCCGTAGGACCTGTTACGACAAAGATGCCGTTGGGCTTGTTCACGGTATCTAGGATATACTCATGAATCTTCGGCGCGAGGTTCAGGTTATTCAGGTCGAGGCTGACGCTGTTACGATCGAGAACACGAAGTACGACAGATTCACCGTACTGGGTAGGCAGGGAGTTAACACGCATGTCGACGGCGAGGTCTTCTACCTTCATCACGATACGACCGTCCTGTGGGATACGTCGCTCGGCGATGTTCATCCCAGCCATGACCTTCACACGGGATATGACGGGTGTGGCAAGATGGATGGGGGGTGGTGACATTTCGTAGAGTGAGCCGTCCACACGGTAGCGGATCTTAAACTCCTTCTCGAATGGCTCAAGGTGAATATCAGAGGCCTTTTCCTTAATAGCCTGTATGATGACGAGGTTCACGAACTTAATCACAGGTGCAGCACCTGCTTCGTCGAGCCCGTCTTGGCTACCTACGCTCATGTTTCCGAGCTCATTGATGAGGTCGTCCATTGCGGCTTCTGCGCCACCATAGCATTCCACGATGCGCGCGCGAACTTCGTAGTCCGCCGCGACGTGGAGGTAGATGTCGCGGTTTGTAGCGATGCGAAGGTCATCAATAATCTGTGGGTTCAGCGGGTCTTCTACGCAGATGTAGAGACCTTCACCTTCGCGGTATTCGATAGGAAGAGCTCCGAGCATGCGCGCCTGCGCAGCTGGGATCATGTCGAGAATATGCTGTGGTGGGGTAAAGTCGACGAGCGAGATGTACTGCGCGCCTACTTCTGTCGCGATGACATTCCAGAAATCTTCTGGTGAGCTGATGATACCAAAGTCGATGAGGGTTTCCCATACTTCCTTGCCGCTGTTTCCCATTTCATCAACGATGTCGCGGGAGAGGCTGGTGTCGAGCATGCCACTGTTAATGAAAACCTCGAGTACTGTATTTGTATCCATAAATGGTAAATTGAACTATAAAAGGGGTGAATATGAAGGGCTAGTTGCTTTAGTGGGCATCACCTGTGGTGACTCGGATGACTTCTTCGGCTGAGAGAAGACCTGCGAGAACCTTACGAATGCCGTCTTCGCGCAGGGTGCGCATACCGAGCTCTCGTGCCTTTCCGCGTAACTGCACGGAGGTAAGGTTGGAGTTAATCAGACCGCGCACGTCATCGGTGACTTGGAAGATTTCGAAGATACCCATACGTCCACGAGCACCCTTGCCACGGCACTTGTCACAGCCGACGGGGACTTTCACAGGGCGATTAATGTCGATACCCAGTGTGAGAGCCTGCTTCTCGGTGAGATGACCATCACCCTTACAGTTCGCGCAGAGGCAGCGGCAGAGACGCTGTGCCATGATGGCGCGTACGGAGGAGGCGATCAGGAAGCGGTCGATGCCCATGTCTGCAAGACGTGCGACCGAGGATGGCGCATCATTCGTATGCAATGTGGAGAGTACAAGGTGACCTGTCATCGCGGCCTGAATGGCGATACCAGCGGTTTCACCATCTCGAATTTCCCCGATCATGATGATATTAGGCGCCTGACGGAGCATCGCGCGCAGTGCGGCGGCGAATGTCATGCCGATGTCGGTACGGATCATCACCTGATTAATACCTGCTAATTCGTATTCCACAGGATCTTCCGCCGTGATGATCTTCTTGTCTGGGCGGTTGATGTGGTTAAGGCAGGCGTAGAGAGTCGTCGTCTTACCAGAACCTGTAGGACCGGTGACGAGGATAACACCATCAGGAAGGGTGACGAGCTGATCGAATGTCGCTTCGTCATCAGAAAGGAAACCAAGCTGGGGAAGACCGAGCGCGAGTGCGGACTTATCAAGAATACGCATGACGACGGACTCACCGTGATTTGTAGGAACGGTACTGACGCGGAGATCAATGTGACCGCCATTCTTGAGGTCTAGTTCGATACGACCATCCTGAGGGACGCGCTTTTCTGCGATACTCATCGTAGAGCTCATGACTTTCAGACGTGCGACGATAGAGCCGAGAAGCTTCTTCGGGTGGTTCGCCACCTCGACGAGACGACCGTCCACGCGGTAACGCATGCGGACGCGGTCTTCCATGGGTTCAATGTGAATATCAGACGCGCGCATGCCGTGTGCTTCATTAAACATATTATCAATGAGTGCCACAATAGGTGCATCGCCAGTCTGGCTAGCGGCGTCGATCTCGGGATAGTACTTCACGAGTGCCTTGTCCATCTCTGCGTCGGAGCAGACGAAGAAGGCGCAGTCGCGCCCAATGAACTGGGGCAAGCTGTCGAGCATATCCATGTCGAAGGGGTCGACGATGGCGACCTGCATGGAGTAGCCATCATCACCGATGGGGATGAAGCGTACGCGACGCGCGAGTTCATCTTTCACCGACTGAATGATGGTCGGATCTACCTCAAACTGGGAGAGCTTCACGTAATCCATACCTGAATGACGTGCGGCAGTTTGAGCGAGATACTCGGTATCAAAGTAGTTGTTCTCAAGGAGATAGTCAAGCAGACCTTGAGTAGGGAGCAATTCGGCGCGAATTTGCTCAACTGTCATCTCGTCAATGGCTTGATCTTCAATCAAGAGTCCTATTAGATAATTTTCGTTAGAATACACAGCTAGTAAAATGTTGGATTATGAATAATCGTCGTACGAATAAGTACTCCTTACAATGTACAGGAAGACGTGCCCAACGTCAACCATTCTGAGTAAAAAAAGCTATTTCTTTTTGATGACACGCGTTCCTGACTCGCGAATGGCATGTTTTGGGGCGTTTTTCAGAACAAAACGCTCCCCATTGTGTCGTGCAGGGAAAAGATCATTCATTTCAACTTCATTGTCACGGAAGATGATTCCATCAGCAGAAATGGCAAAGATGAGAGGCACGCGATGTGTTACAAAGCTATTCTTCTCGATGAGTATGTTCTGATGATAGGCGATCTTCTGATCCTGTGGCTTCTTGACCTCGGGGTAGATAGAAATGACGCCCTCGGTGAACTGGTAACCTGAGGTGAGGTTCTGGATGAACTTGTTCCCCCTGATCGTGACATCAAGGCAGCGTCCGCTTTCATACCAGCCCTGCGCGTCTCCCGCGAGCAGGATGGCAGAGCCACTCCCCCAGTAGAAGAGGTTATCCTCCACGAGTACAGGCTCTGGGGTGGTGAAGAGAGCACCGCGCGCGCGATTCCAGCGCACTGTATTATTCATAAACAGCACCGACGGATACCAGTCCGCATTCTCCCAAGCATCGCCAACCCCGATGTCTGCGGGGAGATCCTCCTCTAGCAGAACACGCAGGTGTCGCTCGTCGAGTCGTTCCACCGCCTTCACCTTGATCTTCGTCGGATGATTCTCAAGACTAGGTCCTTTGATGAATTGTAGCGTCTCGCCAGCGAGGACTACTTCGAAGCCCACTGCCTGCCCGTGCATGTAGCGCGAGATGATCTCACGCGGGCCGCGCTTCTCCACAATGGAAAGACAGGTGGAGTGTACATTAATCGCGTCATCCATCATGCTCTCGTAATGCGCCTTCTCGACGCGTATCATTCCACGGCAGTTGGAGAAGTGCGTGGCATCGGCAGCTGTCGTGTGCATACGTCCCTCGCGTCTTTTGCAACCGCCTCCGACGATGGTTATGCCCTCGCTGCGTTGAGCGAGCAGAGCCATCCCTTGAGAATCATGGAAGACGACATCCGCTAGGGTGGTCTCGCGGCTACGGTAGATGACCATGGCGGGGTGAGGTCGCGCGTAGCTGCGTAGAATGAGGGTATCCCCCTTCCCTAGTCCGAGAGCGGCGGTGTCCTGATGGAAGAGCACTTCATTGTCATTGACGAGCTCAGCCTTCGGAGTCCATACGAGATCACCAGAGTGATGCAGGGGTGCCATGCGACCGTCTGGCTTAAAGACGGCGGCGTTATTCACCTGCTCCTGCCACTGGTGTCCCTTGTTAAAAAAGCGATCATTCTCCACCTTCCAGTCAAATAAGCCGTCGGCTATCTGTACACGCGTCTTCCCATTAGAATTATCCACGATGCGCGCCTCTGTGCTGTAGGCTGTCTTATAGGCGAGATGGAGATTCTTCACCGTGACGAGTGTGCTGTCCATGATGAGAACGGGCTGCATCTTTCCATGAAAAATGAAGGTACTCCCCTGCGCGTCGATATCAAGATGACGGAAGTCGACTAGAGGCAGGGCTACAGGGTGTATGTCCTGCTGGTCATGATTCGATGTGTAGTAACTCATTTCCAGCGCGCCTTCTGGGTAGAAGTGGTACTCACCCTTCGGAATACGTATCTTCGCAGCATTACCATATTCGCGCGCCTTGTCGAGGACGCGTCGCATGTCGGCGCATGAGTCATGCGTGCCTGCACGTAGCCCTAGTTCCTCAGCCTTGACTATAAGAGGATGGAAGGTGCAGACTTCATCCTTTGCGGGCTCTTTCTCAGCCCTAATATCGAAAATAAGCCAGTCCTTATTCCCCGCGTGGCGAGAGAGGAGGTAGAGTTTTCTCGTATTCGGAGGGATGGGCACGCGAAACTCTGCGCCAGCAGCTCCTTCCCAGAGCACGGCATTCCCCGAAAGGATGCGGCAGGGCGCGCCATCACCAAGAGGTGCTTTTCCCGAAATTTCTAAGGCTCGCGGTGGTAAATCCAGCGCGACCATGCGTCGCCCCGACTGGGCAAGCTGCTCTGCCGTGATGTCTATATCGGCGAGTAGTGCTGGGCTAAAGAGGCAGGTGGCGGCAGAGAAAAGCGTGGGGATAGCTGGTGGCATACTCATGCCTGTTATCCTAGCACATCAGCTATCAGGGTGGCAACAATAAAGGGAGAGAGCCCCCCAAGACTCTCTCCCTTGTTTTCTTGCAACTGAACAGATACTATTGCATTGAAACTTTTAATTGCTCGACCCAGTCGCTAATACGCTTCTCGGTGAGATCAGACTCATTGTCTTCATCAATAGCGAGGCCAACGAACTTGCCGTCGACGACTGATTCAGACTCGTCGAACTCGTAGCCAGATGCGTCTACTTCATTACCAATGAGTGTCGCGCCTGCTTCCTGCGCCGCTGCGGCGATAGCCATGAGCGAATTGCAGAATGTGTCAGGGTAGCAGGAGGAATCACCTGTACCGAAGACGGCGACGCGCTTACCTGCGAGAGGAGCAGACTTAAGGTCATCTATGACAGACTCCCAGTCATCCTGTAAATCACCAGCACCCCATGTGGATGAACCCATGAGAATGAGATCGTAGTTTTCCAGCTCAGAGAGATCATAGCCATCTACGCTATGTACTTCATCAGCAGAGACTCCGAGAGCTTCAGCGATGCTGCTTGCGAGGGATTCGGTGTTACCTGTAGTGGAACCGAAGAGAATAGTAGTGTTGCTCATATGTGTGTATATTATTGTGTTGGTTGAGATTTGTCAAACATAATTTTAGTCTTAGCTAACTTTTTTTTTCTATTTTGAACGCTTCGCTAAGACTCATTGATAGGATTTATACGGCTGTGAAGCTATCTTCGCAGGGGCAGCTAGCCATGTTCATGACAGCAGCACCATTTTCCGAAAGATGCACGAGCGCGTGGTAGCAGTCTTCCGCATCAGCACCTGTGATGGCAGCGATCTGTTCTGCCGTAGCAGCGGTGGCTGTGAGGCTGGACTTCACCTGACTGAGCAGCTGGAGGAAGACATTTGCCGCGAGCTTACCTGCTTGCACACCGGGCTGGTGGTAGGCATTGATATGCACGAGGCTGGCGTAGAAGCTGACAGCACGCTCGAAGAGAGCGATGAGCTGACCGAGTGTGTAGGCGGTGACTTCAGGGATGGAGATTGTGACGCTAGCGCGACCATTCTCAGCGAGAGCCTTGCGAGTGCCACGGAGGAAGCCCTGAAGGTAATCGCTGGAGCTAAAGCCAGGTTCTACTTCGATGCCGTCAGCGATGGACTGGCGTACTTCAATGAAGCAGACGAAGAAGTTATGTATACCGTCGCGGAGCTGCTGCACGTAGGCGTGCTGGTCGGTAGACCCCTTATTCCCATAGACGGAGAGTCCTTGGTAAACAGGCACGCCATCGAGGTCGAGCTCCTTACCGATGGATTCCATGATGAGCTGCTGGAGATACTTAGAGAAGAGCACGAGGCTGTCTTTATAAGGGAGCACGACCATGTCCTTGAGTCCCTTGCCCTCGCCAGCCTTGAACCAAGAGAGGGCGAGCTTCATCGCCGCATTAGAGGCGGTGTCTTTGCTGCGTGTCTTCACATCCATATCGGCTGCTCCCTTGAGGAACTGGTCGACGTTCACGCCCTGAAGAGCGGCAGGGATGAGGCCGACGACGGATGTTTCCGATGTGCGCCCACCGACCCAGTCTTCCATGGGGAAACGCTTCATCCACTCTTCCTTTATAGCGACTTCATCCAGTGTCGAGCCTATTCCTGTAACGGCGACGGTCTGAGCGGCGAAGTCGACACCATTCTTGCGGTAGAAATTCTGCGCATAGACCATGCCATTGCGTGTTTCTGGAGTGCCACCACTCTTCGATATGACGACATTGAGCGTTTCATCGAGAGGGAGGGTGCTGAGCACCTTCAGCATGCCATCTGGATCTGTGTTATCGAGGAAGGCGAGCTTCAGTCCATTGTTCGGCAGTGCGTCGGCGACGAGCTCAGGGCCGAGGGCGGAACCACCGATGCCGATGATGAGGCAGGTACTGTACTTCTTCCCCTGCGGGGTGCGGATCGTACCACTAAGAATGTCAGCAGCGAATGTCTTCAGCGCGGCGAGCGGCTCATCTATCTTTGCCTTCAGTTCCGCCGTGGGCGCGAGATCGCTGTTGCGCAGCCAGTAGTGCCCCACCATGCGTTCTTCATCGGGATTCGAGATAGCTCCTGCTTCGAGGGCGTCTATTTCCTGATAAGCACGCTGAATGCGGTCATCCATGCTGCTGAGAAATTCTGAGTCGAGCGGGAGCTTAGAGAAGTCAAGCGATATCCCCATATCGGGGTAACGAACGAGCTGCTGTGCATAGTCTTTCATACGTGGGCGGGATTATAAGTGAGAGTCTCTACTTTAGCAATACATTTTCTAGCCGAAAGTGAGCTCGGTGCTGTTTGTGAGCATTTCTCGAAGTCACTCCATTCGTTAAAATAGATCTTAGCTAGAGGCTGAATGAACCTAGCATGGTCAATCAAGCATTATATAGAGATTGTATTAGGGGACTTTGCAAAATTAGCAGCTTCGGATTTTGCTTGCAGTTTGGATGATAATTTGCGGCGTTTGGGCGCGCATAGCGAGCTATGTAAGCCCAAAAAGCTGTAAATTCTCGCCAAAATGCGGCAAAAGGCGTGCTGTTTCGCTCATTTTAGAGACAAGCTTTCTGCTCGGACTAATTTTGCAAGGTCCCCATTAGGATATTTCGCTTGTATTTGGACTACTGCTGTGCTACTCTCTTCGCGCTATGTTTTATATCACCACAGCAATTGATTATACGAACGGTTCTCCCCATATCGGGCATGCCTATGAGAAGGTGCTTGCAGATGTTATCGCGCGCTGGCAGCGAATGCGTGGCGAGGATGTTTATTTCTTAATGGGGGTGGATCAGCATGGTCAAAAGGTGCAGCAGAAAGCGGCTGAGGTAGGCATGTCTCCACAGCAGTATGCGGATGAGTCTACTGCACGCTTCAAGGCACTGTGGCAGAAGCTGGACCTATCCTACGACGGATGGGCCGAGACGACAGATGCTCGTCATAAGCTATGTGTTCAGAAGATTTTAACGATTTTAAAGGATACAGGCTATCTTTACAAGAAGGCTTACAAGGGCTTTTATTCCGTGCGCCAAGAACAGTTCCTTACAGAGAAAGAGCGTAATGAAGACGGTACTTTCGACGCCATGTGGGGTGAAGTTGTGGAGCTGGAAGAGGAGAACTGGTATTTCAAGCTCAGTGAGCAGGCTGCGTGGCTAAAGGAGTTCGTAACGCAGAGTCCTGATGTAGTACTTCCTAGCTTCCGTAAGCAGGAGCTTCTCTCTGCTATTGAACGCGCTTTTGATAATGATTTGTGCATTTCTCGCCCAGTGGATCGCTTGAGCTGGGGGATACCCCTCCCCTTTGACGAGCAGTTCGTGACTTATGTCTGGTTCGATGCACTGGTGAATTATATTTCTTTTGCTGGCTATCTGGCTGAAGAAGGATCTGATCTGCCTGAGTTTAGTAAATTATGGCCAGCAGCTTGTGAGGTGATAGGGAAGGATATTCTCGTCCCTGCACACGGCGTGTATTGGCTGGCTATGCTGCATGCTCTGGGATTCGCGGATGATCAGATGCCTAAGCTTCTTGTTCATGGCTGGTTAAATATCAAGGGCGAGAAGATGTCAAAATCAACGGGCAACATAGTAGACCCGAATGAGGTATGCGAGGTATTCGGAGCGGAAGCTCTACGCTATTATCTGGTGCGTGACACGCGCACAGGTTATGATAGTGATTATGATACAGATCGCTTGAAGATGATTTTCAACACGGAGTTAGCGAATGACATGGGTAATCTCCTCAACCGCTCTCTTAACATGTGCTCCCGCTACTGCGAGGGTCGCGTGCTATGGGCTGAGGGGGATGATGATCTGTCGGCAAGACTGCGTGAAAGCCTGACTGAGTGCCATGAGAAGTTCGCATCCGCGATGAATGCTTACAATACCTCTGAGGCTCTGGCGGCTCTGAACGCACATGTGGCACATTGTAATGGCTACATTGAGCAGACACAGCCATGGGTACTGGCGAAGGATGAAACACAGCTTCCTCTGCTACAACGCTGTCTGGCACACCTCTTGGAAAGCTGCGCACATGTGGGTTACCTACTGGGCTGCGTGCTTCCTCTATCCTCCGCACGCATACTAGAGCAGTTACAACTGAATCTCACGGGCAAATCTGTACAAGATCTGAAATGGGGGCTCCTGCCCGAAGGGCATGAGGTGCAAGCACCAAGTCCCGTGTTCCCACGTATCCTCAGTGAAGAAGAGAAAGTAAAGATGGCTGAAAAGGCGGCGAAGGCAGCTGAGAAAGCAGCCCGAAAGGCGGCTGCGGCGGCTGCGGCACAGCAGCAGGAAGGCTAAAAAGTAGAAGCTACTACACAGAATATTAATTTAATCAACGCCAACTGGCAGCGGATGAACACTCCGCGTTAGTTGGCGTTTTTTGCAAGAGGTTTCCATGTGTTTTACAAGATGATTCATAGACCTAAGAAACTATCTAGTCTTGCAGTGTTAGAAAATTAGTGCTACACTATGCGCATGTTAAAAACCAAGACTCAATATTTAATTTTCGCACTCATAGCGAATGGATTGTGCTCTTGCTCATACTTAAATCTAGGAGCTAGCTCACCTCAGACCCAGCTCGCTAACTTCATAGAAGACAGCCCTTCCGTCTATCTTTCTAGACCAAAAGATACGAAAACTATCTCTACCGCGCATCAGCAGAGCATCGCGCAGCAGCTAGCGGCAAACGACAAGAAACAGCGCGAAAAACTTTCTGCACAGCAAGACGGTAATTACATAGCGTCAGGCAATAAATCTCAGCTCCCCCAGATTCAAACACCTGAACACACACAGCACACTCAGCCCCGCCCTACTGACATGCAGCCTATCACCCCAGAGATCGCGGTAGGAGCCCCACAACTCAATGCAGACTGGCGAGGCGCCGCTGATTTTTCAAGGAATTATGCTCCCTCTTCTGAAGGCGGCACCACGAGCCCGATTCTTAACTTGACCGACATGCGTCATCCGAAGACACCAGGCTTAAACACCTCACACGAAGAGGAGGACAGCATGGAGAGCAACAAGGCACCGCGCCCGAATCAAGCCGAGTTACGCGGCTACCGCTCACCTCAGCTCAAGAACACAATCCCCCTCCCCTATAAGAGTAACTAGACAGATACGAACCATTTTCACGGCTCATCCCCCCATCTATATGACCTACATCCCCCGCAAGTTTGTCCCTACCCCTTTCCAATACCACGAAGAAATCGAACTCCGCATTGACGCTCTATCCAACCAAGCCGTTGGCGTAGGTCGTCATAACGACTGGGTCGTCTTCGTCCCAGCCTGCCTCCCCGGTGAGCTCGTAAAGGCTCGCATCTTCCGCAATGAAAAGAACTGCTCCCATGCAGACCTCGTTGAGGTACTAGAGCCCTCCCCTAACCGCGTGACTCCAGTCTGCCCCGTCTACGGATACTGTGGTGGCTGTCAGTACCAGCATCTCGATTACTGTGTGCAGCTGGAATGGAAAACGAAGCAAGTAGCCGATCTCCTGCGTCTGCAAGCGAACTTAGAACTCGATGTGCTCCCCGCCATCGCCTCGCCTGTCACTTACGGCTATCGCTCGAAGATCACTCCGCACTTCCAGAGGCCGAAGGACTCGAAGATTTCCCAGATTGGATTCCTTCGCGCGGGCACTCGCTCAGAGCTCTGTGATATCAAGTACTGCCCTATCGCCATGGATGTGATCAATGATATGCTCCCTCCGATGCGTCAGGCTATTCACGCGAATGCCGCCCAGTATAAGAAGGGCGCTACTATCCTCATGCGCGTGAGCGAAGGACAAGTCATCTCGAATAATAATGCCGTCTGCACAGAGACAGTGGGCGATCTCACCTTTAACTTCCTTGCAGGTGATTTCTTCCAGAACAATCCCTTCATTCTGCCAGCCTTCACGAGCTATGTCGCGAAGCAGGCCTGCGCCACAGGCGCACGCTACCTCGTCGACGCGTACTGTGGCAGTGGACTCTTCGCTCTCACACTGGCACGCCACTTTGAAAAAGTGCTCGGCGTAGAAGTAAGCGAGACGAGTGCTGACTGGGCTCGCTCGAATGCTCGTACGAACAATATAGAGCATGCTAGCTTCCTCGCTGCGAGTGCCGAAGCTATCTTTGAGCAAGTAGACTTCCCCGCTGAAGACACAGCTGTCGTCATCGACCCTCCTCGTAAGGGATGCGACATGCTCTTCCTCAACCAGCTCTTTGCCTTCGCGCCGAAGCGCGTTGTCTACGTCTCTTGTAATCCCGCGACTCAGGTGCGAGACCTCGCAGAGTTCGATCGCGCGGGTTACTCCGTCGTAGAAGTGCAGCCCTTTGATCTTTTCCCTCAGACGAAGCATCTCGAATGCGTCGTCACGCTTGAAAAAAAATAATACTCTATTCCCCACCCTCTCATGAGACCCCATACACAAACATCACGCCTCTCTGAAAGTGCCGAAGACTACCTTGAAGTCATCGGAACACTCTGCCAAAAACACGGTCAAGCTCAGGTAAGCGACATCGCGCTCGCGCTCAATGTGAAAAAGCCCAGCGTCACAGCCGCCATACGCCAACTCGCAGAGCTCGAACTCATCGAGTACCGCAGCTACGCCCCGATCAAGCTCACGGAAAAGGGACGTCTCTACGCTGAAAAGGTCATGCACACACATCAGCTTCTGTGCAACTTCTTCCACAAGCATGTCGGCTTCGATGAAGAGAGAGCGACCATGATAGCCTGCCACATGGAGCATGTGCTGAATGATGACGAAGTACAGATTTTTGAACAATTTAAGGCTAAACTGAGTCCAACAGAGAACAAGACCGATAGCCCTGAATAAATAATGACTGCCTATTCCTACCGCGCAAAAAACCAGATCAGCGTCACCACATCGCTGATGATCATTAATGTCGTCGTTTTCATCGCGGGGCTTCTCTCGCGCGAAAACGCCGTTCTCTGCGTCCCCTTTGAGGCGGGGCCAAGCACATCCATTTTTGAGCTTTGGGGTGCGTACTCATGGTTCACCGCCATGCATGAAGGGCAGATCTGGCGTTTCATCAGCTACCAGTTCGTACACGCGGACTTCGGTCACCTCTTCTTTAACATGTGGGCGCTCTATATCTTCGGGCGCGCTGTTGAAGCGGTGCTCGGGCCCCGTCGTTATCTGGCGTATTATTTCCTATGCGGCATAGCTGGGGCACTCTTTGCTTCCTTACTAGGAGCTCTTCATATCGTGACTCCTAATCTCACGAGCATGGATGTCGCCCTCTTCACCCATATCGCCGAATACGCAGGTGATCCGCTACAGCCTTGGGAGCTTATCCCCATGGTCGGTGCATCGGGATCGATCTACGGTATACTCATGGCCTCCGTCTTCCTCTTCCCTCATGCGAATATTACTCTCATGATCCCTCCTGTCACGATGAGCATCCGCACATTTGCCATCATCGTCATGATCATCGCAACTGCGACCATCCTATTCGGTGGTTATAATGCTGGCGGTGAAGCGGGGCATTTAGGCGGTATTATCATGGGCGCTATCATCATGTACTTCCTACGTCGTCACATGATTAAGAGCTATCGTCGTTAAGCTTAAAGCATACCCATGAATAGCTCCGCACGCGGCATCGCGCTCTACGATATGGATGGGACTCTCTTCTGGGGAGACTCGCAACTGCGCTTCGCGCGCTGGATATTGCGTCGCTACGGCTGGCGTCGTCTCTACCTCCTGCTCGTGATCCCAGCAGGTGTGCTGCGTGCCTGTCATATCCTGAATACGGAGCAGATGAAGCGACTCTTCCTCAGCTACCTCTGGCGCATGCCTGAAGATCAGCTGAGAAAGGAATGCGAAGCATTCTGCACAGAAGAGCTCACACCTGCTCTCTATCCTGAGATACTGGAATCCCTGCGCATCCATCAAGCGGCTGGGGACACCACCGTGCTCTGCTCCGCATCCCCACACTGGTGGACAGCCTGTCTTGGTCGCATGCTAGGTTACACTCATAGCATAGGCACTCCAGCACAGCTGACGGAAGGTCGCGTCGCACTCATGCCAGCCATAGATGAACCAGGGAATAACAAAGGGGCGAACAAGCTTATACGACTTGAAAAAGAACTAGACATCACCCGCGCCGATGTCTGCTACACGGACAGCAAGGCTGATGAGCCCATGTTATCCATCAGCGAGCGTGCCGTACTGGTGAATCCTAATACAGACATGACCACGCGCTGGGAATCTCGTGCGGATATACGCCGTCCTTCCCATCCAGCGGGTAAGATACGCTTCATATTAAGCTGCGTTCTCGGTATCTAAGAAAATATTCTAGTAGCGGAAGGAGTTCTTCTTCTCGGATTCAAGAATGGGAGACATCCTCTTAGCCTCTCCGTGAAAACCATACTCTAGTAACACTGCCGCCTCGGTTTCAACAGAGCGTTGCTCCTGCGTGAGGAGTTCGTTCTCCATATCTATGATGAGACGGCTAGTCTCTATATATTCTTCAGCTGAGTCAGGAGGAGTATCACGTAAGAAGGCTATCTTCTTCTGCATGAAGCCCCTCCATACTTCGTATTCATCGAAGCTATTACGAAGTTTTCGCAGAGTATTGCGACGCGTGATGAGCTCATTAATCACCTCCTGACAGATCAGATCGTAGTTTTCCTTATTCGTCTTGTAGTTATTCCAGTTGCGCAACTGCGTATCGAGGGAATAAGACACACTCAAGTTCAGCGTCGTATCATCTCCGCTAAGAAATGCTCCATCGTAAGTACCAGCCGTCGAGCTGAAAAGAGACGGGCTATAAAGGTTCGCATTCAGAGTCGGCAAGTAATTCAGTGCCACCCCATACTGCTGTAAGCGTGCCTGTTCGAGGCGCATGGCAAACTGCACAACGACAAGCTCATCTAGGGTATCAAGGCGTTTTCTATAGTCAGACCAGCGAATACGTGGCATGGTCTCTTGTATCACCATCCAGCGGGCACTAGTGTCGCCAAGGAGGTTCGCCATATCTTGCCAGAACTGACTCTCGGTATTATATTCAGTCTCTTCTTCTTGTCGAGTCTTCGGTCTAGCATCAGGCTTATCCTTCGCTAGTTCTTGCTGGCGTAAGCGGATCTCGCGTGAGCGGATATTCTTATAGAGCTGCGAAGATAGTTCTCGGATTTTTCCCTCGCGCGTCTTCACGGCGGCATAGGCAGTAGCCTGAGCTGAGTAGACACGATAAGGAACTTGGGTCAGTGAAGGGAGGGAGAATCCGACTTGAATATTATAGGATGTTGTCGCAGCTTCAGAAGCCTCGATCAGACCATTGATGGAATTAGAAAAGCTCCCATAGTATGCTACCGTCGGGATGAGATCCGTATAGACACTGCGAACACTTCGCTCTGCGGAGTCGATATTACTATCAGCACGACGCATGTCACGATTGTTCTCAAGAATCATTGCCAAGGCCTGATTCCAAGAAATGCGACGTAATGGGAGTTCTTCCCACTGCTCGATTGTCGCGAACTTCTTCTGCAAGTCCTCCCCTGTACCCATCAATATCTCTTCAATATTGCAAGAGCTGAGACAAAAGGCACTCATCAGTATGGCTAGGGGGAATCTCATGTGCGCGGCATTATAACTGAAAATGATCAATTTGACAAGGCTATCTCTGCGTCAGATATATCAGATATTAAACTTCACGACAATTGCGGATGATATAAACAGTCACCAGCAAGCTGAGGAAGGCAAGGAAGGCGCATTGCAGCTGCGTACTCAGCCCATACGCTCGCATCAGCTCCTGCACGACGACAGCCAGAGCACCGAGACCGCAGTCGACAAGATTACCCGCAGCGATGACATCACCACGCTTATCATTATCCGCTCTGTTCTGCAGAATAGCATTAAGAGGAACGAGGAAGCCAGCAGCCATCATACCAGTGAGTGTGAGAGCCGCGTAAAAGAGAGGATGGCCGAACTCGACAAAACTCAGAGCCACACAACCTAGTGTCATACCAATAGCGCCTATATACGCAATACTCAGTCGCACTTTATGCCCACAGATGAGCGACGCTATCGCTCCCCCCGTGATAGAGCCACCACTGATCCATGCGATGAGCAGAGCAGAATCCTTCTGCTGCGAGAGCTTACTCATGAAGCCCTGCTCCGCACTAGCAGCAGCACTTACTTGATTCACCTCTTCAGCCATATTCAGGGCGATGAGCATCATCATACCCGCTATAAACCAGAAATAACCTATCCCGACCTGACTGTGACGAAGCATCTTATTCTTCCACAGCATCTTGAGCTGCAATCCATGTTCCCAGAGTAGAGACATACGGAAAGGCTCTCTACTCAGTGGTTTGAATCGGGGAAGACGCATACTGAGTATGAGCACAACTACCGCGCCTATCGCGCAGACAGCTGTCGGCCATGCCGCAGCCTCCCAGCCCGATGAGGGGCCCCAGCGAGTGAGCAGAAGATACACCGTGTAGAGACCACCTATCTGCCCCACGAGCAGCGCGAGCATGGAAGTGATTTCTAAGATACCACTGCCTATACCGATGCGCTCTTCTCCCATGATATCTTTCACGAGCCCCTTTTTCGCAGGGCTGAAAAATACAGCCTGCACGCAAAAGACCGCAAAGAAGGCGAGTGCCAGCTCGATGATATGCAGGTAGAGCCCCGCAAACATGCCAAGCAAAACGATGAGCTGTAGCAGCACCATCACCTGCAAGAGGCGCGTCTTGCAGTACCTATCGGCTAACCACCCCGCAAGTGGTGAAAATAAGACAAAGGGAAGCACCACCATATAAGATAAGGTGTGCTGCATGGATGTCGCCATCCATATACCCAGAGCGATGAGCATGAACTGCACACCACGCTCGTTGAGGGAGTTCATCGACTGCGTGAGCGTCAAGCTCCAGAAGGATGGCCAGGGAGATTTCTCACTTGGGTCGGTCGAGCCTGTTTGCTCGCTGGGGGTAGTTTTCATGATAGGATGTGCATCATTCATAGGCTATGAATGATGCGTAAGCACAAGTGGCTTTAGGGTATTTATAGATAAGGATCGTTGAGGGGCGACGGCTGTCTGACAGTAAAGTTTTCCATAAGGAAGAGCGTAGCATCGCGATGACCCTGCTCTTTTGCCTTCATAATCCAGCTGCGTGCCTGATTTTCATTCGCTCCGACACCTATTCCGTGGTAATAGCAGCGGCCGAGATTATACTGCCCATCGGCGTCACCAGCCTGAGCGGCCTGTAAAAAATAGGCTACAGCCTTTTCTTTGCTCTTGGCTACACCTGTCCCATCGAAGTAGCAAAGCCCCAGATTAGTCAACGCAGCAGGATTACGCTGTGCGGCTGATTTTTCATACCACTTTACAGCCTCATGCGCATTCTTAGCGACACCCTCACCTGTGATATAGCATGAACCCAGATTATCCTGAGCAAAGGCATTCCCCTGAAGTGCTGATTTTCTATACCAGTCTACAGCTGTCGTGATGTTCGCCTTCACCCCCTGACCGAAATCGTAACAACGAGCCAGCAGGTACTGAGCCTCCGCATCCCCCCCCTCAGCGGCCTCCAGCAAGAGCGGAACAGCCTCTGAGTATTTCTCCGCATGATAAAGAGCCTGAGCCTTTCCATAAATATAATTCGGCTCGGATTCGACACTTGAGCAAGATACCATGAGGCTAAAAGAGCCTATGATAACAGCGATAGGGATAAGCTTCTTCATTACTTAAAACGTGGGGGGGGAGTTTTATTAATATTATTAAAGTGAGTGTATGTAGCGTTCTGCATCGAGTGCAGCCCAACAGCCCATACCAGCAGCGGAGATCGCCTGCTTGTACACAGCATCTGCGACATCACCTGCCGCGAAGAGACCTGCGGTCTTCGTCAGAGTGCTGTCAGGCTGACGCTTGATGAAGCCTGCGTCATCGCGATCGACGAGATCGCCGAGGAACGAGCTATTAGGATCATGACCTATAGCCATGAACACGCACTTGACCTCCAGAGGGCTTTCTTCGCCGTTCTGCGTATCCTTCAGCATGATGGAGTTCACCTCACCCTGATCATCTGTTTGGTAAGAAGCGATCGTGCTATTCCAGACCATTTCAATCTTGGGATTATCCAGTACACGCTGCTGCATCGCCTTGCTGGCGCGCAGCTCGTCACGACGGTGAATGAGATAGACCTTTGATGCGAAGCGTGTGAGGAAATCAGCTTCTTCACAGGCACTGTCACCACCACCGACGACGCAAACAGGAACTTCACGGTAGAACGCACCATCACAGGTGGCACATGCCGTCAAGCCATGACCGATAAGCTTATCTTCACCCTCAATACCGAGGTAGCGAGCCTTCGCTCCTGTGGCGACGATGACAGCTGCTGCCTTATAAGCACCGCCACTTGTCGTTACTACGAACAATCCACTGCATGCTTCTTGGCTCACGGAGATGACATCTTCATAGGCGAAGCGCGTGCCGTAGCGTTGTGCTTGCTCACTCATGTTGTACATCAGCTCAGGTCCCATGATCCCCTGAGGGAAGCCTGGGAAGTTTTCCACCTCAGTTGTCGTGGTCAGCTGACCGCCTATCTGGCCGCCAGTGAATAAAAGGGGTGACAGATCTGCACGTGCTGCGTAGATAGCAGCGGTGTAACCCGCAGGGCCTGCTCCGATGATAATAAGTTTTTCGTCCATGGCGACAGTATAGCTACAGAAAGCTCACTCTGCAAGAAGAATTCTCGACAACTTCCCAGCAGACACATTTTTAACACTCTCTATCAAAAAGTTATTTATTTAGATTTATTCCAAATTTCATTATTTCGCTCGCATTTTAAAGTTAGATGACGTAATTCTTGAATAAATACAAGAAATGATGCTTGCCAAATGACGGCATTAGCGTTAAAATAGAGTCTTCGTTTTTTTCGCATCTTGATATGAGTAATAATAATCTAAAGGAACGCGCATTGGCCTACCATGAAAATCCCCGACCAGGGAAGCTTGAGGTTCTGCCATGCAAGACTTGCTATACTAAGGAAGATCTCACTCTTGCTTATTCCCCCGGCGTGGCTGACCCCTGCCTTGAAATTGAAAAAAATCCCAAACTCGCGGCTAAGTACACAGGACGTAACAACCTCGTCGGTGTGATTAGCAACGGTACAGCCGTACTAGGACTTGGTAATATCGGCGCACTCGCGTCTAAACCAGTCATGGAAGGAAAAGCCCTTCTGTTCAAAGTTTACGCCGATATTGATGCATTCGATATCGAATTAGACATCAGCTCCCCAGAAAAGCTCATCGAGGTTATTAAATCCATGGAGCCCACCTTCGGAGCTATCAACCTCGAAGACATCAAAGCCCCTGAGTGCTTCGTTGTCGAACAGCGTCTCCGCGAAGAGATGAACATTCCTGTCTTCCACGACGACCAGCATGGTACAGCCGTGATCTCAGGAGCAGCTCTTCTGAATGCAGCCCACCTCACCGGTCGTCAGCTTCAGGATATGAAGTGCGTCGTCAGCGGAGCGGGTGCATCCGGTATCGCCTGCGCGAACTTCTACATGGCTCTCGGTGTACGTCGTCAGAACATCTTCATGTTCGACTCCCGCGGTCTCCTCCACACAGGTCGCTCCGACCTCCACTCCACGAAGGCTATGTTCGCCCAGAGCGAAGACTGCACCCTCGAAGTGGCACTACAAGGCGCTGACATCTTCCTCGGTCTCTCGAAGAAAGATCTCTTGAAGAAGGAAATGGTACGCAGCATGGCTGATAATCCTATCATCTTCGCCTGCGCGAACCCTGACCCAGAAATCACCTATGCCGATGCTAAGGAAGGTAATCCTGAGTGCATCATGGGATCTGGTCGCAGTGACTGGCCAAATCAGGTGAACAACGTCAGCTGCTTCCCCTACATTTTCCGCGCGGCACTTGACGTCGAAGCGACGACGATTAACGAAGCTATGAAAATCGCAGCAGCGCGCGCACTCGCTGACCTCGCACGTCTCCCTGTACCTGCAGAAGTCATCGAAGCTAACGGCGGTGTCGCTCTTGAGTTCGGTCGTGACTACGTCATTCCGAAGCCATTCGACCCACGCATGATTGAGGCACTCTGCCCTGCCATCGCAGAAGCAGCCGTCCTCTCAGGTGCAGCCGCAGGACCTCTTCCTGACATGGACGAATACCGCGCCGTACTCCGCAGCCGCCTGACAGACGTGAATGGTCGCATTCGCAGCCTTGTGAGCAGCTACGAAGGCTAAGAGAAGACGTTTTCAAACTTTTAAAGCCCCTATCTTCTCCGAGAGATAGGGGCTTTTTTCTGGAAATTAACTGCATACTTATAGTATCAAGCAAATGGAAAATATCATACATATCAATACCACGACCTATCTCGTCGGAGACACCCATGCCCTTCTCGGGGCTCTCATGAAAGAGATTCAAAACAGGGGCATCACAGGCAGCAGCTTCATCATTCTAGGCGATATAAGCTTAGGTATCATACAATGGGAAGAAGAGATGAAACTGCGTAACTGTGAAACCTTCCTAGCCTCTACGCAGAATGAGCTCTACCTCATCCGTGGGAATCACGATAATCCCGCCTTCTGGAGAGAAGGCGGCGAGAAGCTCTGGCCACAGGCATACCAGCACATTCACTTCGTCCGAGATGGGCAGCTAATGATGATACAGGGGAAGCTCTATGTCGCATTCGGAGGCGGTATCTCAGTGGATAGGATGAGTCATAATCCGCTAAACAAGTACTGGCCAGATGAGAACTTCGTCCCCCCTACTGCCCCCATCGAGGGCTTATATGGGGTACTCGCTCACATCGGGCCATTCTCGGCAGGGCATGACGCGATCCAGCATTTGTTCGAGAAAGATGACAAACTGGAAAGCGATTTAATCCATGAAGAGAAAACGGTCATGGACAGCATCGAGCTACTCCAGCCAGCCGTGTGGTATGGAGGACATTATCACAGAAGTGAGACGCTACAAATCGGCAATACGCACTGCCGCTGCCTTGATAAGAGAGAAATCTATCAACTACCAGAATAACAAGCGGAGACCCCCTCTTTACTTCGCGGCTTTGACCGCCTCGATAAAACTCTTCGTATAAGGGAGCGAGAGGCTGGCGGAGTCGATGATAGTCTCGCCATGGCTGTCGCGTAGTTTCTTATTCGCGCCGCGCTTGATGAGAGCGAGAGCCATACGGGTCTGATCACTGTAATCTGTCTGAGGATGGCACTCGCATCCACCATTTGGGCAGGAATAGTGCAGGAATGTGCTCTTGAAACTATTTCGCTTATTGATATCGAATCCATTTTTCAAGAGCAGATCTATCATCGGCAGAGCTTGCGTGCCATGCCCAGCTAGGCTCTGTACGCTCTCATAGCCCTCTTGTGGTAGCTTCTTCACATCTGCACCAGCTTGAATAAAAAGCTTCGCCGCTTCTACTTTTAAAGAACTCACCGCTAAATGGAAGGCACTATCTTCACCTGCGTCTGCTTGTAAATCAGCACCAGACTCCATGAGATACTTGATCAGAGCTGTCTGCTCTCCTTCCAGTTCGCACGCAAGGCTCAGGGCTGTGCGCCCAGCGTGGATAGCCATAGAATAGCTCGTCCCATCCGCACGCTTCAGCTCGATGCTCTCGACAGAGTCCATCTCTGTATTTATATCCGCGCCTTCTTTCAGAAGTAGAGCGATGAGTTCGATGCGCCTTGCTTCAGATGCGGGCATGAGTACAGCTTGTAACAGAGGGTTAAGCTCGGCCAGTTGAATATAATGCAAGCTTGCCTTCGCTTCACTAGGCATACTGATCAGCGACTTTTCCTTGTCGCTATCCAGTATATCCTTCAAGCTGCTGCTATCACCGTCTTCGAGAAACTCCTGCGCAGCCTCCGTGTAGGCTAAGCGGAGCTCCTCGGGCGTGTCGTAGCTCGTGCATGACGACAGAAGAGCGAGAAGACTTAAGGTACATCCAGATAGTAAATTGGCTTTCATATTATTCCATATTATACAACATCATAGCGAGAGCAAGAAAAATCAACTGTATGACACATCATTTTAACTTGCACACCTGTATCTCACTAGTATAATACTGGGTATGACTACTCTTTCCCTTATGCTTAAGAGCTCCGCAGCTGCACTCATCCCTCTGACGGTCGTGGCGCAGGATAAGCCGAATCTCATCGTCATCATCTGCGATGACTTGGGCTATGCGGATGTAGGATTCAATGGATCGAAGGAGATACCCACACCACATATAGACCGCATCGCGCAGGAAGGCGTGCGCTTCGATAGCGCCTATGTGACATACTCCGTTAGTAGTCCCAGTCGCGCGGGTCTGATGACAGGGCGCTACCCTCAGCGATTTGGTTATGAACGAAACCCACGCTACAGACCGAAGCAACTAGAAATAGGACTCCCGCTCACAGAGATGACGCTCGCTGAGTCCCTGAAGAAGGTAGGCTACCACTCGGGCATCATCGGAAAATGGCATCTGGGCGCGCATAAGAAGAATCACCCATGTAATCGTGGGTTCGATGAGTTCTTCGGACACCTCGGCGGCGGTCACATGTACTACCCCGAGCAGCTCGTGCATGAGGATAGTTATCAGATACACACGGAGTCGCAGAGTTACCGTACCCTCATCATGCGTGGGCATGAGCATGTGAAGACAACACGCTACCTCACCGATGAGTTCTCGCATGAGGCGGTGGAGTTCATCAAGCGTAATGCGAAGAAGCCCTTCTTCCTCTACCTCGCCTACAATGCTCCCCACCCCCCCATGCAAGCGACGAAGCAGTACCTCGACCGCTTCCCCGACCTCAAGGGGCGACGCAAGACATACGCCGCCATGGTCAGTGCAGTCGATGACGGAGTGGGAGCTCTGCTTAATGAGCTAGATAAGCAGGGCATCGCAGAGAATACGATCATCTTCTTCCTCTCGGATAATGGAGGACCTGAGCCGCACAACTCCTCAGACAATGGCTCACTACGCGACGGAAAGAGCAGTGTGTATGAAGGCGGCTTCCGCATCCCCTTTGCTATGCGCTGGACGAAGAAAATCAAGGGAGGCTGGAGCTACGATCAGCCCATATCCTCCATGGACATCTTCGCGACTATCGCAGCCCATGTGCAAGCTCCGACAGCACAGCCACTTGATGGGGTGAACCTCCTCCCCTACCTCGAAGGGAAAAAGAAGGACGCTCCCCACCCCTCCATTTACCTACGACAGCATGATGCTGGTCGCTATGCTGTGCGCCATGGCGATTACAAGCTACTGAGTTTCACAAAAGACAATAAGGTGGAGCTCTACAATCTTTCAAAGGACATCAGCGAGAGCGAGAATATCCTTAATCAGCATGCCGATATAGCAGAATTCATCGACAAAAAACGCGTCGAATGGGACAAGCAGCTCATCGCCCCCCTCTTCGAAGGGCTGAACTCTGGTAAGAAAAAGGGAAAAAAGAAATAACAGCTCTCCTTCCTTCTTCCCTTCAG
>CAYJNX010000009.1:0-28868 GCA_964371525.1 uncultured Akkermansia sp. | reverse complement strand
TCTGCGTAAGATAGATGCCCTGAAGGCGCAGCTGTATAATCCTGAGCTGAGCATGAACTTACAGCAGGAGTACCTGTCCGAGATCGCGGAACTGCGCTTGATGCTGGGGCAGTGAGTGGGGGGGCGCACCTGTGTCCTGTGTTTTGTGTGTTACTTGCTATTTCCTGACTTCGTTAGTATGATGAAGAGTAGGGGTAATCTTCTTATAATGAGGATATTGAGCTTGTGTGTGTGGGTGACGCAATGCCCATAAGCGACACATAAATGGATTTTTAAGGGCAAAGCCCTCGCGGAAAAGCTGTGCTCACAGAGCACGGCAGCGTCAGTTTCTTATAGCCTGAAGTCACACGCGCCCGCAGTGCAAACCCAGCATCACCTCCACACCCGAAACTGACGCGCCTACTACCGCGCGCGACAGCGCGACACTTTTCTCACCGATGAAAGCGCGAAAGCGTCATGCAGAGAAGACGCGAAAACAAGCGCACTAGCTACCCAAGAGTCAAGCATATCTTCCGATATGCTTGACGAGCCGTGGACAACGAAATGAGATTAACATACCTCTCCAAAACAAGGCTCAATTGTTTCCTTCAGATGACGCAATGACGAAGTTAGGAGATGCCCTGAAAGCGCAGCTGTATAATCCCGAGCTAAGCATGAACTTGCAGCAGGAGTACCTGTCCGAGATCGCGGAACTGCGCTTGATGCTGGGCAGTGAGTGCGTGGGATGGGCATTCCTTCGCCTGAGTATTACTTGCTTTTTCCTTGTTTTTTTCTCCTGATGCTGATAGCGTAGGGGTATGCTAGGTGAGTTATTACTTTCTATTCCGCTTTATAAACTGATTAATACGTGGCTTGTGTCGGCTCTGCTGCTAGCCTGTCTCGTGGGGATAGTGCTGTCTTATTGGAAGATAAACCGTGAGCGCGCTCTGGTGCAGGGGCTGAACTTGCCTGCTATTCCTTCGTCTGATTTTCACTTTGGCTTGTTTAAGTCGGGGGTGATGCGTGGCTGGGATTTCTGTCTTGTAGGGGGGATTCTGACGCTTATTGTCCTGATGTTTTCTGACCTGAGTGCCGATGGTGAGCAGGCGGGGGAGGCTTCTGATGTTTCATGGCTGGGCTATGCGCTGAGTTTAGTAATGAGCGCGGCTATTTATGTGCCGCTCCTCGTGCGCTGGCTCTACATCCCGCGCATGGAGAGGCGTAGGATTTCGGTCTTTGAGCCTCTTGGGTGGTTTCTGGTGGTGGTGATTCTTATGGGGATGGTGAATGCTAGCATGGAGGCTTTCGGCTTGGTCGAGTGGGTGGTGCAGCAGACAGAGTCTCCAGAACTCCAAGAGAGTATCGTGATGCTTCAGACACGGGATGCAGCGGTTGTCATCTACATGTTCATCGCGGCGGTGCTCATCGCACCTGTGGGGGAGGAGCTGTTGTTCCGCGGTTTTCTCTACCCTGCGCTGAAGTCTAGTATGGGGAAGTGGGGGGCGATTCTGCTGAGTTCTTTGATGTTTGGCGCGGTGCATATGGCACTGGTGCAGACGCTGGTGTTGTCTATTTTCGGGGTTATTCTTTGTCTGGCATATGAGCGAACGAAGTCGATCTGGCTGCCTATTCTGCTGCATGCTCTTTTTAATGGTCTGAGTATTACTCTTATTGCAAGTGGAGTCGCGTCATGAGTGAGAGCTTATCTGATCTAGGGGAGAATGCTATCCTGAGGCAGCTGCTCACGGGCATGCCGAGTAATGATGAGCTGCTCTGCGGGCCAGGGGATGACTGCGCCGTCGTGCGCGGGGATGAGCTCTGGGATGTGCTGCTGAAGACGGATGTGGTCGTCGAGGGGGTGCATTTCCTCCGTGAGACTTCACCAGCTCTCATCGGGCGCAAGGCTCTCGCACGCGCCGTGTCTGATATAGCCGCGATGGGGGGGCTGCCTACGCATGCGCTCATCACCATTCTCGCGCATCCCTCGCGGCGTGTGGATGACTTGCTCGCACTCTATCATGAGGGCGTCTACCCGCTGGCATGCCGCTATGGTATATCGCTCGCGGGCGGGGAGACGTCGTCGCTTCCTTATGACGGGCTTATTGTTAATGTGGCTCTGACGGGGAAGGTGGAGCGGGGCAGGGCTGTGCTACGCTCGGGTGCTCGTGTCGGTGATGTCATCGCGGTGTCGGGGCGCCTTGGTGGCTCTTTCGAGAGTGGGAGGCACCTGAGCTTCGAGCCTCGTGTGGACTTGGCTCGCTACTTGATGGAGTCAGGGATGGAGCCTACGGCGATGATGGATCTCTCGGATGGTCTCGCTACGGACTTACCGCGACTCTTGACGGCATCGGGCTGCCATTGTGAACTAGATGAAACTGCTCTGCCTCTGCATGATGGATGCAATACAGGGCAGGCGATGACCGACGGTGAGGATTATGAGCTGCTCTGCACCTTCTCGGAAGAAAGCTGGGAGGGTTTAAAACAGCATGTGCTTCCGACCCCCTTACGTGCCATTGGAAGGATGCAAGATAAGGCTGTAACAGCCCTTCCGAAAGCCTCTTGGGAGCATTTTTTAAAGGCCTAAAATCGCACTTATACTTAGTAGTTGTTATATATTTTGAAAGTCTTTTGATTTTCTTTATTTCTTTTATTGTTAGTGTATTGCCTTGTTAGAGGATGTTTTTTGAAAGTCGGGTTTTAGGAGGATAATATTACGGAATTCTTTATAAAGAGAAGGGAGGGGAAGATTAAAAAAAAATGACGTGGAACAGCGATGGAACGCAAGGAGTAGATGACTGTTTAGCGAGCCATGAAAAAAAATGCTTTTGCAAAACTAAAGACCGTGGCATATTGTCCCCCGCTACAGGACAAAAGTCCAAGCGAAACTTTCACCAAAAAACATCACACCTCGTCAGATTTTCCCAATGAAACAAAGCTCAAAAGAACACGCACTATGGCAGAGTATCGTCCAAGATATGCGCAACCATGAAAGTGTAGGTGAGTATGGATTTGAAGCGTATATCTCTCAGCTATCTCTCCTTCAAGACACTGGTAGCGCGTTACGCATTCAGTATCCAGAAGACCTCCCCATTACATGGGTAGAAATTAATTATCAGCAGAATATCATCAACGCTGCTGCTCGTGTTCTCGATGCCGCTCGCAAGTTGGAGTTCGTCATGGAAGGTCAAGAGACTTCTGCTCAGCAGGAGGACGAAGGCTTCAAGCTCGATGCTAAGTCCAGCACTAAAACTACCGAGCGCCCCCGCGCTAAGAAATCATCACGCGCTTCACAATCCGCGAAGACAGGAATCAATGCTGACTACATTTTCGAGAACTTCGTTCAGGGACCTTGTAATTCATTCGCCTATGCTGCGGCTAATGCCATCGCGAATAATGAAGCGAAGCTCTATAATCCGCTGTTCATTCACGGTGGATCAGGTCTAGGGAAGACGCACCTCTTGCATGCGATTGGTAACGCTATTGCGAGTAAGTGCGATGGCAAAAAGGTGCTCTACGTCACGAGTGAAGACTTCACGAATGCCTATATCGAGGCGATGAGCAAATCGGGCTCTGCGAAGGGCGACGCCCTGTCGAATTTCCGTCGTAAGTACCGCAATGCGGATATCCTGCTTATTGATGATGTGCAGTTCCTAGCCAGCAAGGAAAAGACACAGGAGGAGTTCTTCCATACCTTTAATGCGCTCTTTGCAAGCGGTAAGCAGATTATCCTGAGCTCCGACTGCCCTGCGAGCGAAATCACGACGATGGATGTGCGCCTCACATCGCGCTTCGAGCAGGGGATGACAGCCTGCATCGCGCGTCCTTGCTTAGAGACACGCATCGCTATCCTTCGTCATAAGCGCAAGCTGTGGAAGAGTGACATGATCTCTGATGAGATATTAGAATTTCTTGCGAAGAATATTACATGCTCAGTACGCCGACTGGAAGCGGCACTCATTCGCGTCGCCAGTTATGCTAGCTTCACGCATCGCAGTCCTAGCATCACTGATGTGCGTATGCAGTTACGCGATCTCATCCGTGATGAGGAAAAGCAAGAGGTGAGTATCGAAGAGATACAAGAGCAGGTGGCTCGCGTTTTCGATCTGAAGGTAGCTGACCTCAGTAGTCCTCGTCGTACCGCTAAGATAGCACATCCACGCCAAATAGCTATGTATCTTTCTCGCCGATTTACTCAGCTTTCTTTACAAAGTATCAGCAGCGCCTTCGGAAAGCGAGATCACGGGACTGTTATACATGCGACGCGTACAGTTGAGCAGAAAATGCAGAAAGACCCAGCTCTGCGTGACCTGATTTCTCGCATGTGCAGCTCGCTGGCTTGAGTTCTTTTAACTGCTTGCTTTTTATTGGATAAAGTGAGCAGGTATTCGATATTTTAAACGCCCCTATGAAACGCAAATTGCTTTCATAGGGGCGTTTTACAAAGATCGGTTAATATCCCTATGATCAAGGCTCATCTATCTATGGGTATACCACTATATGTAGCGTGAATACAAAATGCGCTATGTCATGCCGAAATCAAGCCTTGCCAAAGGCGCGTGAACATGCTATAAATGGCTCATGGAGCATCAATGTTCAAAATGCGGTAAAATTTTCTTTCCAACCTCTAGTGATACGGATATTTGTCCAGCCTGCTTAAGAGACGAATTTACCAATACAGGGAGAGAAAACGTAAAAAACGCCTTCCGCGAAGAAATTGTGGCAAACTTGGAAGATATTCGCAAGAAACAGCGTGATCGTGCCGAGATTATGCACCAGAGCTATAACTCTGGTACACACTTCACTTCATCGGGGCGTGTGAATATGATTGTAGCAGCGTTCTTGTTGGCCGTCTGCATTTTTGGACTTTTGATTAACGATCGCAGTAATAACCCCGCTGCTATCATAAGCCTAGATTCAGGATACATGCGTATCTTCTCCATGGCATTTTGTATCTTAGCTGCGGGATTCATATTCAAGGCGAGTATACGTCACAAGAAGTTTGTTCGCATTCTTGCCGTGATGACACTCGTGTTTGGGTGGTTTGCGCCTAATCTATCAGAAATGATTAAGTCTAAGATTCCAGTAGATAGTAATGATGATATAGCTACTATAGAGGCTTCGCAGAAGCGCGATACTCCCGCAGTTCGTGGACGTTTGCTAGACGAGAGTGATTTAGAAACTCTGCGTCTACGTCGCAATCAGAGTCATAACGCTGTGTATGCCTTCTTTATCAATGAGGCTGACCCCCTTCAGCGTAATAACCTGCTCGATGCGATCGCTCGTTTGACTTCGGCCTCCTACAAGGCTCTTTATAGCAAAAAGCGTGGTTATCTGATCATTATCGAGACGCCGACACGTCAGTTGAGCGATATGACCGCTATCGCTCAGCGATTCGGCCACATTCACTATAGTAATGCTGAGGAGGGTGTCTATGAGGTAAACTACGATAGCGAGGTATCACGCATGACGAATAATTATAGCCCAGAGTCGATTAATACGCCGTCGCACCCCTCCTTTGTGAATGCGAATATTGAAGAGCTACAGAGCAAGATTCCTGAGCGTGTCTATCAGGCTGCCGTCGCGCTGAATACTGCGAATAGCCCTTTGCTGCGTATTGATGTCGTAGATACACTTTGTGAAGTGTTGCAGGATAACTGGCGTACTGAGCCTCAGACGCATACTGCTCTTGTAGCAACTCTTATTACTTATTCTGCACCAGATAATGAACGTACGGCTGATGAGGCAGAAAAGCTCTTTAAGATAAACCAGATGAGTGGAGTTCAGACACCGACGCCTATCGTGGACTATCTTCTCGCGGTGCGAGGGGAAGAGATGACAGATACCATCATTCAGCTATGGGTGAAAAATCCTATCGTGTGGCATAACCAGTTGATGAAGTTAGGTGAGGGTACAGAGAAAAAGCTTCTTAGCATACTAGCTGAAACTCGCGATCTCCAGCTTATCGGTAATATTTTAAAATACCTCAAGCAGTACGGTACCGCTGTAGCTATTCCTTATATTGAAAAATTAGAATCTCACCCTGATAGTCTCGTGAATCGTACCGCAAAATCAGCCATAGAAGAAATACGCTTGCGTCAGTGACATTCATATGCACTTTCAAGAGCAGGTTTTGCGATGATTTAAACATTTATTATATACCTATTCATATATGAAAACAAAACTCCCAGCGATGCTTGGAGGTATGGGGGTGGCTATGCTTCTCGGCTATGCCAGCTTTCCCTTGCTCCGTTTTAACGAGCCTAATCTGCTCGTTGTAACAGTCGATTCGGAATTGAAAGTTGTTAAAAATTCTTCTGAGTTAGATAGTTATGTTCCACCTGAGGGGGTGGTTATTGATTTTACTGGTGGCGATGCTGCCAGTTTTGCTAGTGATGAAGAGGCTGAGACAGCACTTGCTACATGGGGGACGGAAGATGAGGATACCAGTGTCGCAGTGGTGGATGACCCTAGCTATGATATTAACTCCTTCGAACCTGATGATACAGTCGTTCAAGAGATCGCTGTCGTGGCTGAAGTGGAGGATATACCACTTGATCCTAAGCAAGACCGCATTTCAGGGCTTATTAAGGGCTCACGCCCCACGGGAGTGAAAACAAAGACGAATATACTCGCACGCCTTATCGAGAAGGAACGTGATCCCAAGCGCGGTCTGAAGCAGGCTGATACCTTCACCGACGCTGACTGGCAGAATCCAGTGCAGCTGCAAAAGGAGCTTTCCGATCGCATGCTAAGCCGGCTCGGAGACTTCACGCAGCAGGATATATGGAAGTTCATGCAGAGCCCAGCAAATCGTCATGATCTAGCTGTTTTTCAGCTGATTAGCTTAACGACTACCGCTGATATTAAAGAGCTGACACGCACTTTTGAAGGTGCGTCAACACTCACGCAGTTGAGTAATGATCTCGTGTGGCTGGAGGGGCTTCTCTACTCAGGACCCGTCGATAATTTCCCTGCCGCGCTGCGTAATCTTGTGACTATATTCAGTGGTCGTACAGAACTGATTAACGATGCAGTCGCACGACGATTAGCCACGACAGGTGCTCTGGAGTTTGCTCGTGAAGGCTGGAATAGTAAACTGCTCATTGATCGTTTTAACTTCTATTATAACAGTTATGATGAAGGCCGCTTGAATGTCATCTTTGACGATCTCGAGTACTGGGAAACCCGCTTCTTGATGGGGGCGACTCAGCCAGATAAGTGGGGGAGTGTGAAGAATCTCACGTGGCTACGCGATAATGTGCGCCTTCCAGTTGAGGGCTATACTGGTGCAGCTTATCAAGTCCCTTACCGTCTCCGTAATGTGGCGGGTGACTCTATCCATGGAGTGGACTACCTCTCCGCTTTCATGAAGTACTATGATGGTATCATCGCATTGGCTCACCGAGAAGTGGGCGGGGTCTGCGGTGCATTATCGCATTATGGTACTTTCGCTGCGCTAGCGAATGGTATACCCGCAGCTACGATGGGTGAGCCTGGTCACTGCGCCTACACGGTGCGTATCGGGAATGAGTGGTCTCGTGCGAACTCCATTTACTGGCAGCATAGCCTTCATAAGGCGATGTGGGGTGAGCACTCGTGGGATTTCCTTGTCCTGACTCAGACGCTCTATAGTAATGTCGAGCAGACGATGGTCTCTGACCAGCTCGCGGCACTAGGTGACTTTTTAACATCTCGACGTAAGAAGCATGGGGCATTCCTGTGCTATGAAGATGCGATACTTGCGCAGCCGAATAACTGGCCTGTGCTGCTTAAGTATACCGCATTCCTACGTGAAAAGGCTCCTGAAGACATAGGAAAATGGACGGAGCTGAGTGAGTTAGTCAATGATGGGCTCAATCAGCAGTTCCATAATGCTTCAGCGACGCTGCTGAGTAAGTATATTTATCCCCATCTCACACCTCTCGTGTCGAATAAGAATGACCTCGCGAGAATCTTCTCCTCCTTCTTCAAGGAGTGCAAGACCATGGGCACAAATCGCTGGGATGTGAATGGTATCCTCTCGCGTCAGCTCACCTCCTTTAAGAAGACGGATGATCAGATATTCTTCATGAAGATGGCTCTGCGCGAGCTCGTGCGTAATCCCGATTATGTGGGCGCTTCGATTGCTTGGGCACTGAGCTATGTGGATCAGCTCCCTGAGAATGAAGAGACCATCGCGCTGAAAGAAGAGTTCACACAAGTTATAGTTTCTGCACTGAATCGTGCTAGCGCGTCAAAGCGTCACAAGGATGCAGCATGGAATGCGATGAATGTCGCGCTGCGTCAAGCTGTCGAGAATGGCGACCGCGGCATGTTCCAGACCATAGCGAAGCTCACGCATCGCCGCTATAAAAAGAATTTCCCTAAGAATAAGTTCCGCTTCCGTGGTTTCCCCGGTGCACTACTGTCCACGACCGCCCTTATCAAGGGGGATCGCCAGATGGACAATAATGAAGTGGTAGCACTCCACTGGGCAGCTCTCCAGAAAGAGGGGGGCTCGATGCAGATGAAGTCAGAAATCACCCTTGAGATGGAGCAGCGATCCTCGATTACAGGAGTTGTCTGTATCTCGAAGGCTAATGAGCAGAATAGTGCGCGTCCTCTCACGATTGAGTATTCAGAAGATGGACAGAACTGGTCGCCACCTATTAGCGGCGAGGCTGAAGGGCAAGTCGTGCGCTTTGACTTTAAGAAAGTCGTGAATACGGCTCGATTCGTACGCTTGAAGCGCGAAGGTGAGCTTCAGGCTTCAGACTTCCATGGGCAAGCTATCTTAGGATTCTATGTCTATGGCAAGAAGATCCGCATGTAAGCGCAGAATAGAACAAAATTTAATGATGATGAAGACATTTCTTAATTTATGTGGTTTAGCTCTGTTCTTTGCAGCGGGGGTAACGAGTACGCAAGCTGCTACAGCTCGCAACTACCCTGATGCCCTAGAGATGGCTAAGGATAATAAGGCTATTATCGCCTTCTGCTATGGTGCAAACTATGACAAGATCAGCGAGGCGAAGCACAAGGAGTTTGTGAAGGGGCGTAAGCTTCTACGCGGGCTTGGATCTCAGGTGTTCATCGAGATTCCTATCTATCAGATGCCTGATAAAAAAGAGCGTCGAGAGCGGGACAAGATCATGGGTGGCAAGAATCTGCCTGGTGGTATATACAGCTACCCATCCATTGCAATCATCAGTGGTGATGGGACACTCAGAGCTGTCATACAGAGCTCAGAGGAAATGAAGGATCTCGAGACGGCTAAGAAGCACCTTGATGAGTGTATAGAACAATTCAAGGCTCAGCAGAAGATTCTTACACGAATAGACGGTACGAAGTCTAGTAAACTAGCTGAGAGGCTCGTGGAAGCCGCCGACATAGGCCTCACTATACCTTCGCATTACACAAAGCAATTAGAAGGTTCTAAGGATGATAAAGGTTACGGAAAGCGTTTTTCCTTCAGCTGGGAGCCACTTCTCGTCGAGATGGATAAGCAAGAAGGATATGGTGACGCTATACGCTATATACGTGGTATCATGGATGGCGGTATCTATACAAAAATCCAGAGACAGGAGCTACTGGCTGTGCTCACAGGCCATCTGCGTCGCTCAGGTGCTCCACGCGGCATGCTCTTAGCACTTTATTACGAGATGCACGCCATAGACCCTGATTCGGCCTATGGTTCTTATGCGCTTGAGGCCATTCGCATATGGCTGACATTCTCCCCAGAATAAGCACTAATCCATTTTTCTACACAAAACTAACTTTCATGAAAACAGCAAGAGAATCACTACTACAGCAAGCCGTCGATGCAGGTCAGCTCCTGCCTCAGTCCCTTACAAACATCCAGCTCCTCCTTCGTGGTACGCAAGCCGCTGAGGCACCAGCAGCTATTGATGAACTCATCGAACAGCAAGCTTGGGATGAGCTCAATAACCGCTTCTTCAAGACGCTGGCTTTCGGTACGGGTGGTCTGCGTGGACGCACCATAGGTAGTATCGTTACCGCAGCAGAACAGGGCGTAGGCGCGGAGAATGATAGACCCGAGTTCCCCTGCGTGGGGACGGCTAGTATGAACTACTTTAACGTCGGACGCGCGATGCGTGGTCTCATCATCTATGTGCGTCGCTTTGTCGATGCGCAGCAGGGACGCACGACGAAGCCCTTTGTGATCATCGGTCACGATACACGCCACTTCTCTCGCGATTTCGCTGAATACTGCGCACGTCTCACGACGGAGCTCGGCTGCGACTGCGCCCTCTTCGATGGCTCATGCTCCACGCCTGAAGTCTCCTTCGCCATCCGCGAACTCAACGCCGACGCGGGTGTCGTCCTTACCGCTTCCCATAACCCATCCCATGATAACGGCTTCAAGGCCTACTTCAATGAAGGTGCTCAGCTCGTGCCTCCGCATGACAAGGGCGTCATTGAAGAAGTCAACGCCCTAGAAAGCGACAGCTACGACGCACTCCCAGCCGATGAGCAGGGTGAGCTCCGTGTGCTTGATGCCTCCTTTGATAAGATTTATACCGATCGCCTGAAGGGCATCATCCTGCGCCCAGAGGTCTTCGCTGGTAGTTCAGCAAAGGTCGTCTTCACGAACCTGCATGGTACAGGTGGTCGTTGCATCGTTCCCCTCCTCCGCGAGATCGGAAGTCAGGTGAGCACAGTAGCCGAGCAGGACAGCCTTGATGGTCGTTTCCCCACAGTGGCTAGCCCGAACCCCGAGAATCCACCTGCACTTGATATGGCGATGAAGCAGGCTGACCTAGAGCAAGCAGACCTCGTCATCGCGACTGACCCTGATGCAGACCGCATGGGTGTCGCCGTACGTAACCAAGCCGGAGAGATGGAACTACTCACAGGTAATCAGATCGGTAGCCTTATGTCATGGTACCGCTGCATGAGCATGATAGAGCTGGGCATCGTTAATGAGAGCAATATCAAGAATGCTGTGCAGGTGAAGACATTTGTCACCTCCCCCTTGCAGGATGCCATCGCTGAGCATTACGGTATCGCTACCGTGAACGTGCTGACTGGATTTAAGTACATTGCAGACAAGCTAGGCAATTATGAGGCAGCTATCCCAGCGGATAAGCGCGAAGGCTACCGTCTCATGGACGAAGCTACAACGCGCAGCCTGCGCCTCCAGTACAGCAAGTACTTCGTCTTCGGTGGAGAAGAGAGCTATGGCTACCTCGCACAGGACTTTGTCCGTGATAAGGACGCGAACGCGGCAGCCCTCATCCTCGCCGAGCTGAATGCCTACCTTGCGACACAGGGCAAGAGCCTCCTCGAATGCCTCTATGAAATCTACGCCCAGTATGGAGTCTACCGTGAGCAGGGCAAGAACCTTGTCATGGAAGGTGCCGATGGTGCGGCGAAGATCGCGGCTCTCACCCAGAGCTACATCCAGCAGCCGCCAGCGGAAATGGACGGCTCGGCAGTCGTCGGCGTGCGTAACTTCTCTACAGGTACAGAAGTCGACGTAGAAGGCCTACCCATTCCTGCGGAAAACATGCTCATCATGCAGCTAGCAGACGGACGCAGCTTCGCTGTGCGTCCTAGTGGCACAGAGCCTAAGATTAAGTTCTACCTCTTCGCACATGGTGAACCTAGTGCCGAAGTCGACGCGAGTATCGCTGAGGTAGATGCACGACTCGCATCACTTTGGGAGGCGATACAGGCTGACGTGAAAGCGCGCAGCTGATAGCTATCCTGAGATCAAGATACTTTACATGCCTCCTTCGCAAGAAGGGGGCTTTTTTGTTACTGAATTGTTACAGGAATTTATCTTGTAGAAAGCGACGCGCTGTGGTAAAATTTCCACATATTATGATACGTTCAAGTTGGGGATTGCGGCTAAGATATGGTGTCCGTGCAGTGAAGAATTTTTTCTCACAAGGTGCTATTGACCCTGCCCCCATACGCAATGCGTTCCGAGGTTACACTGGGAAGAATGCTCGTGCGGATTTGAAGGCCGCAGCTGATGTCGCACTCGTGGGGATACCTCAGTGCATGGCCTTCGCTGCCATGGCGGGCCTGGACAGTATCTATGGTATCATGGCTGGCGCTATAGGCACATTCATAGCGCCTATTTTCTCGAAGTGCAGCCTCACGGTGAGCGGTCCTAGTAATGCGACAGCGTTCATGCTGGGGAGCTTCTTTCTCGCTGCTTCTCCGGGGATTCGCGCGCATCCCCACCTGTTCGTTCCTATTATTATCTTCCTCGTTGGTGTGCTCTGTCTCGTCGGTGCTTATATCAAGGCGACAGATATGCTGCAGTTTGTCAGCCGCAGCGTGCTCGTCGGCTACATCACGGGAGCGGCGACGCTTATCGTAGGCTCGCAGCTGCGCTATGTGCTCGGGCTGCATGATACGCCGTCGAGTAGCACGCTCTTTGGTATGGTGCAGGGGATAGCGACGCATCTGTATTCTATTGAGTGGCAGCCCGCTCTCCTCGCGGTGCTCTCGCTTGTGCTTTTCTTTGTCTTTAAGAAGCATCTAAAGTGGCTTCCCAGCTTCACCATCATTCTTATCGTGATGAGTGCTCTGAACTGGCTGCTGAGCCAGCCGTGGATGGGGGGCTACTTCAGCGATGTTCTCATGCTGAAGGACTTCACCATGGCCGATATCTCCATGTCGCCTCCGCAGATGATACATCTGCCAGGCTATATGGTCGAGCTCTTCCCTATCATTATCGCCATTGCCTTCCTTTCTATGCTGGAGCAAACGGTGATGAGTAAGACCCTGTCTGCGAAGACAGGTGAGAGTGTGAATCTGAATCAGGATGTCTACGCCCTCGGTATGGCGAATATCGCATCGAGTTTCACGACGAGTCTCCCTAGCTCTGCTTCGCTCACGCGCTCCATTTTGAATTATAATGTGGGGGCGAAGACGCGATTCGCGGCTCTGTACTGTGGTATCATCGGTATGGGGATAATCTTCCTCTTCGCGAATGTGTCGCTGATTTCGAACATCCCGCACAGCGTGCTGGCGGCTCTCGTGCTGGCGAATGCGGTTTCGCTCTACGATCACCGACAGTTACGCATATGCTTCCGCTCGACCTCGGGTGACGCTAGCGTGCTGATTCTTACATTTGTGTCGACGCTTATTTTACCTCTGCATATTGCGATTTTCATCGGCGTGGTGCTCTCGGTTTCGCTCTTCCTTCGTAAGGCGGCGAAGCCTGATCTCAGCGAGTACACCCTCGATGGCGATGGTAGCTTCACGCGTCTGGATGATACGTCGCAGCGCGTGCCTCAGATTTCTATCGTACACGTGGAAGGCGAGCTGTTCTTCGGTGCGGCGGACCTCTTCCAGAAGCAGGTGCAGCGCGTGGCGGAAGATCCTAGCCTCGCCATTGTTATCCTGCGTATGCGCAATGCACGTAATCTGGACGCGACTTCTGTCTTCGCCCTCGAAGAGCTCATCACCTTCATGCGTGAGAAGAATCGCCATCTACTCATCTCTGGCTCTAGCCTCACGGTGTACCGTATTCTGCGTCGCAGCGGCATCTTAGCGACACTGCAAGAAGGCTGCGCAAAGGGGGAGAGTAATATTTTCCTGCTTGACCCGAAGAACTCGAATATGTCGACGCGTCGTGCGCTGAAGCGTGCGCAGAGCCTGCTCGGTAACCGCAGTGCTGATATCTCTATCTACACGACGACGCATTCGTCGGGTGTGACTCCATGAGTAAGAGGACTGTAGCTGAAGTGCATCCCATAGCGGAGGCTCTCGTGGCGTGGTTTGAGCGCGAGGGTTTGGACCTGCCATGGAGACGCACGACGGATGCGTGGGCTATTCTAGTCAGTGAGTTCATGCTCCAGCAGACGACGATCTCTACGGTGCTCGGTCGCTATGAGGCGTGGATGCAGCAGTTCCCCACCCCCGAGGCATTAGCCATCGTGTCGGAGCAAGACGCACTACGCTCATGGGAAGGTCTAGGCTACTATAGAAGAGTGCGCTCCTTGCAGCGCATTGCGAAGCTTCTCGTTGATGAATACGACGGAGTCATGCCGCAGGATGCTGAGCAGATTCGCCGCTTGCCCGGTATAGGCGACTACACGCTCGGCGCGCTGCTGAGCTTTGCTTATAATATATCAGCTCCTCTCGTCGATGCGAATGTATCGCGCGTGCTCGCTCGCCTTACAAATGATCCTACCCCTATTGACAGCACGGAGGGGAGGAAGACGCACTGGAAGCTAGCTGCGCAGCTGGTGCATCCTTGGAATGCGCGTGCTTATAACTCTGCTATCATGGAGCTCGGGCAGCGCATCTGTACCCTACGTGAGCCCAGCTGCCTGCTCTGCCCTGTACAGAAATATTGTCAGGCGGAGAATCCCTGCGAACTTCCTGTGAAGCAGCAGAAGAAGCCTATCACTCAGCTCGTGCATCATGACATCTTTTGCCTGCACCCTGAGAAGGGGCTGCTGCTGCTGCGTCAGCGCAAGGGGAAACGTCACGAAGGTATGTACCGATTCCCCGCGCGTGATGCTGAAGAGCTCGCTGCTTATGAGC
Organism: uncultured Akkermansia sp.; assembly: GCA_964371525.1. GTDB lineage: Bacteria > Verrucomicrobiota > Verrucomicrobiia > Verrucomicrobiales > Akkermansiaceae > Akkermansia. The sequence goes on along the minus strand of CAYJNX010000009.1, from coordinate 14,378 downwards.
TCATGACGACGCAGACCTACAGCGTGACGCGCTACAAGGTCACGCGCCACCTATACCGAGTACCCGAGGACGCACTCATACGAGCCGAGGGCGAGGAGTTTATTCCCATAGCTCAGTTAAAAGACATCCCCATGGCCTCGCCTGACCGCAAGCTGATCACGCGCTTTACACACGTATAAAAATCTGCTATTCTCCTGAAAATGAGCGACGAAATCATCCATAGCTGTCAACGATGCGGTAAGTGCTGCCGCTGGGAGGGAGATGTCTGTATCACGGAAGAAGAGGTGTCTTCCATCGCTCATTACCTTGAGATGGAAGAGGTAGACTTTATTAATGATCTCTGCCGCCTACGAGGTAATAGGCAGGGACTCTCCATTATAGACACAGAAGACGGCTCTTGCGCTATGCTCACGGAGAAGGGCTGCCGCATCCAAGCGGTAAAGCCCCAGCAGTGCAAGGACTTCCCCTACCGCTGGAATTTCCCTGGTTGGGAAACGCGCTGCCCCGGAGCAGGCGTGTGCTCCGATGGCGAAGACAACTCTTAAATTAGCTGATCATGCCTCCCTCATTTTCCAAGACATGGCTTTATTTCCTGCGTCGCGCTCATTTGGCACGCGCGCGCTTCGTGAGGCTGTTCACGCGCATACCTGAGCGCATCATGCCGCGTACCGAGCCGCTGCGGCGTTATGCGGAGATTATTATTGATCTTTACGCCTCTATTTTGAGACGCACGGATGATGTCACGCTCGAGGATATTGATGCAGCTATCGACATGCTGCGCTATAATTTCCCTAATGTAGAGCATCACTGGCTGATCAAGCGTTTTGATGCGGCTTACGACGCTCAGTATCCTCTGGATGGTATGCTTACCCTGAGCGCGAATAAGCGCACGATGGAGGAGCGTTATGCGCTGGCTTTGCAGATTTATACTTTACTGTACCAGATTAATGATCAGGTGGTACAGGATGATCTATTTACGCAGGTTTGTCAGGGGCTGAAGATAGATCTGCTGCCTGCTGCGGTGGCTGATCTGATTAAAAATCAGCAGAAACTAGATGAGAAAGCTGAGAGTATTATCCAGCAGATTGTCTTCTCTCCTCAGCTAGGGCAGGGCGATTTCTTGCTCTTATGCGATGCGAAGGAGCTGCGCTTCCGCGCGCTACGCTGTGCTCATCTCACGCTCATCATTAATGACGCGCCCTCGCCACTCTATGTGCGTGGGCATGAGTTGCCCATGGGGGGGATGATTCCCCTGCATTCAGGGCAGGAAATCGAGCTGCCTTCCTGTAGCATCTCCTATGAGCATATTCACTTCTTGCTGCAAGCTAAGTACGCAGGAGTTAAGGTGGTGAACTATGTGCATCTTGAGGATGATACACTGACTGTCACGCGACTGCGCACGCGACATAGCATCGCGCGCATGCGTATAGGACTGCGCCTAGAGATCGAACTCCTGTCTCGAGATCATACGATGCAGCTGTATCAGGATGAATTACAATGTCATGCACCAGTAACTGCTGGGTACTATGCGCATTTCACCATTGATGGTAAAGGTCCTTATATTTTTGCCAATATCTCGCAGTACCTTGGCAAGGAGCGTCGCTTCTACCTCAATCCCACGAATCAAAAAATCCTCGTCACGAATATCCCCGACACGAATAGACCGGGCGCGCTCATGCTCACACCGGGTCTCGCGTCTGAGTGTATCTTTGAAGTGTGCTACTCGCGCTCCTCGAATACGGGGCAGCTGCGAGTCCTTGAAGGTTGTGTCGGTGTGTTTGTTGACAATCAGCCGCTGAAGACGAATATGGTAGAGCTAAAGGACGGGGATCTTATTAGTCTCAGCCAAGCACAGTCACTGCGCTGTCGCTTCTCCGTCGGTGTGCTGGAAGAAGAGTCGGGAAGTATAGAGCAGATAGAAGTCAAGGGCCTCTCCAAGGACTATCCACGCACAGGTCGCGTGCTCGATAACATCGCTCTGACACTGAAGCGCGGGGAGATGGCCTGCATACTCGGTCCGAGTGGCTCGGGGAAGAGTACGCTGCTTTCCCTACTCGCGGGACATCAGAATCCCAGCTATGGTAGTATCCTTTATAATGGTGAAGTTCTCAGTAACGAGTCCCAGTCTCTGCGTCGCCACATAGCCTACATCCCGCGTGAGGATATACTCGATGAGGCGATGACAGTTGAGGAGCATATCAAGCAGGCGACTATCATACGCCGCCCTTTACTACGCTCTAGGGATGTGATGCGTCGAGTGCAGACGGTGCTAAGCTTCATCGGTCTGGAGCATCTCGCTGAGCGTCGAGTCGGTCGCTCGGGAGAGAGAACCATCTCGGATGGTGAGCGTTCGCGTCTGAATCTAGGGCTTGATCTCACTGGTATAGCAGAAGTCTACCTCATAGATGAACCCATCAGCGGACTGTCCTCGGGGGATGCAGAGCGCGTGATCACCACATTGGAAAACATGGCGGAGGGGCGTATCCTTTTCTGCTCACTGCATCGCCCCGCCAGCTCCTTGCTGAATCGCTTTGACAAGGTACTCGTGCTCGACAAGCACGGGCATATGGCATTCTGGGGTAGTCCTACAGAGATGCAGGCATACTTCGAGGAAGCGGCGCAGGAAATGCAGCTGCGCATCAGCCCAGAGAGCGCAAGGTCGGGAGGCTCGGATTATGTCTTTGAAGTGCTGGAAAGCCCAACGCAGCATTTCCAAAACCATAGAAACAAGAACACGCGCTTCTGGCAGGAGCGATTCGAATCACTCATCTACCGTAAGCGGATAAGTAGAAAACTACAAGAGCCCAAGCAGCATAGACCCATCACGCCACGTCCATCACGTCGCCCTTATGACCTGTTCAAGCTCTTTAAGATATGGGTGATACGAACCTTCTTGGGGCGCGTTCGTAGCCGCATGGGCTTATATGCACTTCTCCTCGAAGGCCCCGTCCTAGGGCTACTTATCGCGGGGACGCTCCGCGCGGCTTCTGAGCAGGAGTATAGCTTCTACAAGGCGCTACATATGTCTGAGTACCTCTTTCTGTCCATCATCCTTGCGATGTTCTTTGGGCTCATGGTTGCGGCATGTGAGGTGTTGCGAGATAGACCTATTCTGAAGCGAGAGAGTAATTATAAGGTGTTTGTCATGGGGTATCTGCTTTCTAAGGTGATCGTATTGACAGGATTAGCGTCCATCCAGTGTGCTCTTTACCTGCTGGTGAGTAATTGGATTCTCGAGATACACCTGATGTTCTGGATGCATCTCGGTGTCATGAGTTTAACCGCCTTTGTGGGGATTTCTATTTCCCTGATGGTATCAGCCTTTGTGCGCAGTGAGCGTGTCGCTCTGAATATCGTCCCGCTCATTCTTGTACCGCAGATCTTGCTTGCTGGTGCCTTGGTGAAGTTTGAAGAGATGAATGACTTCATCCCCACCTTTGAGTTAGAGGAGTTCTCCCAGCTCGGGCAGCTGCGCCATCGTGTCGCATACCAAGATGCCGAGACGCATGATATTAAGACTAAAGCTGTGCCGCTGATAGCTGAGTTCTGTCCGCTGCGTTACGCCTTTGAGCTCATCTTCCTCGTGCAAACGGAGGAGAACCGCTGGGAACAGGAGCTCGCGACGATCAATGAGCGACGTGAGTACCTGAAAGAGTCTGGCACAGATGATGAGCTTCGCTTCATCCAGCGTGCTGTACTCGCGCTCAACTCGCTTCATGACGATGATGTCGAAGCACGCCGCCTGCTACGCCGCGTGCGTAATGCCGCACTCAGTGGAAATAGTGCCTACCTTGATAAACTCGCTAAATTGCAGCTGGAAATGGCTAATAACCCCAAGGCTCAGCCCCTGGAGTTCTTCTATGCGAACAGAGAGCTCACCGCCATACGCGAAGGCGTGAAAAGCGCGCGAAAGGACGCTCGGCTGAACGAAACACGCGGCTTCTACCTTTCTGCACGCCAGCCACGCTTGCTTAGTGAAATGGAGCAGGTCACCGATGAGGGGTCTGTCTCTACCATAAAGCGAAATCTCATCTACCTATTCATCATGGGATTAATCCCCATCTTTATCTCCTTGTGGCAGATGAGACGCATCCTGCGAAGAGGGGCTTGATGACGCTAGCCTATGAAGCCGAATCGGCTCAGTCCGTGCTGTGATAGCTCGCGGCACAGGGCTTGGCGTAGCGAGAGCGTTCTCTGCTCACGCTGCTGCTCACTGAGATTGGCTGCTTGCTCAGTGCCTAGAGTATCGACTAGCTCCTGATCACAGAGTCGGTCGACGAGTTCTTCCCAGAAGATGCTTTCCTTGTACTCGTCTAACACGTCCTCGTAAAAGGCCTGCTCTGCGTATTCTTGACTCAGCGCCCAGCTATCATTCTGAGCGTCGTAGTCGAGCTGAGGCTGGAGGGTGGGTGAGTGGCTCGCGGCAGCGAGTATGTCGGTGCAGAGTTTTTCCCATGCGCGGGCGCGCGGATTCTCGCTGCTCGTCGGATTCTGCTCCATCATGACCAGCGCGAGGGTGGCGATCTCCGCGAGATGCGTCATCTCCTCATCAGAGATCTCTAGATTGATCAGCCCCATAGTCGAGTGTTAAGCTGTGCCGAGTATCATTCGGGCCTCCTCCGACATCATAGCTTCATTCCAAGGGGGATCCCAGACGAACTCAACGTCTACCTCCGATACATCGGGGATTTCATAGATATTGCACTCTGCTTCTGACATGATATGAGGACCCATACCACATCCAGGAGCTGTCAGAGTCATCAGGACGTGTACATGCGCGCCCTGAGCAGGGACTTCGACGATCTCGACATCGTAGATGAGACCGAGGTCGACGATGTTCACAGGGATCTCTGGATCGTAGACTTCGCGCAGAGCGTTCCACACCTTGTCTTCCAAGGGGAGACTCTCCGTTTCCGCGTCCACGGGCTTTTCCTCATCGGGAGGGAGGATCTTCGCGCGTATGGCTTCCTCCTTCGTGATGCGCACGAGACCTAGATCACTCGCGGCCGTGATAGTACGGCTATGCATCTGCGTGATGTAGATGCGTGAACCTTCTGGCAGCATGAGTCCATTACCACCGGGGATCTGAACTGCTGCCGTTTCGTCTTCGAGAATCACTTCTTGATTAAGCATATCGGGCTGTATTATCTCAGAAATACCGCTTCTTGCAAGGCTAATCTACGCCAGAGTCTGTGAATTTCAAAATGTTTTCTAAATACGGCTTGTTGCCTAAAAGGGGACCTCTCAAAATTAGCAGCTTCGGATTTTGCACGCACTTTGGATGATGATTTACTGCGTTTGGGCGCGCATAGCGAGCTATGTAAGCCCAAAAAGCTGTAAATTCTCGCCAAAATGCGGCAAAAGGCGTGCTGTTTTGCTCATTTTCGAGATCACCATTCTGCTCTGACTAATTTTGCAGAGGTGCCCTAAAAAATGGCGTGACAAATCTTGCCTCTTTGCTATAATCAGGCTGTACATTTTATGAAATACCGCGGTCTTTATACAGCTATTGTTACCCCCTTTCGTGAGAACCAACTTGATGTGGATGCCTTCCGCAGCCTCGTCGAAGCACAGGTGAAAGCTGGCGTTGATGGTATCGTTCCAGTCGGGACGACAGGGGAATCCCCTACGCTGACGCATGAGGAACATCTCGAAGTGATCAAGCTAGCGGTAGAGTTCGCGGCTGGTCGCTGCCAGATAGTTGCAGGTACAGGCTCGAACAGCACGGATGAGGCCATCTCCATGACGCAGGAAGCAGAAGCACTCGGTGCTACAGGTACGCTTCAGGTATGCCCTTACTACAACAAGCCTAGCCAAGAAGGCGTGTATCGCCACTTCCGCGCCATCGCCGAGAATACGAAGCTCCCCATCATGCTCTATAGCATCCCCGGTCGCAGCGGTATTGAGATTGCTGTTCCTACAGTCGCGGCTCTCGCTAAGGACTGCCCGAATATCACCGCCATTAAAGAAGCTGGTGGGCAGGTCGATCGCGTGAACCAACTCCTTCAGGCAGTTCCCTCTGACTTTGCCATCCTCAGTGGTGATGATGGCTTGACTGTTCCTTTCATTTCCTGCGGCGCACAGGGTCTTGTATCCGTCGCGTCGAATATCATCCCTGCTGAGATGAAGGCACTCGTCGATACCGCGCTTTCTGGCGACGGTGTGCAGACATTAGCTCTTCAGAAGAAGCTCTATCCGCTCCTTCAAGGACTCATGGGTCTCGATACGAACCCAGTCCCCATCAAGAAGGCACTCAGCCTACAAGGTCTGATGACAGGCGAGGTACGTCTCCCGCTCGCGCCACTCGCAGAGGAGAAGATTCCTGTACTGGAAGCCATGCTTCGCTCCTACGGCTTACTCTAATATCTATTTATTCTATCATATAGATACTCAGAAGATGAAGATTCTTGTAACTGGTATTTCTGGTCGTATGGGGCAGGCTGTTCAGCAGGCTGTCGAGCTGAATGAACTCAGCGAAATGGGCTCGACGCATGACGCGGGGCAGGATGTGTCCGCGGCTTTAACCGCTGCTGACGCTGCCATTGATTTCTCCTTCCATGGCTTCACGAGCGAACTGCTCCGCGAGGCTATCGCCCAGAAGAAGCCTGTCGTCATCGGTACGACGGGGCACACGGATGAAGAGCGCGCTGCCATTGTAGAAGCCGCGACCCAGATTCCTATTGTTTTCGCGTCGAACTACTCCATCGGGGTGAATACCCTCTTCTGGTTGACGCGCAAGGCTACTCGCATTCTCAAGACCTATGATGTCGAGATCGTCGAGATGCACCACCACCACAAGCTGGATGCCCCTAGCGGCACAGCTCGCAGTCTGGCAGAAATCGCCTGTGAAGAGCTCGGTCTGAGCTACGAAAAGGACGTCATGCACGGTCGCGAGGGGCTCGTCGGCGCGCGCCCACAGGCTCAGGTAGGCATGCACTCCATGCGCGGAGGTGATGTGGTCGGTGACCACACGGTAATCTACGCGACAGATGGTGAGCGAGTCGAGCTGACGCATAAGGCTTCTAGCCGCATGACCTTTGCCTCTGGTGCGGTGCGCGCAGCTCTCTGGCTGGCGGATAAGCCAGCTGGGCTCTATGACATGCAAGACGTGCTGGGCTTTACAGATTAATTCCCCCTTCAATTACAAACTCAACTTCATCTGAGTGATGGAGCCAGTACGTGTATTCTTAGCCTTAGGGGCGAATCAGGGAGACCGACTCAAGACACTGGAGCGTGCTTGCGATGAGTTGTATGATCGCTATGGTGCTCTGCAGCTCTCCCAGCTCTACGAGACTGAGCCACAGGGATGTCCAGAGGGGTCGCCCTGCTTTTTGAACGCCTGTGTCGAGCTGTATTGCTCCGTTTCAGCACAGGAGCTCCTCGCAGAATGTCAGAGTATAGAAAAAATGCTAGGGCGCGAACGCTCTGGTGTTTATGGTGAGCCGCGCAGCTGTGACTTGGACATCATCAGCTATGGTGATATGCAGCTAAGCAGCCCTGAGCTCACCCTGCCACACCCACGCGCAGCGCAGCGTTCCTTTGTACTTCAGCCGCTCTGTGATATAGATGCGACGCTCGTACTCGCGGGGCATGAGAGCACGGTCTCCGAGCTCCTTGCCTCACTTCCAGATTTTTCCGTAGAATCCTTACGAACATACCCCCTATAAAAGACGACTATGAACGATGACCTTTTACAGAAAATCGCAGCACTCCAAGCACGTAAGGGTAAGTCCCCCTTAGCAGAGATCACCGCCTACGATTATCCCACAGCACGCCTAGCCGATGAGGCTGGCTTTGACATCCTGCTGGTAGGTGACTCCCTCGGCATGGTGATGATGGGATTTCCTGACACGACGCATGTGAAGCTCTCTCACATGCTGCACCATGTAGAAATGGTCGCTCGCGGCGTGAAGAATGCCCTTATCGTCGGTGACATGCCTATTAATACTTACAACACCCCCGCGCAAGCCCTTGAGACAGCTCAGGCACTCATCGCCGCAGGAGCTCATATCGTGAAGCTCGAAGGCGGAGTCGACATGGCAGAACAAGTACGCGCTATCACACAGGCAGGCATCGCCGTACAGGGGCATATAGGACTCCTGCCCCAGCGTATCAAAGAAACAGGCGGCTACCGCATTCATGGGAAATCCAGCGAAGAAGCACAGTATATTTTCCGAGACATGGAAGCCCTCGTGGAGGCGGGTGTATGCTCACTCGTCATGGAGTGCACGCAGGCCGATCTCGCGCTAGAAATCACACGCGCATGCCCCGTACCGACTATAGGAATAGGCAGTGGGCATGGCACATGCGACGGCGAAGTGATTGTGTATCACGACCTCGTGGGAGCTTACCCATGGTTCACCCCTAAGTTTGTCACCCCGCAAGCACGCATTTCTGATGACGTGAATCGCGCCTTTGCGAACTGGAAGAGCAGCCTACTACTTCCACCCTCCCGCTAAGCCCGCCCCGAATTCTATGCTTGTATCTTCGATTTAAATTTAATATACTCCCGTCTTATGAATCCTTTCCGTGTAATCTTGCTCGTTATTTTGAGCTTATCTCTTGCGATGATGTTCTATATGGTCGTCTTCTATCTGCCCCAGCAAAAGGCTGACTATAAGGTTTATCAGAGCATGACTCAGATCTCACATCTACAGAACAGACATCAGGCGCACGAAGACCGCATGGACAGACTCGCAGCTAAGCCCGCTGTCACAGAAGAAAATCAACTATCACTCGCGCAGCAGGAAGCCCAGCTAGCAGCCACAGAGCAGCAGCGTCTCCTCATCGAAGCAGAAGAACGCCTCGTCGTCGCAGAAGCCCGTGCCCGCGAAGCGCAGCTTGCGGAGCAACAGCAGCGTCAGGACAGGGAGCAGCAGCGCATCGAGCGCGAAAAATCTGCTGCACAAGCTGCTACAGGTATTGGCGGTCCGAGTATCGTCATTGGTGACGTACACTCTTATGATGCTCAGTGGTGCATTCTCACCGTGACACCTCATAGCGCTGAAGACTTAGGAGAGCTGAAGAGTGGTCAGCGCCTCATGGTTAAGCGTGGCGAAGGACTCATCTGCGAAGCAGTTGTCGAGAGTGCTGACACGAATGCTGGACTCATCATCGCGAATGTGAAGCAGGAAACGCTCAATCCCATTGCGAACGTGCTTCCTGAAGCTGGCGATAAGGTAGTAGCTATCACTCAGAGAAACGCCGCAGTCACGTGGCCAGATCCCACACCAGCTGCGCAGCAAGCCCTCCCACAGCCACCAGCCGATCAAACGAACACAGCTGAGGATAAGGAACTCCATGAAGTGGAGCTACCACTCGTTCCTACCACACTCTAAAGCTTATAAGTAGTTTTAAATACAGCTTATAAGCAGCGCATACCGCCGTACAGGCCTCTTACATGAATAATATATCTGGTTCACCACTCTTCGACCGTACCCCGAGTTTTTCCTTCGAGTTCTTCCCACCGAAAACGGAGCAAGGAGCAGCATCGCTGCTAGACACCGTGATGAAACTACAGGAGTTCCATCCCAGCTTCGTCAGTGTGACCTACGGCGCAGGCGGCAGCTCACGTGAGCTGACACGTAATGTAGTCACCGACATCCAGAGCAAGGGGATTAACACCGTCCCCCACCTGACCTGCGTCGGGCATACGAAAGACGAACTAGAGCGCATCCTAGAAAGCTACATCGCCGCAGGTGCGCGCGCGATACTCGCCCTGCGAGGTGACGAGCCTCGTGAGCGCAACCAGCCAAAGTCAGAAGACGCGTTCTCGCATGCCTCGGAACTCGTGCGCTTCATCCGAAGCTGGGAAGAAAAGCAGCGACTTCCCTACCGCCTAACCATAGGTGTCGCAGGCTTCCCAGAAGGACATCCAGAGACCCCGAATCGCCTGAAAGAGATGGACCACCTTCGTGCGAAAGTCGACGAAGGCGCGGACTACATCTGCACACAGCTCTTCTTTGATAACCACGCCTTCTTCGACTACCGCGACCGCTGCCGATTCTTAGAAATCCGCGTCCCCATCATCGCAGGCATCATGCCCATCACCACCATATCGGGCATGAACCGCATGGCACAGCTCGCCGCTGGCACGAACATCCCCGCGCGACTGCTCAAGGCGATGCACCGCGCTGGCGGAGATAGATCCTCACTCGAACGCGTCGGCATCCACTACGCTAGTAATCAATGCGCCGAGCTACTCGACGACGACGTAGACGGCATCCACTTCTACACGCTGAACAAGTCACAGGCGACACTAGAAATCTATCGCAACCTCGGTCTGAACAACTACTATAATCTCGACAGACTGCAACTCCTTAATAAACACTATCAATCTTAATTATATCATGGACAAAAAAGATCCCACCCCACTCAGTGCCGAAGACATCAAGGCAATCGGCGAAATCGAAATCGGCCCCTCTAAGCATGAAGTCTTCTTGAACAATCACTACAAGAAGCTACTCCTTGGCCTCGTCGTCGTCGCCGTCGCAGGTGCAGGCATCATCGGCTTTTACTCCTTTGACGAGCAGCAGAAACAAGATGCTGGTGGACGCCTCATCGACGCGATACAGCTGAAGTCCGTGAACGATGAACTACAGGCGAAGAACTATAACGATGCCGCCATCGCAGAGATCAAGACCTCCTTCGCAGACACTCCAGCCGCGAAGTCAGCAGAGCTCCTCACCGCACTCGCTCTCCTCGATAAGAACGAGATAGAAAAAGCCATCCCTGCACTGGAGCAGGTGGCACAGTCCACTCAGGACATCACCCTCCGTTCTCGTGCCGCCGCCGCCATCGCCATGCACTACACCGTAGAAGGCGATGAAAAAGCCGTTGCCGCATGGAAGAACATCGTCAACATGGAGGACAATATCTACACAGGATTCGCCCTCATCAGCCTCGGTGACCTAGCACAGCTCGCTGGCGACAAAGAAGCCGCACGCCAGTACTATACACAGGCAAAGACCCGCGCCGTCAGCAGCGCCTTCGTGCAGCTGAAAGATGTCGAGCGTCGTCTCGTTCTCCTCGATGTCGATGCGCCTGTACCCGTCGTCCCTCCTGCGCCAGAGATGCCAGTGAACCCTAGCATTAATACGGATGTCAACACTGAGCTGAACACAGAGCTCGACCCGAACATCAGCCTCGATGGTCCCATGGATGTGACCCCCATGCTCCCTGCTCAATAAGGCAGAGACATACCGCTATACCCCCATGAGCATCTATCAGGACTACCTGAGCTCGCTATCAGAGTTAGAACGACTCGCCGAGCTCACACGCCTCCCTCATCTGCTGGAGAAAATCACCGATGATGAATGGCCGCTCGCGATGCTGGCATGCAGCCTGCATCACGGGCAGCAGCCTGAGATGCTCAGCCACACGAGGAATGTCTACCGCCTGTACCAGAGCAAGGTCGCTCTGCCTACACGCGCGCAGATGCTCGCGACACTCGCGGGCTTCCTCATGGGACAGCAGGGACGGGCATGGCGAGCCCTCATCGCCGGTGCCCTCGAAGATGAAGACGCACTGCTGCGTCGACAGGCAGCTAGCCTGATCGCTACCCTCAGCCCCGAGGACGAGACGAAGAAAGAAGCGCAGCTCGGAGTACGCACACTGGCAGAACTCCTCGTCAGCGAAAAAGACGCGCCCAGCAGCCTACTCGAAGCCCTCCTCAGCATAGCCGACAGACGCGTCACACCCTATGCGAATGAGCTGCTACACAGACTGCCCGAAGGCGAAATCCTGCGTCACCTCGAAGGACTGAGCGCACCGCCGAACCAGCTTTATTTTGACTGGCTCTGCCGTGTACTCAGCCAGTACTCCCAGAGCAGTCAAGCAGATCAAGCAGATCAACTGAAAACACTTGTCATGGACTGCCTCGTGCGCTCCATACAGGGACACGACGAAGTCATCGACCTCGTGCTACCCATGCCCAGCTGGAAGTTTAAAAATGCCGAAGCGCAGCCCCTGCACAGCTGGACACGTGCAGAGTACTACGATCGCATGCTGCACGCCCTGCGTGAGCACCTGAGCGAAGAACAGCTCGAAGATCTGAAGCATCGCTTCATTCATGCTTGATCTCCGTCTCTGAGGAGACTATAATGGGAGAAGCTATGGAAGACCTACTTACAGTGAGTCATCTCAAGATGCACTTTCCCATCCGAAAGGGACTATTCTCTCGCCAGCTCTCATGGTTGAAAGCCGTGGATGGCGTGAGCTTTTCCCTGAAAAAAGGCGAAAGCCTCGGACTCGTCGGAGAAAGCGGCTGTGGGAAAAGCACCATCGCGCGCTGTCTCATGCGCTTATACAAACCCACGTCAGGCAGTATCAAGCTACAAGGACAGGAAATAGCAAGTCTGTCCGCACGTGAACTACACCCACTGCGAGGCGTGGCACAGATGGTCTTCCAAGACCCAGCGGAATCCCTGAATGCCCGCATGACGCTCGCCGACCTCATCGAAGAGCCCCTGTGCATCCATGGCATCTGTGACGCGGCAGAACGCGCCGTCCGCCTCCGTGAGCTCATGGATCAAGTCGGACTCGCATGGGAATCACGCCACCGCTACCCCCATGAGTTCTCAGGCGGGCAGCGACAGCGCATCTGCATCGCCCGCGCGCTGGCCCTCCGCCCCCAGCTCCTTGTGCTCGACGAGCCGGTCAGCGCACTCGATGTCTCCATACAAGCACAGGTGATTAACCTGCTCTTAAAGCTCCAGAAAGAACTAGGGCTTTCCTACCTCTTCATCTCGCATGACCTCTCACTCGTGCGCCACATCACCGACCGCACAGCCGTCATGTATCAGGGAAAAATCGTCGAAATGGCAGCTACAGAGAAACTCTACAGCAAGCCGCGCCACGCCTACACGCGCGCGCTGCTCGCCGCCGTCCCCCAGCTCACACCGGGGAAGGCGAGCAAGTTCACCCCACTCCCTGGCGAGATCCCATCCCCCATCGATCCTCCCTCATGCAGTGCCTTTGGCCGCCGCATCAACCACCCTTACATCGATGTCACCTACGGCATGAATCTCAATCCCCGCGAGATAGAGCCCGACCACTGGGTCGCCCCCGACCCCTGCGCCCTCTCCCTGAACGACCTCATGAAGTTAGGGATAGATATCTACCAGTGACCTTGACGGCTGCGCGGGGGCTGTGCTAGTATAGAGAGCATATGACAGCATCGCCTCGCTATTCCGCCTTAGATATACTCCGTGGTCTTAGTATCATGGGGATGATACTGGTTAATAATCCCGGTACGTGGGGAGTGGCGTTTAAACCCTTGCAGCATGTGAGGTGGGAGGGCTGTACGGTCGCGGACCTCGTCTTCCCCTTCTTCGTCTTCATCATGGGCGTGGCGATGGTCTTTTCCTTTGGGAAGCGTGGGACGACATTCTCCTTTCGCTTGCTGGGGAAAATCCTGTTCAGAGGCTCGGTGATTTTTGCCATAGGGCTTGCGCTGAATGCCTTTCCCTTTCATAACCCCGATGCCGCTGCTGATCTGAGCTTTTGGGATAATTTTATGGCGCATTGTGAGCATGTGCGCGTGTTTGGTGTGTTCCAGCGACTCGCCATGTGCTACGTGCTAGGTGCATTGCTCATCCTGATCTTGCGGAATACGTGGGTCATCCTCGTGGGGATGGTCGGGCTCATCGCGCTACACTGGTACTTGCTTGTGCATTTGGGCGACGCGCAGCTGGGCGTGTTCACACTGGCGGGGCAGGGCTCGGGGGCGATAGACGAGGCTCTTGTAGGCATCGAGCATGTGTATAGGGGCTACGGATTGCCCTTTGACCCCGAGGGGGTGCTGGGTAGCATCACGGGAGCGGCGAGCGTACTGCTAGGCTTCTTGGCAGGGCAGATCATCCGTAAGGCAGATTCGCAGGCGGAATCCGTCGCGCGACTGTACAGCATGGGGCTAGTGAGCCTGCTAGTGGCCTATTTCCTCTCCTTTGAACTTCCAGTTGTCAAGGCTCTGTGGACAGGCAGCTATGTGCTTGAGACAGGAGGCTGGGGCATGATATGCCTCGCCTTCCTTATCTACTTCGCAGACATGCGAGGGAAGGGGCAATACCTCATGCCGCTGAAAGCAATGGGGCTGAACCCACTCTTTGCCTACATCGTCGCAGACCTGCTGGCGAAGTGTGCGGTGCAGTTTATTAAATGGACAACTGCGGCAGGGCAGGAGGTCACGCTGCATGGCTGGTACTATACGGATATCTGTGTGAAGTGGGTGGGCGAGAGTGGTAGCTATTCCTCGCTGCTGTATGCGTCTAGCTTCGTGCTCGTCATCATGATACCCTGCTTGATCTTGTATAAGCTGAAGCTCGTGATCAAGATCTAGTTTTCCTTGCCAAAGTGGGCTAGGGCGGTATAATAAGGCA